>VGQS01000082.1 GCA_016882285.1 Cyanobacteria bacterium K_DeepCast_35m_m2_155 | reverse complement strand
ACAGGAGACAAGCTCGACATCCTGCGCGATGCCGATCTGATCGTGCGCGAAGAGATTCGCGATGCCGGTCTTTATGACGAGATCTGGCAGGCCTTTGCCGTGCTGCTGCCGGTGCGCAGCGTGGGCGTGATGGGTGACAAGCGCACCTATGCCTTCCCGATCGTGCTGCGCTGTGTCTCTTCAGAAGACGGCATGACGGCCGATTGGTCGCGCCTTCCCTATGACCTCCTCGAGACCATCTCCAACCGCATCGTCAATGAGGTCAGGGGCGTGAACCGGGTGGTGCTGGACATCACCAGCAAGCCACCCGGCACGATCGAGTGGGAGTAGCCGTGCGCCCATGGCGGCCGCGGCAACTCTTGGGTACCCTCAAAGTCCCAGCCCAGTCGCCGTGACCGCCGTCTCGTCTGTGACGACACCGGATCAGGACCAGCTGCTCCAGCGCCGTCTGCAGCAGGACAGCATCCTGATCGCTGGCAAGACGATCTATCTCAATCCCTTTTTGTACTGGCGTCGTTTTGATGCCAACACCGACCGCTGGTTGCGCGAACCCGGACAGCTTGAGGAAGAGCAGATCCAGGCCAACCGTGGTCGCTTCTACCCCGAGCTTGCTTGGGAGCTGCTCGCTGACGAGGAGCGTCAGGTCAAAGATGGCGCTGTTGAGATGTTTCTCAAGAGCCTGGAGCTGATCAGCACCTTCAATCCTGAGCTCACGGCTGGTCAGTTGCTTGAGGTCGAGCGCAAAATGGCCGTCACCAAAAAGAAGGCCTTTGAGCGCTGGGTCGACCGCTCGCTGCGTCGCCGCGAGCAGGCCGAGGCCAAAGCCAGGCGACGGTTTGACCGTGAGCGCATGCTGCGCTCCTGGCTTGAGTGGGCCAGCCTCGATGTGACCCGCCAGGCGTTGTTGCCTGCGGCGGCCTTGCTGGTGCTGGCCGCTGGAGCCGGCTGGTGGTACGGCAGCCAGCAGAGCTGCCGCCAGGTGATTGTCAATCCGGGTTTGACCTTGCCATCGCGTTGAGGTCCTCAGCGTTCGGGCTGCCGCACGCGTCAGACTGATGTGGCTGGCTCCAGGAGACACCGATGGCTGCCAATCCACTCGACACCCTGCGCCTCAAGTTGATGCAGGACGTCCTGCCCGTTGGCGTTGCCGTTGCTGAGCGGGCGCGCAAAGGCGGCTTCAAGGATGTCGTTGCTGCTTTTTCCAACAAGGCTGGCGGTGCTGATCCCCTGGCGCAGTTGCGCGACGAGGGCGAGCCCCTGGCCAGCCAGTTGCGCAGCGGCCTTGATCGCCTGAGCCCAGGTCTTGGCAACCCGGTCATGAAGGTTGATGTGCGGGTCGAACCCGGCTCTGCCATGGCCGAGCCCAATCATTCCCAACCCGTGGCCGACCAGGCCCTGTTGCTCAGTCGCCTGGCTGCGGTGGAGCAGCGCCTCGCGCAGCTGGAGAGCGCCTTGCAGCAGCCGAGCTGAGTCCGATTCGATGTTCTCTTCCGCCTTGCATCGCCGCACCGGTGCGCGCCGGCAGTCCCTGGGGCTGATGCTGGTTGTGGCGGTGTTTGCCGGAGCGATGCTGGCTCGCCTGGCGGTGCTGCAGCTGGTTCAAGGGGCCCATTACCGCGACCTCTCGGATGAGAACCGCATCCGCCTGATGGCCCGCAATCCGATTCGCGGGCGCCTGCTGGATCGTCATGGACAGGTGCTGGCCACCAGTCGACTCACCTACAGCCTCTACATCCAACCGCGTCAGGTCAGCGCTCAGCAGTGGCCTGGGTTGCGCGATCGCTTGGCTGCACTGCTCTCGATTCCTGTCAGCGATTTGGATCGCCGCCGCCAGGAGGGCGCCAATGCGGAGGGGTTCCGCATTGTGCTGGCCTCCCGACTCAAGCCGGAGCAGGTTCTGCGTTTCCGCGAGCAGGCCAGTTCGCTCAAGGGGGCAGAGGTCGACAGCGATGTCCTGCGCAGTTACCCCAACGGCAGCCTGGCGGCCCATGTCCTTGGGTACACCAGTGGAATCACCGAAGAGGAATACGCCCAGCTGGAGGCCAAGGGTTACCGCATTCGCGATCGGGTCGGCCGCAGTGGTGTTGAAAAGGTGTATGAGTCCATCCTGCGGGGTGAATGGGGCGGCCAGCAGGTCGAAGTCAATGCGTCGGGGCAGGTGCAGCGGATCCTGGGCGACAAACCTGCCAAACCCGGCAAGGATCTGCGGCTCACCCTCGACCTTGAGCTGCAGCGCACTGCTGAGAAAGCGCTCAACGGCGTGCGCAAGGGGGCGATCGTGGCCATGGATCCCCAGAGCGGAGCCATCCTGGCGCTGGCCAGCAGGCCCACCTTTGATCCGAATCTGTTTTCCGACGGTCCCACCACCCAGCAATGGTCCGATCTCAATCGGCCCGATGCACCCCTGTTGAACAGGGCCTTTCGCGGCTTTCCGCCGGCCAGCACGTTCAAGATCGTGACCACGATCGCTGCACTCGAGTCGGGCCTCTTTCAGCCCGATTCCAAGGTGCTGACAACCAACTCCTTCTGTTATGCGGGGCTCTGTTACGGCGATCATGGTGCCCACGGCATGATCGGTTTCCCGCTGGCGTTGGCCGTCAGCAGCAACACCTTTTACTACCGCGTAGGCCTCAGGCTGGGGCCTGAGCATTTGTTTGCCGCCGCACGCCGTATGGGCTACGGCCAGTCCAGTGGTATTGAACTGGTTGACGAAGACAGTCCAGGCTTGATGGGCGATCGCGCCTGGAAAAAGGAGGTGCTTGCCGAGCCCTGGACGCCGGTTGATTCGATCACCTCGGCGATCGGCCAAGGGGCGCTGCAGGTCACGCCCATGCAGATGGCGCGCCTGTACGCGGCGGTCGCCAACGGGGGTTGGCTGGTCACACCCCATCTGGTTGAGCGCCCCACCAAGCGCACCTGGATTGGCCTGAAGCCCTCCACCCTGGCGGTGCTGCGCCGCGGGCTGCGCATGGTGGTCACCGAGGGCACGGCACGTCTGCTCAATGAGCCCCAACTGCCTGCGGTGGCGGGCAAGACCGGAACCGGCGAAGATCCGCCCAGACCCGATCACGCCTGGTTCGGGGGCTACGCGCCGGCCGGCAAACCCACGCTGGTGATCGTCGCGTTCGGCGAAAACTCTGGCGGGTACGGCGGCACCGTGGCGGCGCCGATGGTGAAGGCGTTGATGACGACGTGGTTCAGGGCCAATCGCACCAGCAAGACCTAAGCAGTCACCGCGAGGGGCTGCAGCACCTGCCGGTAATAACCGCGCAACTGCTCAGTGGCGGCGGCCCAGCCCCAGCGCTCTGCTTCGCTGCGAGCTGCGAGCCCGAGTTGCCGTTGCTTGGTGGCATCGCCCAGCAGGCGTTCGGTGGCAGCGATCAGGCTGGCGCTGCCACCATCGGCTCCATCGGGTTCATAGAGACAACCATTGACGCCATCGGTCACGATGTCTGGAATGCCGCCGCGATTGGCGGCCACCACCGGGCAGCCAGCGGCCATGGCTTCCAGCAGCACCAGTCCCAGGGTTTCGGTGCTGCTTGGAAACAGAAAGGCATCACCACTGGCGTAGGCCGCGGCAAGCTCTTCACCAGCCAGATAGCCCACGAAGTGGGTGGCGCTGCCGGCAAACAACGTCTCCAGTTGCTGGCGGTAGGGGCCATCGCCCACCAGGGCCAGGCGTGCCTCGGGCATGGCATCGAGCACCGGGCGAATGCGTTCGATCTGTTTTTCGGCCGATAGCCGACCGATGTACAGCAACAGCTTGCCGGTGTCGCTGCGGCCGGCCAGCAACCGCTGACGCATGGCCTGGCTGCGCAGCTCGGGTCTGAACAGATCGGTGTCGACGCCGCGTTGCCACAGGGCTGTTCGCTGCACCCCCCTGCTGCTGAGCTCCTCAACCATCGCGGTTGAGGTGCAGAGGTTGAGTTTTGCCTGGTTGTGCGCGGCCCGGATCAGCTCCCACAGCAGCGGCTCCAGCAGGCCGACGCCGTAGTGCTCCAGATATTTGGGCAGGTGGGTGTGGTAGCTCGCCACCAGGGGGAATCCTTTGGTTTTGGCCAGCCAGATGCCGCCCAGACCCAACACCGCTGGATTCACCACGTGCACCAGATCGGGTTGAAAACGCTCCAGTGCCTCAGCCACAGACGGCAGGCGCAGGGCCAGCTTCAGCTCTGGATAGAGCGGTAGCGGCGTCGCCGGAACACCGACGACCTCAGCACCGCAGTAGCGCGGCGGCGCGCCCTCCGGGCAGACGATCATCACCTGGTCGCCGGCTGCGACCAGCTCCTGCACCGTTTTGGTGAGCCGCGTCACGATCCCGTCCACCTTGGGCAGAAAGGTTTCGGTGAACAGGGCGATCTTCAAGGCGGGGGCGCGGCGTGGCTCAGGCCGTCTGAATGGCGGCTGCCTGGGTCTTCGTCCAGGCCGACACGCAGGGGATGCGGCTGCGGTCGCAGCGATCGGCCCAGCGGCGCGCCACATCGACCACTTCGGCCAGCAGGCCATTGTCCAGCGTGGTCGGATTGAGACCCAGCTCGATGAAGCAGCGGTTGTCGACGATCAGATCATTTTCGACCGCTTCGTTGCGCGGGTTGGGCAGGTGATTGATCTGGGCACCGGTGAGTGCCGCCACCTTCTGCGCCAGCTCGCCAACCTGGTGGCTTTCGGTCATCTGGTTGAAGATCATCACCCGCTCACCCTTGGTGGGGGGGTTCTCCAGCGCCAGCTGCACGCAGCGCACCGAATCGCGAATGTGGATGAACGCCCGGGTCTGGCCGCCGGTGCCATGCACCGTGAGCGGATAGCCGATCGCCGCCTGCATCAAGAAGCGGTTGAGCACGGTGCCGTAATCGCCGTCGTAGTCGAAGCGGTTGGTCAGGCGTGGGTCGCGGTCGGTGGCTTCGGTGTTGGTGCCCCAGACGATGCCCTGGTGCAGATCGGTGATGCGAATCTGGTCGTTCTTGTTGTAGTACAGAAACAGCAGCTGATCCAGCGTCTTGGTCATGTGGTAGACGCTGCCGGGGCTCGCCGGGTGGAGGATCTCCTCTTCAAAACGACTGCCATCGGGCTGGGGCACCTCCACCTTGAGGTAGCCCTCAGGAATCGTGGCGCCGCGGTGGGAGCCATAGCCGTAGACACCCATGGTGCCCAGGTGCACAACATGAATGTCGAGTCCGCTCTCAACGATGGCGGCCAGGAGGTTGTGGGTGCCGTTGACGTTGTTGTCGACGGTGTAGCGCTTGGTGGCGCTGCTCTTCATCGAGTAGGGCGCGGCGCGCTGCTCGGCGAAATGCACCACGGCGTCGGGCCGCTCGGTCAGCAACAGATCCAGCAGGCGCTGGTATTCGTGGGCAATGTCCATGTGCTCAAAGCGCATGGGCTTGCCGCCGATCTGCTGCCAGGCCCGCAGCCGTTCACCGATGGTGGTGATCGGTGTGAGCGATTCGACCTCCAGGTCGATGTCGATCTTGCGGCGACTGAGGTTGTCGACGATCAGGACGTCGTGACCCTGATCGGCCAGGTTCACGGCACACGGCCAGCCGCAGAAGCCGTCGCCGCCGAGAACGAAAACCTTCACCGCTGCACTCCTGCTGGGCGAGCGATCAGGAGGGACGATCGCTGCGTCAGGTCAAGCTACTACAGGGATTCAGCTGATCCCTACCGCCACGCCCACCAGCAGCAGCACCAGCAGTCCGCCGCCGATCAGCAGCATTTTGCTGCTGCCGCTGCTGCTGCCCGCTTCCATCACCTCCATGCGGGGTTCGATGGCAAAGGCATTGAGCCTGCCGCCGTCTTCTTCGGTGACCTGCATGGTGATGGCTTCGGTTGGGCTGACGGTAAGCAGCTCTGCCATCGCCGGCCGCTGCCCGTGCAGAAGCGTTACGTGCCCTCGCCAACACGTCCGCTGCGCGGCGAGCTGGCCGAGGCTTCAGCTCGCATCGGCAGCCGGCCAGCCCGATAGGCGCTGCGGCCGGCCTGACAGGCCTGTGCCATGGCCTGTGCCATCAGCGGTGGGTCGCCAGCCAGGGCGATGGCACTGTTGATCAACAGGGCATCAGCACCCATTTCCATCGCCTGGGCAGCTTCGCTGGGCACGCCGATGCCGGCATCGACCACCACCGGCACCCCGGCGTTTTCAATGATCAGCGCAATGTTGGCGGCATTGCGGATGCCCTGGCCTGAACCAATCGGTGAGCCCAGGGGCATCACCGTGGCGCAACCAACCTCTTCGAGCCGCTTGGCTAGCAGCGGGTCGGCGTTGATGTAGGGCAACACCGTGAAGCCCTCATTCACCAGTTGCTCGGCGGCCTCAAGGGTGCCGATCGGATCGGGCAGCAGGTGGCGCGAATCAGGGATCACCTCCAGCTTCACGAAGGTGTTGTCCTCCTGGCCAGCGAGCTTGGCCAGCTCGCGCCCCAGGCGTGCCACCCGCACCGCCTCCTCGGCAGTGGCGCAACCTGCCGTGTTGGGGAGCATCCAGATGCACGTCCAATCAATGGCCTGGATCA
>VGQS01000081.1 GCA_016882285.1 Cyanobacteria bacterium K_DeepCast_35m_m2_155 | reverse complement strand
ATGCGCGTGCTGCGGGCCGAGATGACGGTGTCGCCTTTGGCATTGACGCCGACCTGTACGCCCACCGCTTCGAGCCACGATTGCGCCGGGGTGAAAGGGTCGTTGGTCATGCCAACCCGCGAGGCGCTCCACCCGGTGGCGCTGAGCTTGATCGAGCGCGCCTGAATGCGCCAGCGGCTGATGCCGCCATCGACCGGCTTCATGTTGGCCGTGGTGTTGAGGCTTTTCAGCTGCTCAGGGACGATGCCGCCGTAGACGTTGGCGGTGTTGGTGGTGGTTTCGCGATCGTCGAAGCCAAAGCGGCGCTCAAGCCGCAGCGATTGCTGCAGCTTCACATCGCTGACCCGTTGCTGAATGCGGCTGATCGCTTCCTGGCGAGCCTTTTCCTGCGCCCGGGCTTGTTGCCACAGGCCTTGCCGCTTGGTTGTGCTGGGGCCAGCTTGCGTTGCGGTTGGGGTTGTGCCGCCCGGCTGTTGCTGCTGATTGGCTGCGCGGCCCAGCGCTGCGGTCATGCTGCTCTCAGCTGCGCTGCCTGGCTCCGGTGCATCAGGGCAGCCCTGGGCTGGTGGCATGGCGGGAGCACTGCGCTTTGCTCTGCCCTCGCCAAAGCGATACCGCAGGCCGACCAGATAGCCGTTGCTGCCTTCGCGCACACCGCTGTACACCCCGTAGGCGCCTGAGCGGTGATGCAGTCTTCCGACGACGGACCAGCGCGGGTTGATCAGCGCTTCAATTTCAAAGGCGAGGTAATTGAGAAATTGTGAGTAGCGGCTGCGGAAGGTCCGCTCGTAGTTGCTGACATCGGTGGTGTAGCTCACCCCTTCGACCAGAAACACACTCAGCCAGGGCTGCATCCAGATCCTGAGGCCGATGCCGAGCGTCCCTTCGCCAAAGGTCTGGCCTGGCACCGATGCGTAGGGAACAGCCTGGTTGTATTGCCCTCCCGCCTGGGGGTAGGCCTGGTGAGCCAGCAGGTTGGCGTCAAGCTCCAGCGAAAACGGACCACCGTCGACGATGCGCTTGTTGAGGCCAACACCGGCCAGGTATTCGGGTCTCCAGCGTCCTTTGAAATAGAACGAATCGCCGAAGTTGGCGTCGATCATCTGGCCGCCCCAGGCGGTCACGGCCCAGTTGTAGGGATGCCAATTGGGAATCGGCGGCAGGATCGGGGTGCAGCTCAGTGGCTCAGGTGGTGTGAGCGGCTGTGAAGGCGGTTGATTGAGCAGATAGTCGCTGTCACTGCCGTCGAGATCGAGGATGCCGTAGACGTCATCGGCTTCACCGCTCCCTTCAAGCAGGCTGTAGCGCAGTTGGCTGGCCTGCAGATACTGCTGGCCGCGCTGCAGGCGCACGCTGCCGCGCGCATAGACCGTGCGGCTGCGGGTTTCGTATTCGAGTCGATCGGCCAGGAGTCTGCCGCCGGCCACCAGCGCTTGAACATTGCCTTCGGCAATGACTCGTCCGAGCACGCCGTCGTAGCGCACGGCGTTGGCACTGAGTTCGAGCTCAAGCGGCAGCTCGGCTTCGGCGGGCAGCGCGTTGCTCAGTGCTGCCGCCGGTGTTTGCAGGGAGCCGCCCTTGGCTTCGGCTGCTTGTCGGTCTTGACCTGGTGGCTCTGCCGCCATTGCGACAGGCAGAGCGCTCAGAAATGAGCCCAGACCTGCTACGGCACAGGCCGATCGTAAGGATCGGTTTCGCGGCACAGGCTTGGCAATCGGCATAAATCCGGCCGATTCTCCCATGCACCCTGCTGCGGATCAGCGGCGCTGCCGCGGATCGCCAAGTGTCCCAGGGATCACTCTTCGAGGTCCTTACGGCTCGGTGTGCGGCTGGGGTCGCTGGCCAGGAAGCCGAACACGAAAATCCCGATGAAGAAGAAGACGACCGAATAAACCGAGATTTTGAGGGCGAGCATGGTCGAGCTTGCGAGTCGGGCTAGGGCGAGTGCTGATCGGTTGATCAGCTAGCCAGATGGCCCATCATCCTATGGGTCCTGGCAGGCCATCAAAGGATGCCCGAGCCCCCCGAGGTGCCATTGCCTGAGCGGATTGAAACGATTCAGTCATCTTTCTGCCTGGAGCTCCAGCCGCTCTGGCAGTGGCAAAACGCTTGTGGCGACTGGAGTTCGGCCCTGGCCGATCCCTGGGGCACAAGCCACCGGCCCGATTGGCACGCCCGCGGCCTGATCATCTGGCCGCGCGGCGGTAGCAGCCGTGTGTTGCGCTTGACCCTGCGCTGCCCTGAGCCTTGGCAGCAACTCGCTGGCAGCGCCTGCGGGCGGCTGGCACTGCGCTGGTGGGCCGAGGCGCTCGAGCTGCGGGTCGATGGCACGGTGGTGCACCGCGGCGACCTGTTTGACAGCGCCTGCCGCTGGCCACTGCCTGAGCGCTGGTGGCAAGGCCAGAGCCTCGAGCTTGAGCTGACGCTGCGCAGCCCGCGGCATGACGACGGCGCCTTGGTGATGAGCCGTCTGGAGCTGGAGCCGCTCGATCCAGGCGATCCTCACGGGCTGCTTGAGCCGCAATGGCAACAGCTCAGCCAGCTGCAGCAGGACATTGCGCTTCCGTCTGATCAGCCTCGCGGCTTGGTGCATGTGCTGGGCCATGCCCATTTGGATCTGGCCTGGCTGTGGCCGGTGGCCGACACCTGGGAGGCCGCAGTGCGCACCTTTGACTCGGTGCTCGATCTGATGGAGCGCTTTGGCGCGCTCCATTTCGCCCATTCGACGCCAGCCCTCTATGCCTGGTTGCAGGCCCACAGGCCGGCGCTGTTTGCTCGCCTTGAGGCTGCGGTTGCCGCCGGCCGTTTTGAGCCCATCAACGGTCCCTGGGTTGAAACCGATTGCGTGCTGATCAGCACGAGCTCGCTGCTGCGGCAGTTCCAGCTGGGTCAGCAATGGAGCCGAGCCGCCTTTCCGCAGCTGAGCCATGAGCTCGCCTGGCTGCCTGATTCGTTTGGTTTTGCGGCGGGTCTGCCGGCGATTGCCGGCGCCACCGGGGTGCGCTGGTTCTGCACCCACAAACTCGCCTGGAACGCCACCAACCCGTTCCCGCATCGTCTGTTTCGCTGGCGTAGCCGCTGCGGCGACGAGGTGCTGGCTCTGATGACTGCCGCCATCGGCACCGATGGCGACCCGGTCGCGATCGAGCGCTACCGGCGGCAGTGGCAGCACGCCACGGGCCTTGGCGAGGCGCTCTGGCTGCCTGGCGTGGGCGATCACGGCGGCGGTCCCACCGCCGAAATGCTCGAGCAGCTTGCCCTTTGGCAGGTGCAGGCCGAGCGTGGTGCGCCCCTGGCACCACAGCGCCACGGCAGCCTGCGCCAGTACCTCAGCGGCCTTGAGCCCCATGCCTCGGCCTTGCCGGTGTGGCGCGATGAGCTGTATCTGGAGCTGCATCGCGGCTGCGCCACCAGCCGGCCTGATCAGAAGCGCCACAACCGCACCCTCGAGCGGTTGCTGCGTGAGGCTGAGCTGGCTCAGATGCTGGCTGCCTGCAGCGCTCGCGCCGAGCTCGATCCAGCAGAACCCTCAGCGGGAGCTCCTGACTGGAGGCCGCTGCTGTTTCAGCAATTTCACGACATCCTCCCTGGGACCTCGATCCCTGAGGTGTTTGAGCAGGCGGAAGGGCAGTGGCGCTCGGCGCGGCGCCAGGCCCGCGCACAGCGTGATGCGGCGCTGCAGCAGTGGCTCTCCCCTCTGGCTGCCTCGGCTGAGCGCTGGGCGGTGGTCCAGCTGCAGCCGCTCGAGACTCAGGGCCGTTGTGTGCGTTTGCCTGCGGGGGCTTGGTCGCTTGGTGATGAGGGCCAGGCGCTACCTGCCCAGCCCGCTGCGGCTGGGGGCTGCTGGTTGCAGCTGCCCGCGCTCTCTGGCACCCAGGCGCTGCCGCTGCAGCGCCTGGGCTGTGAGGTGGCCAAACAGGCGGCAGCACCAGCGCCTGTGCATCCAGTCGTCTGTCAAGAGCTTGCTGGTGGTCGCTGGCGGCTCGGCAATGGGCTGCTGAGCGCCGAGATCGGCCCCGCCGGGCTTGAGCAGCTGAGCGATGCGGCGGGGCGCGCTTATCTGCTGGCGCCGGCCCAGCTGCGCCGCTACCGCGATGCCGGTGAGTTCTGGGATGCCTGGGATCTGGCGGCTGACTATGCAGCGCAGCCCTGTCCGATTGCGTGGCAACACAGTTTCGCCTGGATCGAGCGGGGCCCCTTGTGCGTTCAGCTGAGCTGGCGCGGCCGCCTGGGCAGCTCTGCCGTGCGGCTCGATGCGCGTCTGCAGGCCGCCAGTCCCTGGCTCGAGCTGCTGTTCAGCATCGACTGGAGGCAGCAGCATGAACTGCTGCGGTTTGAAGTGCCACTGGCCCAAGACGCCTGCCGCTGGGCCAGCGACACCAGCGGCGGCGTGATCGAGCGACCGGCACAATCGTTCACCGTCCGTGAACAGGCCCGATGGGAGGTCCCGGCGATCAGTTGGCTGGCCTCTGAGGCCGCTGCCCCTGGTGGTGGCCTTGGCGTTCTGCTCGATGGGCCCCAGGGTGTTTCGGCGAGCCCCAAGCAGCTGGGGGTGTCGCTGCTGCGCGCTCCCACTTGGCCTGACCCCTCAGCTGACAACGGCTGGCAGCGCCTGCGGCTTGCCCTGACGCCCTGCCCCGCTGGCTGGCGGCTGGCGGGTCTGCCGCAGCGCGCCGTGCAGTTTCGCGAGCCGCTGTGGTGCCGCCCGCTGCGCTTGGAACCCCGCCCCGACGCCGATCAAGCTGGCCGCGCAACGGCGCTTGTGACCTTGCCGGCGCTGGGCCCAGATCTGATGCTGCTGGGCGCGCGCCATGGGGTGATCACGGTGCAGAACCTCTCGAGCTGCCGCCGGCACCTGGATCTGGGGCCCAGCTGGCAGCTGATCGAGCGCCTTGATGGGCTGGATCGCCGCCTCGACGGCGCAGAGGTTGATGGCTGGCTGCGGCCGTGGCAGATCGGTTGTTGGCGGATCGTCCCGGCTGGGCGCTGAAGGGCCCTCGCCTCAGTCGTCGTGGTCGTCGAAGGGGTCGCTGAGCTGTTTGGACGGTGGGCCGAAGGCGGTGTAAACCCCAAAGCCGGTGAGGCCCAGCAGGGCCACCAGCACGGCGATCGCGACGCTGAGGGCAGGTGAACCGGTGCTGCTGGGTTCCATGGTGGCGAAGCCTTCCATCACAACGCTTGACAGCCCGGCGCGCCAAGGCAGGCAAGGCCCTTACAGTAACCAGACCGCTTCACTGCCCGAGAGGCACCCGCCGCCATGGCTCAACGCACCCGTCTTGGAGACCTGCTGCGCCCCCTGAACTCTGAGTACGGCAAGGTGGTTCCTGGCTGGGGCACCACACCCGTGATGGGCATCTTCATGGTGCTGTTCCTGGTGTTCCTGCTGGTGATCCTGCAGCTGTACAACAAGTCGCTGCTGCTCGAAGGCATCAACGTCAACTGGAACGGCATCGGCTGATTCCTTCTTCAGCTGGCAGCCCGCCATGAACATCTTCGGAATTGGTTTGCCAGAGATGGCGGTCATTGCCGCCATCGGGCTTCTGGTGTTCGGCCCCAAGCGCCTGCCCGAGTTGGGCAAGACGTTGGGGCGCACGCTCAAAGGCTTTCAGAGCGCTTCTCAGGACTTTGAGAAGGAATTTCGTAGTGCCATCGCTGAGGGCAGCAGCGATGGTGCTGGTGCCCAGGCACCCGCAGCACTGGACGCTTCAGCCGATGGCTCGTCTGCCAGCGACGCTGCAGCCGATGCCGGTTCGGGCAGTGCTCCAGGCGTCTGAGCCCTCAAGGCTTGGTTCAGGCTTTGACCTGAAGCTGGTGGTCGGCCTCGGCAATCCAGGCGATCAGTACAGACAAACGCGCCACAACGTCGGGTTCATGGCCTTGGAGCGGCTGGCGAGCCGTTCAGGTGCTGGCTTTCGCAACCAGGCGCGCCTGCATGGTCTGCTGGCCGAGGTGGGGGTGGGTGAGCAACGGCTGCGGCTGTTGATGCCCCAGACCTTCATGAACGACAGCGGCCGCTCGATTCGAGCTGCACTCGATTGGTTTGATCTCAAGCCCGATCAATTGCTCGTTGTGGTTGATGACATGGATCTGCCGCTGGGCAAGTTGCGCCTGCGCGCCTCAGGCAGCGCTGGCGGCCATAACGGCTTGCGCTCGACCATCAGCCATCTCGGTACGCAGGACTTTGCCCGGTTGCGCATCGGCATCGGCGCCCCTGCCGACAACCCTGCCGAGCGCAAGGCACGCACGGTGGGCCATGTGCTCGGCCGTTTTGCGGCGTC
Source organism: Cyanobacteria bacterium K_DeepCast_35m_m2_155 (assembly GCA_016882285.1). GTDB lineage: Bacteria > Cyanobacteriota > Cyanobacteriia > PCC-6307 > Cyanobiaceae > RGUW01. The sequence continues at coordinate 409 of VGQS01000081.1, read as the reverse complement.
TGAGCAAGCGGTGCTCGATCAGGTGCTCAGTGAAGTGGAGGCTGGCATCACCGTGATTCAGCGGCTTGGCCTGGAGCGTGCTGGCAATCGTCTCAATGGCTTTGTGCCCGCATGAGCCGCTTGCCTGCCACGACGGCCCAATTGCGGGTGCTGCATCAGAGCTTCAGCCAGCGTTTGATGGAAGGTGAGGTCAGCGCCGGGGGGTTCCACTGGACCTTCCGTTGGGCCTTTGATCGCGGCACCCTTGAGGTGGAGCCGTCGCTGGGCCGGGCCTTGATTCAGGACGCCCTGCTGCGGTTTTTGCTCAAGGCCGATTACCAACTCGAACCGGGGGGCGATTACGCCTTCACGGTGCGCGCCCGCTTTTAAGCGCCCAGGGCCCGCGGCCCGCGCGGCAGTTGGCGTTGCA
>VGQS01000080.1 GCA_016882285.1 Cyanobacteria bacterium K_DeepCast_35m_m2_155 | reverse complement strand
TGCTGGTGCTGCTGCGTTACCGCCAATACGTGTATCTCGGCGTGGATCCGATGGGGGCCGCCAGCGCCGGGTTGCCGGTGCGGCGGCTGCGTTTACTGCTCACCCTGATCACGGCCTTCACCGTGGTGAGTGCCATGACCGCAGTGGGGGTGGTGTTGGTGATCGGGCTGATGGGGGCCCCAGCGTTGCTGGCCTTGCCCGGTGCTCGAAGCCTGCGCCAGGCCCTCTGGCGCTCGGCGGGGCTCGGCACGCTGCTGAGTGGCGGTGGCTTTTTGCTGGCTATTCAGCCCTGGGTGAACCTGCCGCCTGGTCCACTGATCGGCGTGCTTTGCCTGCTGTTGCTGCCCTTGCAGCTAGCCCGGCGGTAGCCAGAGGGCCTGGCGCGCGGCTTTCTGGAGCGGTTCCAGCTCCAGGGTGGCCACGGGGATCAACACCGGTTGGGGGTCGACTTGTCCTTGTTGCCGCATGGTGAGCAGCAGCTGCTGGCGGGTTGGGTCGTAGGCCATCGGAACACCGGGCTCCACCTGCCAGTCCGTGAGATCTCGTTCGCGCACAATCTGCCCTTGACGGTTGAGCTCCAGCAGGCGGTTGCGCTGTGCATCTCGCCAGTTGCTCACCAGCAGCCACACCCGTTCGCCACCCCGGTCGCAGGCTGTGCTCAACACCGCATCGCCCCCCAACCACAGCTGCCGTGGTGGCTGCCCCGGCTCCACCAGCTCCAGCGACCTGCGGAAATCGGGCCAGTGCCGCACCAGCAGGGCCCGCCCGCTCACTGGGCAGAAGCTGCTCAGATCACGGCTGCCCGGCAGCAGCTGGCGGCGTTCGGGCCTGCCGGGCAGATTGCGCAGGCTCAACCCCTCCAGCTCGGGAACCACCAGAGCTCCACCTTCCGGCAGCAGCTGCATCGGCCCGGAGGCTTCCAGCTCGAGTTGTTGGCGACCTCCCTGCCGCGGCCAAAAGCTGGTGATCGAACGGCCCAGGGGCCGGGCGCTCCACTGCACCAGTAGGTCGCCGCGTTGGTTGCTGCTCAGATGGGCAAAGATCAGCGGCTCTGGCAGCAGCGCCCGCAGCGGCCCAGCCTGCACGCCTGCGGGGCCCGGTGCGCCATCACGTTGCAGCGCACTTTGTCCAAGCGGCACCAGCCAGAGCCGTTCGCCTGCGTTGTTGCGGCTGGCCAGGGCAATGCCTGATCCATCCCCCAGCGGGGTGACCGCGGTGATCCGCTCGAACTCCGGTGTGAGCGGCCGCCAGCTGCCATCGCGTTGGAGTAGTTGCAGTTGTTCCCCGCTCCCCTTTGGCACCACCGCCAGCAGCCGTGGCCTCGGATCCCAGCTCCAGCGCTGCGTGCGCAGCGCCAGACCGCGCTGGTCAGCTCCGCTGATCAGCAGCTGGAGGGCTCCCTGAATCGGTTGGTTGGCGGCCAGCAGCAAGCGCAAGGGGTTGCCGGATCCCAGCCATTGGTGAGGTAGTGGTGGTTGGAGCCGGCTGCGCTCCGCCAGGCTGGCGCGATCCATCGGGCGGCTAAAGCGCAGCGAGAGGGCTGCTGGGCCTGCGCTGGCGGTGCTCGATTGCAGCTCCAGTAGCCGCGGTGGCCGATGCAGCAACAGCTGCTGCTGCAAGAGCGCCAACAGCGTTCCACCGGCTAACAGCAGGGCGGTGGTTTTCATGGTTCAAGCGGCCTGGCCGGCCGAGGAATCGCGCGGATGCGTCCCGGCAGCACCACGCTGCGCTCTTGCCCGGCCACTCTCTCCACGCCCATGCTTCCTTCGATGGCGAGCCATTGATCGGGTTTGGGCGTGAAGCTGGCCGGCCAGCGCACCGGCAGGCCGATCGGCGTGGCATCCGCTAAGCAGCAGCGCACCAACAACCGCCCGAGCTGGGGCGGGCCATCGGGCTGGGTGAGCACAAAACCGCTGATGCGCACAGGGTCGCCGTCGTAGAGCTGTGGGTCGGGCTGGCTGCGCAGCAGCCGCACCCAGTCGGTCAGGCTGCGCTGACCGGGAGGCAAGAGGAAATCAAGCTCCACCTCGCTGCCCAGATCGCTGTTGCGGTTGGAAGCCAGATCACTGAAGGAGGGATTGGGGGGCAGGGCCAGCACCGCGATCGCCAGCAGCGCGCTCAAACCCCAACTGCGGCTCCAGCGCCGCTCGCGCCGGCCCTGCAGGGCCTGTTGCAGGGCGATCGCCAGCAACACCACGCCGCTGAGGCCCACCAGTGGATGAAACACCCCGCGCAGCAACAGCTCGAGCCGGCCTGTGAGGGTGCTCACCAGCAGCACCGCACCCCAGAGGGCCAGGGCCAGGGGCCGGATCAAAGCAGCCAGAGATTCACCCATTGCCCAATCAGCAGCACCACCACACAGGCCCCCGCAGCGGTGAGCGCAATCGCCCGCGGCTGCAGCACCACACCGAACAACCCCAGCAGTTTCAGATCCACCACCGGACCCAGCACCAGAAAGGCCAACAAGGCGCCGGGGGTGATCTGAGCGGCAAAACCCAGCGCCAGGAATGCATCCACGCTGGAGCACACCGACACCACCACCGCCATCAGCATCAGGCTGAGCACGGAGATGGTGGGGCCGCCTCCGACCGCCAGCAGCCAGGTGCGCGGCAGCAGGGTTTGCACCACAGCGGCCAGGGCACTGCCCAGCACCAGTAACCCGGCTAGATCCAGAAATTCCCGGCTGCTGTGCTCCAGCACGGTGCTCAGGCTGGGCCTTTCTTGGGGCGCTGGCGCTGCTGGTGGGGCTGCTCCCACCAGGCCGCTGCGGCGCTCAAGCAGCCCCACTTCAGCCAGAGGCTGGCTTAGGCGGCGCTCTTCCAGCAGGGCCGGCTCGAGCAGTTGCCCTTCAGGCCATTGCTGCAAAAGGGCTGAGAGGGCAAGTGCGAGCAGCAGGGCCGCTAGCGGACGCGCCGCCAGCAACCAGGGCTGGTTCGGAAAGGCGGCCCAGGTGCTGGCGAGCACGATTGGATTGAGCACCGGCGCGGCGAAGAGGAACCCCAGGGCAGAGCCCAGGGGCGCACCGCCCGCCAGCAACCTCCGCGCCACAGGCACATTGCCGCACTCACAGGCCGGCAGGGCGAAGCCCAGGGCGGCACCAGTGAGGGGGGCGAGCAGGGGCTGGCTGGGCAAACGCTGCAGCCAGCGGCCCCCTGGTGCGATCCAGCGGGCTAGCCCTGCGATCAGCACGCCGATCAGCAGAAAGGGAAGCGCCTCCAGCAGCAGCCCCTGAAAGATGGCCCAGATAGTGGCCAGCCTGCTCAATGAGGTTCAGCCACGGCGGATGGCTGGGCATCAGGCCGCCATCATGGCCGCGTCTTTTCTGAACTGTCGATGGCCAAGCTGGACAAGACCAGCGATCAGCTCCAAGATCAACCAACAGCTGCAATTGCTGCAGCTGCCTGATCACTGATCTCCGATCAGATCACAGGCCTCGGGTTTTACACCACTCCAAGGGACGCAACCCCCCTTGCGAACACTGCGCATCCCGGCCGGTGCCTGGGCCGCCGCGCAGGCTCGCCCACCATCAAGGCAAACCGATGGTGTGGTGGCACACCCAGCGATGAGGGCGCCTGATACCAAAGCAATCCACGGCCTCACTGGCGTTGCTGATCCTTTGACCAGATCGTTTGCAGGCTCCATTTGAACCCCTGCTCATGCATCGGCCTAGCCAGAACGGAGGTGGAGCACCAGAGCAACGATTGGCAATCCGAGGGCGGTCAGCCTTTCCTTCGCCATCGCCAACGCTTGGATGCTGTTCAAACGGTGAGAACGCAACTGCTGTTGGATCTACTGGCTCAACCAGATCCAACAGCACCTGTTCTTCTGCCTGAGGCTCCCGCCGCAACACCGGGGTCACATCAGGCCTTGATCAACGTCCGACAAATCCTCTGGGCAGCTTCTCGCGCTCCGAACAGGTTGCGAGCCGCTGGGCCCAGCTGGAGTGAGGCCAAGGCACCCATCAGGTGCACAGGTGTCTGCGGCCAACGCAGATCGTCGTTGAGCACGGGCCAATCTTCAACCAGTTCAATCGGCCGTTGATGCTGCAGTTGAGCGGCTAAGGGATGGTGACTGACACCGCCGTGATGACCTGTAGCCAGCCAGAGACGATCCGCTGAGAGTTCAGCGCCGCTGCCCTGGAGCTGAACAATCCAGCGACCGTGAAGCCAATTGGCAACCTGGACCTGGGTGTGCTCCAACAGTTCAAGCCTGCCGCTGATCTGTTCCTGCCTGAGGGCATGAACCAAAGGTGGGGTGATGGAGCCTCCATCGCGGGCACCTTGAATCGCCTGCAAGCGTTGACGCATACAGGTTTCGCGCTGGAACGCCTTGAGGTATTTCGGCCCCAGCCAGCCGGGATCGGCGTCAAAAGGTTTGCTCCGCAAGTTGCGGCGGATCAGCAGCGTGACCCGCGCACCACGCCTGATCGCACCAAGGCTGAGGTGTGCGCTGGTAAGGCCGCCACCCACGATCAGGATGTTCTGCCCCTTGAGATCGCCGCAAGCCTCAAGGTCCACATTCTGGCTGTGCTGCAAGGCCGGGCTCGGGTAGCCCCCGTCTGCCAGCCCGTTCAACCAGCAGGGCAACACAGGAGCTGTGGGTCCAGTGGCAACCACCAGATGACGTGCCTCCTGCTGGGATCCATCGCTGAACGTCAGTCCAAGCCGATCGCGAGAGGAGCGGCCGAGAACCACAGCCTCCACAGCCAGGGGCTCTACGGCATCAGCCAGGCCGAACTCCTCGGCAACCTGCATGGAGAACGTGTTGAACAACCCGGTATGGGGTTGGCCGTAGGGCCCTTCCAGTTCACCGCTGCGATGACATCCATAGGCGTAGCTGCGCAGGGCGTTCGGATTGGGATGAGGATGGTGCGGCGAGGGTGAGCGCAGCCAGGGAATCTCGAACTGCCGCATCTGCCGCTGCCAACGGTTCAGCCAGTGGCCACTCGGATCGAGGATGCGCAGGCGTCGGCGCCAGGCAGGTCGTTTCTGCAGCAGTTGGCAACAGAGGCTGAGCGCGTGAGGCCCGGCACCGGCAATCACCAGATCAGCCATCCAGACAGGCCTCCTGATGCTGGCAGCGGCTGCAGAGGCCATAAACCTCAAAGGTGTGAAACAGCGGCCTGAACCCCTGCAACAGCACAGTGCCAAGGCCTAAACCAGCGATGCCCAGGGGACAGTGCGGCAAGGCCTGGATCGCGCCGCATTGCACGCAGATGAGGTGGTGCTCGTCCCGGTCCACGGGGGCGTAAAGGGTTTCGCCATTGGTGAGCTTGCGGGATCGGATCAGCCCGGCTTGCTGCAACAGCTTCAGACCGCGATACACCGTGGCCAGCCCACTGGAGCGGTTGGTGGCCCTGAGGCGCTGATGCAGGGCCTGGGCGCTCAGCTCGCACTCAGCCTGTTGGAGGACATGAAGCAGTTGCTGCTGGCGGGGTCGGGTGATCGCGGAACCCATCGAGCCTGACCGGAACCTCGGGTGTTGCTAGAACCAGAACCATTCTTACTCCTGGTCGGACTGTGGTCCGGCTCCTCTGGCTATGGCCTTCTCCAGCCCCGTTCCCGCCGCTGAGCGTTTGCCGGTGACTGTGCTCACCGGCTACCTCGGAGCCGGGAAGACCACCCTGCTCAACCGGATCCTCACCCACGAGCACGGGCTCAAGGTGGCGGTGATCGTGAACGAGTTCGGTGAGGTGGGCATCGACAACCAGCTGGTGGTGGATGCCGATGAAGAGATCTTTGAGATGAACAACGGCTGCATCTGCTGCACCGTGCGCGGCGATCTGATCCGGATCATCGGCAACCTGATGAAGCGGCGCGATCGCTTTGACCATCTCGTCATCGAAACCACCGGCCTGGCTGATCCAGCACCGGTGATCCAGACCTTTTTTGTGGATGAAGACCTGCGTGATGAACTGCGACTCGATGCGGTGGTGACCCTGGTGGATCTGCTCCACGTCAACCAACACTGGTTGAGCGAGGAGGTCCAGGAGCAGCTGGCGTTCGCCGATGTACTCGTGCTCAACAAGGCCGATCTCGTGGATGACTCCGAACGGGAGCTGGTGGAGCAGCGGGTACGGGTGATCAACCCCATGGCCCGCCTGCTCACGAGCCACATGGCGGATGTGCCGATGGATCAGATCCTCGGTGTTGGGGCCTTTGAACTGGAGCGCGCCCTGAGTCTGGATCCAGGATTCCTGGCCGAGGAGCATGACCACGAGCACGATGATGCCGTGAGCTCGGTGGCCCTGGTCGAGGAGCGACCCATGGACCTCGAAAAGCTCGGCCGTTGGATCTCTGATCTGGTGGGCAGCCGAGGGCCGGATCTGTTCCGGATGAAGGGCATCATCCAGCTGGCTGGTAAGGATGAGCGCTATGTGCTCCAGTCGGTGCACATGTTGATCGACGGTGATTTCGATCGGCCCTGGCACGACGGTGAGCGGCGCCGCACCGAGTTCGTGATCATCGGCCGCGCATTGGAACCCGACGCCCTGCGGGCTGGTTTCGCAGCCTGCGTGGCCTGAGCCGCCGGTGGCCCCCCCGGCCCCGCTGGTGAGCGAACGGCTCTGCGGTGATCTGCAGCAGCCGATCTCGGCCCTGGCCTGGACGGCCGACGGCGAGTTTCTGGCGATCGCCAGCGCCGGTGGTGAACTACTACTGCTCGATTTTCGCGCCGGCTGTGAGGAACTCCTGC
>VGQS01000079.1 GCA_016882285.1 Cyanobacteria bacterium K_DeepCast_35m_m2_155 | reverse complement strand
GCCGTTTCTGCTCTTGCGCATCGCGGCGGCTGCTGAGCTCGGTGGGCCGAGACTCAAACTGATCAAGCCGCTCGCGCACGGCGCGCAGCTCCTCGAGAATGGAGCTGAGCAGCTGCTGGGTGGCGGTCGAGGGGGAGTTGAGGACCTCGACGGTCACCTCTTTGATCCGAAGCACATCGCGGGCAAAGCGGGCGACCTCGTTGGGGTGGAACAGCAGTGGATCTTTTTGATCACTGCGGTACTCGGGGTTGAGCTTGCGCGGGTTGAATGGCGGATTGAGGTTGCGCGGATCGGTGTTGGTGTAGCGATACACCGAAGCGCGCGAGCGATTCAACGCCTTCTGAACATCGTCAATGCCGATCAGGGCTTCGGCATCAGCCGAACCAGGCTCGCCGGCAAGGACTGGTTCAACGGATGTCGAAGCTGAGATGCCCAGGGTGCCTGAGTGCAGCGACTGGGCAAACATGAGACGACGGTTGGAATCCTTGGACGCGATGAAACTACCAGAGGTTTCCTGATCGCGCCGCGCGGCTGTGCAGCTGGGCAAGTGGTGGGCGGTGATAGCTTCCGCCTCTCTCCTGCCCTTGCTGCCATGCGCGTCTCCCGCCTGATGCTGGTGACGCTGCGCGACGACCCGGCCGAAGCGGAGATCAGCTCCCACAAACTGCTGCTGCGCGGTGGCTACATCCGCCGCATCAGCAGCGGCATCTACGCCTATCTGCCCTTGCTGTGGCGCGTGCTGCAGAAGATCGAGGGCATCGTGCGCCAGGAGATGAACGCCACCGGCGCCCTGGAAACCCTATTGCCGCAACTGCAGCCCGCCGAGCTGTGGCAGCGCAGCGGCCGCTGGGATGGCTACACAGCCGGCGAAGGGATCATGTTCCACCTGCAGGACAGGCAGGAGCGCCAGCTGGGTCTGGGCCCCACCCATGAAGAGGTGATCACGGCCCTGGCCGCCGATCTGCTGCGCTCCTACCGGCAGCTGCCGGTGAGCTTGTATCAGATCCAGACCAAATTCAGAGATGAGATCAGGCCGCGCTTCGGCTTGATGCGTGGGCGCGAATTCATCATGAAAGACGCCTACTCGTTCCACGCCAGCGAGGAATCGCTCAAGCAGAGCTACGCGGCGATGGACCTGGCCTACAGGCGCATCTTTGCGCGCTGCGGGCTGCGCGCCGTGGCCGTCGAAGCCGACAGCGGCGCCATCGGCGGCTCGGCGTCCCAGGAGTTCATGGTCACGGCCGAGGCGGGCGAAGACCTGATCCTCACCAGTGAGGACGGCCGCTACGGAGCCAATCAGGAACGGGCTGTCTCGCTGCCGCCGCCTGCGGTTGAGCTGCAGCAGAGCCCGTGCCAGGAGCTGGCCACGCCTGGGCTGGCCAGCATTGAAGATCTTTGCCGCGTGCACGGCTTCGACCCCACCCAGATCGTCAAGGTTCTGGTGTTGGTGGCGCGCTTTGCGGCGGCTCCAGCGCAGCCGCTGCTCGTGTGCCTGCGCGGTGATCAGCAGCTCAATGAGGTGAAGCTCGCCAATGCGGTCAGCGCCAGGGCAGCCGAAGGCGCCGGGGCACTGCTCGAGATCACCCCGATCAGCAACGAGCTGCTGGCCGCCGAGGGACTCGCCCCGCTGCCCTTTGGTTCGCTGGGCCCCCAGCTTGACGATGGCGTGCTGGCCGGCGCCCGCAGCTGGCAACAACGCTTTTTACGGCTCGCCGATACCACCGCCACTGACCTGACTGGCTTTGTCTGCGGCGCCTGCCGCAGCGATCAGCACCTGGTGGGGGCCAGCTGGGAGGCGTTGCTCCCCCAGCCTGATCAACGCCCCCAGAGCCTGGATCTGCGCGCAGCCCAGCCCGGTGATCGCTGCCTGCATGCTCCCGAGCAGACGCTGCTGGCCGCCCGTGGCATTGAGGTGGGTCACATCTTTCAATTGGGCCGCAAGTACTCGCAGGCCCTCGAGGCGACGTTCACCAACGAAGCCGGCAGCGAAGAGGCCCTCTGGATGGGTTGCTACGGCATCGGGGTCTCGCGTCTGGCCCAGGCGGCCGTGGAGCAGCACCATGACGAGCAGGGCATCTGCTGGCCGACCTCGATTGCCCCCTTTGAGGTGATCGTGGTGCCAGCCAACATCGAGGATCCACTGCAACAACAGCTGGCCGAGTCGCTGCTCACAGAGTTGCTCGATGCAGGGGTCGATGCCCTGCTCGATGACCGCAGCGAGCGCGCAGGGGTCAAGTTCAAGGATGCCGACCTGATCGGCATTCCCTGGCGAGTGGTGGTGGGCCGCGATGCGGCCAACGGCCAGATTGAACTGGTGCAGCGTCAGGGGCGCAGCACCGAAGCGCTCGCCGCCAGTGCGCTGCTCGAGGTGCTGCTGCCCAGGCTCACGACCGAGCGCTGTGGACTGCTGGGCGAGCCCGCCTAGGATCCGGCCCAACTTGAACCGGCCCGCCATGTCCGCGATGCTCAGCGCTCTGATCGAGGGTTTTCGCGGACTGGCCCGCAGCCTCGGCCGCGGCCTCATCGCCCTGTGTCTTGGCCTCTGCCTGATGCTGAGCGCCTGCAGCGGATCGGCCACAGGGCTGAGCGGCAACTATGTCGATGACACCGTCGCCGTTGCCGGCAGCCTGCTGAACACGATTGCGCTGAGTGCCGATGATCCGGCCCGCAGCGAAGCCGAAACCCAGGCCCGAAGCCTGATGAACGACTACATGGCCCGCTACCGCCCGCGCAGTGCTGTCAATGGCCTGAGCTCGTTCACCACGATGCAAACGGCCCTCAATTCACTGGCTGGCCATTACGCCAATTACCCCAATCGCCCCTTGCCCGAAGCCCTGCAGGAGCGTCTCAGCAAAGAACTGAAAAAAGCAGAATCGAGCGCAACCCGCGGCGCCTGAGGGTTGCCGATCGGGCCTCCAATCTGAGAGGCTCTCTGTTTGTGCTTAGAAGCGGCTACGGGCCGCTGTTTCGTTGGCCAACGTCGTCGTCATCGGTGCGCAGTGGGGCGATGAAGGCAAAGGCAAGATCACCGATCTGCTGAGCCGATCTGCCGATGTGGTTGTGCGCTATCAAGGCGGCGTCAATGCCGGCCACACGATCGTGGTGGACGGCCAGGTGCTCAAGCTGCACCTCATCCCGTCTGGAATCCTTTACCCCGACACGATCTGCCTGATCGGTTCGGGCACCGTGGTCGATCCCAAGGTGATGCTGGGCGAGCTCGACATGCTGCTCGAGCTGGGCATTGACGTCAGCGGCCTGAAGCTCGCCTCCAGCGCGCACGTCACCATGCCCTACCACCGCCTGCTGGATCAGGCGATGGAGCAGCGCCGCGGCGAGCGCCGCATCGGCACCACGGGCCGGGGGATCGGTCCCACCTATGCGGACAAGTCAGAACGCAATGGCATCCGCGTCATCGACCTGCTCGATGCGGATCGGCTGCGCGAGCGTCTCGAGGGCCCGATGGCCCAGAAGAACGAGCTGCTGCAGACCATCTATGGGCTCGAGCCCCTTGATCCGGAGGCCGTGCTGCAGGAATACGCCGCCTACGGCAAACGGCTGGCTCCCCACGTGGTCGATTGCACCCGCGCCATTCACCAGGCGGCGCGGGCTCGCAAGAACATCCTGTTCGAGGGCGCCCAAGGCACCCTGCTCGATCTCGATCACGGCACCTACCCCTATGTGACCTCGTCGAACCCGGTCAGCGGCGGCGCCTGCATCGGCGCCGGCGTGGGCCCAACGCTGATCGACCGGGTGATCGGCGTGGCCAAGGCCTACACCACCCGGGTCGGTGAGGGTCCCTTCCCCACCGAGTTGGAGGGCAGCCTCAACGACCACCTCTGCGATCGCGGGCACGAATTCGGCACCACCACGGGCCGTCGCCGCCGCTGCGGCTGGTTCGACGGGGTGATCGGCCGCTACGCCGTTGAGGTCAATGGACTCGACTGCCTGGCGATCACCAAGCTGGATGTGCTCGATGAGCTCGATGCGATCCAGGTGTGTGTGGCCTACGAACTCGATGGCCAGCGCATTGAGCACTTTCCCAGCAGTGCCGAAGACTTTGCCCGCTGCAGACCGATCTTCCAGAGCCTGCCGGGGTGGCAAAGCTCCACCGCCGACTGCCGCAGCCTCGACGACCTGCCCCCTGCGGCGATGGCCTATCTGCGCTTTCTGGCCGAGCTGATGGAGGTCCCGATCGCCATCGTCTCGCTGGGTGCCAGCCGCGATCAGACGATCGTGGTCGAAGATCCCATTCACGGTCCCAAGCGGGCCCTGCTCAGCGTCTGACTCTGATGGCTGCCAAAACCCTTGATGTTGTCGGCATCGGCAACGCGATCGTCGATGTGCTCGTGCGCACCGACGACGACACCATCGACAACCACGAGCTCACCAAGGGCACCATGGCCCTGATCGATGAGCAGCAGGCCGAGACCCTCTACGCCAGCCTCGGCCCTGGCCTTGAGACCTCGGGCGGCTCAGCGGCCAACACCCTGGCCGGTATCGCCCAGCTGGGCGGCCGGGCCGGTTTCATTGGCCGGGTGCGCGATGACCAGCTCGGGGCCATCTTCAGTCACGACATCCGGGCCGTCGGCGCGACTTACCAGACCCCAGCAGCGACCAGTGGCCCTTCGACCGCGCGCTGCCTGATTCTGGTGACACCCGATGCCCAGCGCACCATGTGCACCTACCTGGGGGCCTCGGTGCAGCTGCATCCCGATGATCTGGATCTGGATCTGGTCGCCCAGGCCAAGGTGCTGTATCTGGAGGGGTACCTGTGGGATAGCGAGGACGCCAAGGCGGCCTTCATCGCCGCCGCCGAGGTGGCCCGTGCCCATGGCGGCGAAGTCGCCCTGAGCCTGTCAGATGCGTTCTGCGTGGAGCGCCACCGCGACAGTTTTCAAGATCTGGTCGATGGCCATGTCGACATCCTGTTTGCCAACGAGATGGAAATCACCTCGCTCTACAAGGCCAACAGCTTTGACGAGGCCGCCGAGACGGTGCGCGGACGCTGCAAGGTGGCGGCCCTGACCCGCAGCGAGCTGGGCTCGGTGATCCTCAATGGCCAAGGAACCCACCACATCGATCCGTTCAAGCTCGGCCCGCTGGTCGACACCACAGGGGCGGGCGATCTGTATGCGGCGGGATTCCTGCACGCCTACTGCCAGGGCCAGGCGATCGAGCACTGCGGTCGGCTGGGCTCGCTCTGCGCAGGAGCGGTCGTGACCCAGCTGGGCCCCCGTCCCCGGAGCGATCTGCAGACACTGGCAGCGCAACATCTGAGCTGAGGGCTCAGGCTGGTCGGCCATCAGGCGGCGCCAGCTCAGCGGCCAGCCAGCCTGCGTAGCTGCTGGATGCAGCCGCCGGCCACACCAGCCACTCGGGAGTCGCGTAGCTGTGCAGCGCGTGCACGGCGGCAGCCAGGTCGTCGAGGCGTCTTGCGTCGGTCTTGAGCAGCAGTTGCACCTCGGTGGCCGATTCGAGTTGCCCATGCCAGTGATAGAGCGCGCGCTGGGGCTGCAGGCTGACGCAGGCGACCAGTCGCCGCTCAAGCAGAGCCAGCGCCAGAGCCTCGGCCTTGGCCTGGTCAGCCTCACTGGTCAGGGCCAGCATCACCTGGGACGGGTTGCGATCGGCCACGGGGCGCTCAAGCCAGCAGCTGCTTCAGCTTGCTGAGCAGCGCCTCCATCGGCAAGGCACCGGGACCCTCGCTGGGGCGCTGCACCAGCAGCAGCTGGCAGCCGCAGGACCTGGAGACCTCCTGCCAGAGCGCCTCGATGCGGCCGCCCGACTGGCGGCAGACCACCGTGTCGATGCGCCAGCGGCGCAGCAGAGCGCGTTCGAGCGCAAAATCGGCGCTGGGCCGCAGGCAAGCGATGCGATCGGGCGCCAGGCCCGCCGCCAACGCCAGCTGCAAGGCCTCTGGATTGCTCAGCACGCGGGCATGGTGCAAGGCCCCGGGGCTGCAGGCCACAGCTCGGCTCAACTGACGGCTGCCCAGGGCCAACAGCAGTCGCACGCCGGCCAGCGGCTCAGCATCCAGGGCCTGCAGATGCGGCAGCAGCCGCGCCCCAGCGCTCGGCAGGCCCTCACGCGTCAGACGCAGCAGGGGCAGAGCCTGGCTGGCGCAGACCTGGGCCACATCGCGGCTGATCTGCTGGGCAAACGGGTGGGTGGCATCAACAACCGCGCGCACCGTTCGCCCCTGGCTGGCAAAGCACCGCAGCTGCTCGGCAATGCCAGCTGGGCCCTCAAGGGCGCCGATCTGAAGCTCAAGGGCGCCCACAGGCCAGGTGCTGAGCAGCGCTTGATAGGCAGCTGCTGCCGCTGCAGTCACCAGCGACACCTGCAGCCGCCAGCCTTGCTGCAGCAACGCCTCGGCCAGCAGTGGCCCCTCGCCTGTGCCCGCCAAGATCCACAGGCTCGGCCTCTGGTGCAATTCAGCCCCGTGGTTCAGGATGGGCGCCACCTTTGGTTCTGTAGGAGTGAATCACTGTTTGCTTGAGGTGGAGGTGCTCGAGGCACCCCAGGTGCGCTACACCCAGGACAACCAGACCGCCGTGGCCGAGATGGTGGTCAGTCTGGAGGGTCTGCGGGCCGAAGACCCCCCCGGCCAGCTCAAGGTGGTGGGCTGGGGCAACCTCGCCCAGGAGCTACCCAACCGGGTGCAGGTGGGCCAGCGGATGGTGATCGAAGGCCGCCTGCGCATGAACACGGTGACCCGTCAGGACGGGGTCAAAGAAAAAAAAGCCGAATTCACCCTCTCGCGCCTGCATCCGGTGGCTGCTGGGACCGGCGG
>VGQS01000078.1 GCA_016882285.1 Cyanobacteria bacterium K_DeepCast_35m_m2_155 | reverse complement strand
GCAGGTGCCGCCTGAGCGCTACCTCATCGAGACCGACTGCCCATTCCTGGCGCCGGTGCCGCGCCGGGGCAAGCGCAATGAACCCTCCTATGTCGCGGCCGTTGCCCAGAGGGTGGCTGAGCTGCGTGGCCAGACCCTTCAGGAGGTGGCCATTACCAGCACGCGCAACGCGGCAGCCCTGTTTGGTCTGCCACTTCACAATGTATGATGTTCCATTGGCCTGGACGCTGAAGCGATCCTTGTTGACCACGCCTACAGCCTTGAAGCGAGCTGGATAGAGAGAGCCTGCGCTGCTGCTGCTCCCCCTTCGGGTGGAGTGGTGCGGTGCTGTTCTTTCTCTTTCGTTGCTTCCAGGTCCGATGGCCCCTGGTGACTGACTGGCCAGTCTGAACAACCCAATCCACCCGTTCCTGCAGGTTCACCGCATGAGCAGCGCGATCCAGGTCGCCAAGACCGTTACTTACCTGCCCGATCTGGTGGAGGTGCAGCGCGCGAGTTTCAAATGGTTCCTGGAGAAGGGCCTGATCGAGGAGCTGGAAAGCTTCTCCCCGATCACCGACTACACCGGCAAGCTTGAGCTGCATTTCATCGGTAGCGAGTACCGCCTCAAGCGACCCCGCCATGATGTTGAAGAGGCCAAGCGCCGCGATGCGACCTTCGCCTCGCAGATGTATGTGACCTGCCGTCTGGTCAACAAGGAGACGGGCGAAATCAAGGAGCAGGAGGTCTTCATCGGCGAGTTGCCGCTGATGACCGAGCGGGGCACCTTCATCATCAATGGCGCCGAGCGCGTCATTGTCAATCAGATCGTGCGCTCGCCCGGCGTTTACTTCAAGGATGAGCAGGACAAGAACGGCCGCAAGACCTTCAACGCCAGCCTGATTCCCAACCGGGGCGCCTGGCTCAAGTTTGAGACCGACAAGAACGATCTGCTGCATGTTCGGGTTGATAAAACCCGCAAAATCAACGCCCACGTGTTGATGCGGGCCATTGGTCTGTCAGACAACGACGTGCTCGACAAGCTGCGTCACCCCGAGTACTACCAGAAGTCGATCGAGGCGGCCAATGACGAGGGCATCTCGTCAGAAGACCAGGCCCTGCTTGAGCTCTACAAGAAGCTGCGCCCGGGTGAGCCGCCGTCAGTCAGTGGTGGCCAAAGCCTGCTGCACAGCCGTTTCTTTGATCCCAAGCGCTACGACCTGGGCCGCGTTGGTCGCTACAAGATCAACAAGAAGCTGCGTCTCACCATTCCTGATGCGGTGCGCACCCTCACGCCTGAGGATGTGCTCAGCACGATCGATTACCTGATCAACCTTGAGCTCGATGTCGGCGGTGCCAGCCTCGATGACATCGACCACCTTGGGAACCGCCGCGTGCGCTCGGTCGGTGAGCTGCTCCAGAACCAGGTTCGTGTTGGCCTCAACCGCCTTGAGCGCATCATCAAAGAGCGCATGACCGTTGGCGAGACCGAGAGTCTCACCCCGGCGCAGTTGGTCAATCCCAAACCACTGGTGGCGGCCATCAAGGAGTTCTTTGGCTCCAGCCAGCTGAGCCAGTTCATGGACCAGACCAACCCTCTGGCGGAGTTGACCCACAAGCGCCGCATCAGCGCCCTAGGCCCCGGTGGTCTGACCCGGGAGCGCGCCGGCTTTGCCGTGCGCGACATTCACCCCTCGCACTACGGCCGCATCTGCCCGATCGAGACCCCGGAAGGCCCCAACGCCGGTCTGATCGGTTCGCTGGCGACCCATGCCCGGGTCAACGAGTACGGCTTTATCGAGACCCCCTTCTGGAAGGTCGAAAACGGCATCGTGCTGAAAAAAGGCGATCCGATCTACCTCTCGGCTGACCTTGAAGACGAGTCGCGCGTCGCCCCTGGTGATGTGGCCACCGATTCCGATGGGCGCATCACCGCTGAGCTGGTGCCCGTGCGCTACCGGCAGGACTTTGAAAAGGTCCCCCCCGAGCAGGTGGACTACGTCCAGCTCTCACCGGTGCAGGTGATCTCGGTGGCGACCTCGCTGATTCCATTCCTGGAGCACGACGACGCCAACCGCGCCCTGATGGGCTCGAACATGCAGCGTCAGGCCGTGCCCCTGCTGCGTCCTGAGCGCCCGCTGGTGGGCACGGGTCTTGAGACCCAGGTGGCCCGCGACTCGGGCATGGTGCCGATCACCCGCGTCAACGGCACGGTCACCTTTGTCGATGCCACGGTCATCGTCATTCGCGATGAGCAGGGTCAGGAGCACACCCACTTCCTGCAGAAGTACCAGCGCTCCAACCAGGACACCTGCCTCAATCAGCGCCCCATCGTCAAAGAAGGTGATCAGGTCATCGCCGGCCAGGTGCTGGCCAATGGCTCTGCCTGCGAGGGCGGTGAGATCGCCCTTGGGCAAAACATCCTGCTCGCCTACATGCCGTGGGAGGGCTACAACTACGAGGACGCGATCCTGGTCAGTGAGCGTCTGGTCACTGACGACCTCTACACCTCGGTTCACATCGAGAAGTACGAGATCGAGGCCCGTCAGACCAAGCTCGGCCCCGAGGAGATCACCCGCGAGATTCCCAACGTTGCCGAGGAGAGCCTGGGCAACCTCGACGAGATGGGGATCATTCGCATCGGCGCCTATGTCGAGAGCGGCGACATCCTGGTGGGCAAGGTCACGCCGAAAGGCGAATCCGATCAGCCTCCTGAAGAGAAGCTGCTGCGCGCGATCTTCGGCGAGAAGGCACGCGATGTGCGCGACAACTCGCTGCGGGTGCCCAGCACCGAGCGCGGTCGTGTGGTTGACGTGCGCATCTACACCCGTGAACAGGGCGATGAGCTGCCCCCGGGCGCCAACATGGTGGTGCGGGTTTACGTGGCCCAGCGCCGCAAGATTCAGGTCGGCGACAAGATGGCCGGCCGCCACGGCAACAAGGGCATCATCAGCCGCATCCTCCCCCGTGAGGACATGCCCTACCTGCCCGATGGCACCCCGATCGACATCGTGCTCAACCCCCTGGGTGTGCCGAGCCGCATGAATGTGGGCCAGGTGTTCGAATGCCTGATGGGCTGGGCCTCTTCGCACCTGGGTTGCCGGGTCAAGGTGGTGCCCTTCGATGAAATGCACGGAGCCGAAAAGAGCAAGCAGACCGTGCAGGCCTTCCTTGAGGAGGCCGCCAAGCAGCCTGGCAAGGACTGGGTCTACGACCCCGAGAACCCCGGCAAGATCCAGCTGATCGACGGCCGCACCGGTGAGGCCTTTGACCAGCCCGTGACCGTGGGCTATGCCCACATCCTCAAGCTGGTGCACCTGGTCGACGACAAGATCCACGCCCGCTCCACAGGCCCTTACTCCCTGGTGACCCAGCAGCCCCTGGGCGGCAAGGCCCAGCAGGGCGGCCAGCGTCTCGGCGAGATGGAAGTGTGGGCGCTCGAGGCCTACGGCGCCGCCTACACCCTGCAGGAACTGCTCACCGTCAAATCTGACGACATGCAGGGCCGCAACGAGGCGCTCAACGCCATCGTCAAGGGCAAGCCGATCCCAAGGCCCGGTACACCCGAGTCGTTCAAGGTGCTGATGCGCGAGCTTCAGTCCCTGGGCCTCGACATCGCTGTGTACACCGATGAGGGTGCTGAGGTGGATCTGATGCAGGACGTCAATCCGCGTCGCAGCACTCCCAGCCGTCCCACCTATGAATCCCTCGGCGTCGCTGACTATGACGACGATTGAGTGTTGATTGATCGCTGACTGATCACGGCCTGCCCCAAGGCAGCCCCGTCATCCCCTTACCCCTTTCGATCGCCGCGAGCGCCGCCAGCCGATGTCCAACAGCAACCTCCGCACCGAAAACCACTTCGACTACGTCAAGATCACGCTCGCTTCCCCCGAGCGGATCATGCAGTGGGGGCAACGCACCCTGCCCAATGGGCAGGTGGTGGGCGAGGTCACCAAGCCGGAGACCATCAACTACCGCACGCTCAAGCCCGAAATGGACGGGCTGTTCTGCGAAAAGATCTTTGGTCCCTCCAAGGACTGGGAATGCCACTGCGGCAAGTACAAGCGGGTGCGTCACCGCGGCATCGTCTGTGAGCGCTGCGGCGTTGAGGTGACCGAGAGCCGCGTGCGCCGTCACCGCATGGGCTTCATCAAGCTGGCGGCTCCTGTCAGCCACGTCTGGTATCTCAAGGGCATCCCCAGCTACGTGGCGATCCTGCTGGACATGCCCCTGCGCGATGTCGAGCAGATCGTCTACTTCAACTGCTATGTCGTCCTGGATCCAGGCGATCACAAGGACCTGACCTACAAGCAGCTGCTGACTGAAGACGAGTGGCTGGAAATTGAAGATCAGATCTACGCCGAAGATTCCGACATCGAAAACGAGCCGGTCGTCGGCATCGGCGCCGAGGCCCTCAAGCAGCTGCTGGAAGACCTCGATCTGGCCGAGATCGGTGATCAGCTGCGCGAGGAGATCGCGGCCAGTAAGGGCCAGAAGCGGGCCAAGCTGATCAAGCGTCTGCGTGTGATCGACAACTTTGTCGCCACCAATGCCCGTCCCGAGTGGATGGTGCTTGATGTGATTCCGGTGATTCCACCGGATCTGCGCCCGATGGTGCAGCTCGATGGTGGTCGCTTCGCCACCAGCGATCTCAACGATCTCTACCGCCGGGTGATCAACCGCAACAACCGTCTGGCGCGCCTGCAGGAGATCCTGGCCCCAGAGATCATCGTGCGCAATGAAAAGCGCATGCTGCAGGAGGCTGTCGATGCCCTGATCGACAATGGCCGCCGCGGGCGCACCGTGGTCGGTGCCAACAACCGTGCGCTCAAATCGCTCAGCGACATCATTGAGGGCAAACAGGGTCGTTTCCGCCAGAACCTGCTGGGCAAGCGGGTCGACTACTCAGGCCGCTCGGTCATCGTTGTGGGTCCCAAGCTCAAGATGCATCAGTGCGGTCTGCCCAAGGAGATGGCGATCGAGCTGTTCCAGCCGTTCGTCATTCACCGCCTGATCCGCCAGAACATCGTCAACAACATCAAGGCCGCCAAGAAGCTGATTCAGCGTGCCGACGATGAGGTGATGCAGGTGCTCCAGGAGGTGATCGAAGGCCATCCGATCCTGCTGAACCGTGCTCCGACGCTGCACCGCCTCGGCATTCAGGCGTTTGAACCGAAGCTGGTCGACGGCCGTGCCATTCAGCTGCACCCGCTGGTCTGTCCCGCCTTCAACGCCGACTTTGACGGTGACCAGATGGCCGTGCACGTGCCGCTGGCGATCGAGGCCCAGACCGAGGCCCGCATGCTGATGCTGGCCAGCAACAACATTCTCTCGCCGGCCACCGGTGAGCCGATCATCACCCCGTCGCAGGACATGGTGCTGGGGGCCTATTACCTGACCGCCGAGCAGCCCGGCAGTGCCAAGCCTGAATTTGGCGATCGCAGCCGCACGTTCGCCAGCCTTGACGATGTCATTGCAGCCTTTGAGGAAAAGCACCTCGGCTTGCATGACTGGCTCTGGGTGCGCTTCAACGGCGAGGTCGATACCGAGGGTGAGGCCTCAGAACCTGTCAAGAGCGAGACCCTCAGCGATGGCACGCGCATTGAGCAGTGGCTGTACCGCCGTGACCGTCTCGATGACGACGGTGGCTTGATCAGTCGCTACCTGCTCACCACCGTGGGCCGCGTGGTGATCAACCACACGATCATCGACGCCGTGGCTGCCACCTGAGACCCGGCAGAACGTTCTTTAGTCCCAACGCTCCATTCATTCGCCCGCAGCCATGACCGCCACTCCCGCCAAGAAGACCAGCAAGAAGGGCAGCAAGAAAGCCGCTGAACAGGCCGCTGCGGCCGAAGCCCAGGCGCGCGCCGCCAAGGCCCTGAGCCGTCAGGCGCCACCCTTTCGCAATCGGGTGATCGACAAGAAAGCCCTGCGCAATCTTGTTGGCTGGGCTTACAAGCATCACGGCACGGCAGCGACCGCGTCGATGGCTGACGATCTCAAGGATCTTGGCTTCCGCTATGCCACCCAGGCAGCGGTGTCGATCTCGGTTGATGACCTGCGCATCCCTGGTGACAAAGCCGCTCTGCTGGAGGAGGCCGAGCAGCAGATCACCGAAACCGAAGAGCGTTATCGCCTCGGCGAAATCACCGAGGTGGAGCGCCACACCAAGGTGATCGACACCTGGACCGAGACCAACGAGCGTCTGGTGGCGGCGGTGCGTCGCAATTTCAACGAGAACGATCCGTTGAATTCGGTCTGGATGATGGCCAACTCTGGTGCTCGGGGCAACATGTCCCAGGTGCGTCAGCTGGTGGGCATGCGCGGCCTGATGGCCAACCCCCAGGGCGAGATCATCGACCTGCCGATCCGCACCAACTTCCGTGAAGGTCTGACGGTCACCGAATACGTGATCAGCTCCTACGGCGCCCGCAAGGGTCTGGTCGATACCGCCCTGCGCACTGCTGACTCGGGTTATCTGACCCGCCGTCTGGTGGACGTCGCCCAGGACGTGATCGTGCGCGAGGAGGATTGCGGTACCACCCGCGGCATTCCCATTGATGCGGATGACAAAGGCAAGTTCGCCAGCAAGCTGATCGGCCGCCTGGCCGCAGAGCCGGTGCTGGATGCCGACGGCGCGGTCCTGGTCGCGCGCGATGGCGAAATCGATGCTCCCCTGAGCCGCCAGATCGAAGCTGCTGGGGTCAAGACCGTCGTGGTGCGCTCGCCGCTCACCTGTGAAGCCTCACGCTCGGTCTGCCGCAAGTGCTACGGCTGGGCACTGGCCCACAACGAACTGGTGGATCTGGGCGAGGCGGTCGGCATCGTTGCGGCTCAGTCGA
>VGQS01000077.1 GCA_016882285.1 Cyanobacteria bacterium K_DeepCast_35m_m2_155 | reverse complement strand
TGCAAAAACTGGCGTGACTTCTGGCGTGTTTTGTAAGGGGGCTGGAGATGGGCCTGGGCGGGGCGGTGAATCGGTCGTTGAGTTGGTTCGCTAGTCGGTTCGGCAGTTGGTGGTGAGCTGGTCGGTGAGCAGAGGGAGTGGGTTGCGCTCTTGTGAAAGTGGCGCGATTTGTGGCGCTTTTTCTAAGGCCGTGTTGAGCCCCTTGCCCCTTCGTCAGACCAGCCCATGCCCTAGCCCCAGTCCCCAGCCCCAGGCCCTGGTCGGGTCAATAGTCCTGCTGCTGAGCTGGTCCTTAAGATCTGACCACCCGATTGGAGTCGTGATGGCCGCGAAGGTCGAGATCTACACCTGGCGGGCCTGTCCGTTCTGCATTCGCGCCAAGGCGCTGCTTGACCGCAAAGGTGTGGCCTACACCGAGTTCGCCATCGATGGTGATGAGGCCGCCCGCGCCGCCATGGCGGCCAAGAGTGGCGGCCGCCGCAGCGTGCCCCAGACCTTCATCAACGGCCACCACGTCGGTGGTTGCGACGATCTGCACGCCCTGGAGCGGGGCGGTCAGCTCGATGCCCTGCTCGCGGGCTGATCGGTGCCGCCCGCAGCAGCCGTGCGTGCCCAGCTGTTTGTGATGGATCCGCTGGCTGGGATCAATCCGGCCAAGGATTCCACCGCCGCCTTGATGCAGGCCGCGCAGCGCGCTGGCGTGGCGGTCTGGGCGGCGACACCCGCTGATCTGCAGGCCAGAGAATGGCCTGGAGCACAGGCCCATGCCTGCTGGGTGCAGGCGGTCGAGGTCACTGCCGAGCCCTGGTTCAGCGCCGGTGAGCCGCAGCTGCTGCCGCTGAGCCACTTTGCGGTGGTGTGGATGCGCAAGGACCCCCCGGTCGATGAGGCCTACCTCTATGCCACCCATCTGCTCGAGTTGGCTGAGCGCCAGGGCGTCCGGGTGATCAACCGGCCCGCGGCGCTCAGGGCCTGGAATGAAAAGCTCAGTTCGCTGCGCTGGAGCCAGTTGATGGCGCCCACCCTGGTGGCCAGCCGGGTCGAGGCGTTGGCTGCGTTTGCCGCCGAGCATCGTGAGGTGGTGCTCAAGCCCCTGGGTGGCCGCGCCGGGCAAGGGGTGGTGTTTGCCTCGGCAGGTACACCCGGTCTGCGGGCCCTGCTGGAGCTGGTCACGGTGCAGCAAAGCCTGCCGGTCATGGTGCAGGCGTTCCTGCCTGGTGTGGCCGCTGGTGACAAGCGGATCCTGCTGGTCGACGGCGAGCCGCTGGGTGCGGTGAACCGGGTGCCGAGCGGCGGTGAATTTCGCAGCAACCTGGCGGTGGGCGGTCAGCCCCAGGCCACAGAGCTCTCTGCCGCCGAGCGGGAGATCTGTGCGGCGCTGGCGCCGGCGCTGCGTGCTGAAGGGCTGTTTTTTGTGGGCATCGATGTGATCGATGGCCGCCTCAGTGAGATCAATGTGACCAGCCCCACCGGCATTCGTGAGGTGGAGCGCCTCGGGCAGATCCCCCTGGCCGATCTCACGCAGGAGCGCTTGTTGGCATTGGCAGGTTGAGCTGCTGCTGCAGCACCTGCAGTTTGAGCCCCACTTCGTTGAGTTCGCGCTGCCACTGTGAGCCGCGCACCAGTCCGGCGCCAGCGGTGAGCTCGAGGTGCTGACCCTGCACCACACCACAGCGGATCGCCACCCGCAGGTCGGTGTCCCCTTCGCTGTCGATCCAGCCGATCGGGGAGGCGTAGTGTCCGCGCTCGAAGGGCTCCAGGCTGCGGAGCCAGGCCATCGCTTCACGCCGCGGCAGGCCAGCAACGGCGGGGGTGGGGTGCAGGGCCGCGGCCACGGCCAGCGGGTGCTGGCCCCCCAGGGCCGCGGTGATGGGGGTGTGCAGGTGGGCCAGGTGCCCGTGCCGCGCCAGCCGCGGCCGCCTTGGCAGCCGCGGGCTCAGCCCCTGGTGACTCAAGGCTGCGGCGATGGCGTCGACCACCAGCTCATGTTCGTGGCGGTCTTTGCTCGAGTGCAGCAACTCGCTGGCGTGTTCGCCAGCGGCGGTGGTGCCGGCCAGGGCGTCACAGCGCAGCTGCCCCTGGCGCACCGTGAGCAGCCGCTCGGGCGAGGCGCCCACCAGGGCTGAGCTGCTGTGGCGCTGCCACAGCAGGCGGCAACTGCCCGCCTGCTGCCTGCGCAGGGCGGGAATGAAATCGAGTGGATCGAGGTTGCGATCGCAGATGAGCTGTTGGCGCACCGCCAGCACCAGCTTGGTGAGGCTGCCCTGCTGCACCAGGTCGAGTCCCTGCTCAAGGGCCCTGCCGTAGTGCTGCTGCCAGGGGCTGCTCCATTGCAGTGTGGCGCCGGTTCCCAGGGCCCAAGCGGGCTCCCGCGAGGCGCTGGTCTGCAGATCGGCGGCGGTCTGCCAGAGCTCTTCGGCCAGGCTGCGGGCGGTGACGCCTCCGCCCAGGGTGGCCTGCAGGCGCAGCCAGCAGTGCTGGCCGTGGCGGCTGAGCTGCCAGCGCGGCAGAACCGCCTGCACCCCCGGGACAGCGTCCTGGCCGCTCTGCAGTGGCGTGTCAAAAAAACCAAAGGCCAGCAGCACCCTGGGCCTGGCGGCGGCGGCGCAGGCGGCATTGCCCAGGCGGTTCAGAGTCAGGCTGGCAAAGCGCTGGGCCAGCTCAAAGCGGCGCGGTCCGCTGAGCTCCAGGCTCTGGGCGCGGCCCGCAGCAGCCAGGCACAGGCCCGGAGCGCCATCCCACAGGAAACGGAAGCCATCGGCTTCTGGCAGTTGCGGCAGCAAGGCCAGCGGATCGAGCGGTGCCAGCGGCACAGCCAGGCTCAGCACCCCCTCGTCGTCGAGGCTGCGGGCTCTGGAGCTGGCGAGCTCCAGCAGATCGGCAAAGCGAAGCGGCACGCTGGGGCCGGCTGGGCGAGGAAGCTGCTCAAATGTATGGGCCCCAGAGCGCTCTGCGCTCGCCGTTGCCATGCCTGAGCCCCAGGTCGTCGCAAGCCGTTACGCCAGCGAGCGACGCCAGCTCTGGAAGGCGGCGATCAAGTGGCCCATGTACGCGGTGGCGGTCATGCCGGTGCTGCTGGCTGCTGGCTGGACCTTTGGTCGGAGCGGTCAGCTGCGCGTTGGGCCGTTGCTGGGTTTTTTGTCGGCTGCGGTGCTGCTGCTGGCCTGGGAGAACCTCAGCAATGACGTCTTTGACCATGACACCGGGATCGATGCGGCCGGCAAGCCCCATTCGGTGGTGCAGCTCACCGGCCGCCGCAGCCGGGTGGCTGGCTGGGCCAATGGCGCCCTGTTGCTGGGACTGTTGCTGATGGCACTGGTGGCCTGGAGCAGCACGCCATTGGTGCTGGCGTTGGTGCTGGCCTGCTGCGGGGTGGGCTACGCCTACCAGGGGCCGCCGCTGCGCCTGGGCTACCACGGTCTGGGCGAGCCGCTGTGCTGGCTGGCCTTTGGCCCGTTGGCCACCGCGGCTGCCCTGCTGGCCCTCGACCCTGCTCTGGGGGGTGTGCCCTGGGGCCCGGCCCTTGAGCTGGGCAGCGGACCGGCGCTGGCGACCACCTTGGTGCTGTTCTGCTCACACTTTCATCAGGTTGCTGATGATGCTGCCCATGGCAAGCGCTCGCCGGTGGTGCGCCTGGGCACGGCCCGGGCCGCGGCGCTGGTGCCCTGGTTTGTGGCCCTGAGCCTGGCGCTGCAGGTGCTGCCGGTGCTGCTCGGCATCTGGCCGCTGACGGCTCTGCTGGGTTTGATCGGGGTGCCGCCGGCGGTGGCGCTGAGCCGCCTGCTTGAGCGTCATCACGCCACACCGGAGCGCATTGCTGGCAGCAAGTTTTTGGCCTTGCGTTTTCAGAGCCTCAGCGGCCTGGGGTTGGCCCTGGGGTTGGCCCTGGGCCGCGGCGTCTGGGCCGGTTAGGTCATGGTGGCCACCAGCGATGGGTTCTCGTTGCAGTGGCGGGCCTTTCGCTTTGTCTTGCCGCGGCCCCTGCAGACGGCCCATGGCCGTTTGGCAGAGCGGCGTGGCTGGCTGCTGCGGCTCCGTAACGCCAGTGGCGTGGTGGGCTGGGGCGAGGCGGCACCGCTGACCCTGGGCGAGCAGCAGGCCGGCGCGCTGCAGCGCGTTGAGGCAACCGTTGCAGCCTTGGGGCCAGCGCTGAGCCGTGCGCAACTCGAGGCGCTGATCGCCGCACCCCAGGTCCCCTGTGCCTTGGCCTTTGCCCTGGGGGCCGCCCTGGCCGAGGTTGACGGGCTGGTGGGTGCGGCGGCCGGCGGCTGGCATGCGGCCCCGGCTTCTGCCCAGCTGTTGCCCGCAGGCCCTGCGGCAGTTGAGGCGTTGATGCACGCAGAAACAGGCGAGCAGACCTTCAAGTGGAAGGTCGCCGTGCTGCCCGACGCGCACGAGCGCGCCGTGCTCGAGCAGCTGCTGCAGCGCCTAGGCCCAGCTGCCTGGCTACGACTCGATGCCAATGGTCACTGGGACCGCAGCACCGCGGGGGCCTGGGCCGAGCGCTTGTCGGCGGAGCCCCGGCTGCAATGGCTCGAGCAACCCCTGGCGCCGGGTGATCTGGCCGGTCTTGAAGCCTTGGCGCAGCGGCTGCCGGTGGCGCTCGATGAATCGCTGCAGGCCCAGCCCCAGCTGCGCCAGAGCTGGCGCAGCTGGCAGGTGCGGCGGCCCAGCCAGGAGGGCGATCCGCGCCCCTTGCTGGCGGCTCTGGCTGCAGGCCAGCCGCAGTTGGTGCTGAGCACCGCTTTTGAAACCGGCATTGGCCGCCGCTGGTTGCATCACCTGGCCGCCCTGCAGGCCGCAGGCCCGACGCCGGCAGCGCCTGGCTTGGCGCCGGGTTGGGCGCCTGATGGGCCGTTGTTCTCTGGCGATCCCCAGCAGGTCTGGGAGGCCGCGGCATGACCCCTGAAATGCTCGAGCGGGCCTGGGCTGCCGGCCGCATCACGCCCTTGGCAGAGGCTGCCGATGCCGAGCTGTTGCAGCAGGCCCTGGGAGGAGCAGGGGCCGAGGCCTGTCTGGCTGAGCTGGCCAGCCGCTTTGGCCCCGGGGTGATTGTGGGCAGCGGCGGTAGCAGCGGCGCGCGGCGCTGGTGTCTGCAGCCCCTGGCCCATCTGCAGGCCTCGGCCGCGGCAACGGGCCGCTGGCTAGAGCAGATCGGCATCGAACCTCGCCGCTGCATCCATCTCAACCCGTTGCCGTTGCACCACGTCAGCGGGCTGCTGCCGCTGCTGCGTTGCCGCCAGTGGGACGCGCGCCAGCTGCAGCTGGCCCCTGCGCTCATGAAAAACCCCGCCGCCTTGGCGGCGGCGGTGCCGGCGGCTGAGGCCCCCGTGCTGCTGTCACTGGTGCCGACCCAGCTGGCGCGGCTGCTGGAGCAGCCCGCCGGCATCGCCTGGTTGCAGCAGCTCAGGGTGATCTGGGTGGGCGGTGCACCGTTGCCTGCGGGGTTGGCGCAGCGGGCTCGCACGCTGGGATTGCCGCTGGCGCCCTGTTACGGCGCCACCGAAACCGCTGCCATGGTGTGCGCGCTGCCGCCAGAGCGCTTTTTGGCTGGTGTTGGCGGCTGCGGTCTGCCGCTGGGCGATGTGCGTCTGCGCGCCGACCCCGTCAGCGGGGCGCTCGAGATTGGGTGCGATCGCCTCAGTCCCGGCTGGCTCGAGGGTGGCCGCCTGGTGCCGCTGCCGCGCAGCGCCGATGGCTGGTGGCGCAGCGGTGATGCAGCGCGTCTGGAGCCTGCTGGCTGGCAGATCCTCGGCCGGCTCGATGGCGCCCTGCACAGCGGCGGCAAGACCGTCTTTCCTGAGCAGGTCGAGCAGCGTCTGGGCGCCTTGATCGCGGCGGCGGGCCTGCCGGTGCAGGCGCTGTTGCTGCTGCCGCAGCCCAGCGACGTCTGGGGCGAGCAGTTGGTGGCGTTGCTGCGTCTGGCCGATGACGCTGGCAGCGCTGCAGGTTCTGTGCTTGAGGCGCTTGAGCAGCTGGCGCGTCAGTTGCCAGCCAGCCAGCGGCCCAGGCGCTGGCTGCTGTGCCCGCAGCTGGTGCGCAGCAGCTCAGGCAAGTGGCAGCGGCGGCGCTGGCAGGACTGGCTGCAGCAGCAGAACCCTGAGGCGAACGTCTAGAGCGGCTGAATGCCGCTGCCCAGGCTTGAGGCTTCCAGCCAGCGGTTGATCGGCTCGCTCAGCGGGCAGCGCTCGCGCGTTGCCGCGTCAATGGCCAGGTGGCGGGTGAGGGCGCGGGCGACCTCCTGCTCGCCACTGCTGAAGCGGTAGCTCACCTCAAAGCAGCCAGGGTCCAGGCGCTTGGGCTCCAGCGCGATGGCCAGAGGATCGCCGCAGACCAGCGGCCGGCGAAAGTCGGCGCTGCAGTGCACGATCGGCAGCGCAACGTCGGGTTGGGCGGCCAGGGTCGGGAACACCGTCGCCGCGGCCACGCCAAAGCGCTCGAGGCTTTCTTCGTAGGCCTGGTGGCACCACTCCAGCAACCGGGCGAAATGCACCACTCCAGCGGCATCGGTGTCACCGAAGCGCACGGTTCTGCAGAGCAGCAGCCAGTCGTCAGATCGCATGACCTCTGCCACCATGCGGCTCAGTCTGCCCGAGTTCCATGGCCGCCCCGATCGCCTACGAGCAGCCCAGTATCAACAAGGCCTGGGAGGCCTTTTGGGCGCATGTGCCCACGATCCTGCTGATCTGGATCGTGACGGCCCTGCTGGCCGGCCTGGGGCTGGCGGTGGCCTGGTTCGTCATGTTGATCGGGGTGGGCCTGGCTGGCGGCACTGGTGCTGGCGAGGGTGCCGTGACGGTGGCCTCGCTGCTGGCTCAGCTCGGTCAGCTGCCGTTTGCGGTCCTCTCCAACCTGGTGGGGGTGCTGTTTGTGGCTGTGCCTGCCCTGTTTTACGAGCGCGGCAGCACGATCAGCGTGCAACAGGCCTTTGCCGAGCTGCTGCGCCGGCCGCTGCGCTACCTGCTGGCGGGGGTGCTCTTTTCGGTGGTGGCGGC
>VGQS01000076.1 GCA_016882285.1 Cyanobacteria bacterium K_DeepCast_35m_m2_155 | reverse complement strand
GTGCTGATCAGCTTTGGCGGCATGGGGCTCGATCTGGCGGCGGCGCCGCTGCAGCGCTGGCCCCAGCAGGTGTTCATCGGGGCCGATCCCGCCCTGGCCCAGCACCCCAACGGCAGGGTGTTGCCAGCGGGGCTGCGACCCCTCGATCTCATGCCGCTCTGCGGCCGGCTGATCACCAAAGCCGGCTACAGCAGCTTCTGCGAGGCCATGAGTCAGAACGTGGGCATTCACCTGGTGGCGCGCGAAGGTTTTGCCGAAGCTGCCGTGTTGCAGCTCGATCTGCAGGATCACGGCTGGCACCGGCTGCTCAGCCGCGACGCCTTTGAAGCGGGCGCCTGGCAGCTCGATCAACCGCTGCTGCCGCCCCGCGTCGGCCCGCTGCGTCTGGGTGGCAGTTCTGAAGCCGCTGCCGCGATCGAACGTTTTGCCCTCACCAGTGCATCAGAAGCTGGCGTGTTGTCCAAGCAGCCCCAGCCCTGAGGCGCTCCAACTGCTGCCCCATGGCGGCCCCTGGCCTGCCAGCTTTTCCTGAACCATGCGCATTGGAAAAGTGGCGCTTTTTGTGGCGCTTTTTCCAAGGGCACCGATTTTCCAAGGGCGACGCTACGAACAGCACGCAGGCGTCGTGCGGCGATCTGGCTGGAGGGGTTGCCGAATTTGGTTCATTGCGGCACATTGGCGCAGATTTTCCCTGACTTCGTACGCCCTCGCCGGCGCTGCAACTGCGCTCGAGCACGCCGCCACTGCCGTTCGTCTGATTCGTTTTGCTGTTTCACCACCGTCGCCTCGCCACCGGTGCTGCGCTGCTCGCAGCACTGGCGTCCCCGATGTTGCCGGTCCTGCCCGCAGCAGCTCAAAGCGCACCGCTCTCGGCCCTGGCGTTGCTGGAGGCCTTCCCCCAGGGGCAACGCATCTTTGCGATCACCCCTGAGCGGCGGGCGTTGCTCAACACCATCCGCTACGCCGAGGGCACCTGGGCCCAGGGCAGCGACCTGGGCTACCGCATTCTCTTTGGCGGCAGCGTGGTGGAGTCGCTTGAACGTCATCCCAACCGGGTGATGCGCAGCGCCCGCTACGCCAGTGCTGCGGCGGGCGCTTATCAGTTCATGCCGTTCACCTGGGACATGGCGGCCCGGGCGTTGGGGCTCTCGGAGTTTCACCCCGAGGCGCAGGATCAGGCAGCCCTGTTTCTGGTGCAGCGCCGCGGTGCCCTGCAGCTGGCCGATCAAGGCATGCTGACGCCGCAGCTGGTGGCCAAGCTGGCGCCGGAGTGGGCGTCATTCCCCACCCTGCGCGGCAGCAGCTTCTACGGCCAACCGGTCAAGCGCTTTGCCGATCTGCGGCGTTTCTATGACGAGAACCTGAGCCGCCTGCGGGCCGCACTCAAGCCTGCAGAACCTCTGCAGCCCGCTTGTGAGCCTGCCGCTTCGTTGCGCTGCCGCATCGATGCGCTTCAAACCCTGGGGCCGCGAGGGCGTCAGGGCGCCTGAGCCAACAGGCGCTCAGCTCTCGCCCTCTTTGAAGCGCGCCTTGCCCACCGTGTTCTGGGCGATCAGGTAGGCCGCCACGATCGCGCCGGCAAAGCCCAGGGCGTTGCGGGCCAGGGGCAGCAGGTCGGAGGTGCGGGTGACGATCGGCGCCACGCCAAAGATGCCGAACAAGATCACCCACAGCGGGCTCAGCAGCAGCACCCAGGCCCATTCGACCGTGCGGCCCTCCTTGCGCGGGTAGGCGGCGAAGCCCACGATCAGCCCGCCCACGATCGAGGTGCCCAGGGTCAGCACCCACTGCTCGGTGGGCAGGCCCGGCACCACCTGGCAGCCGCCGATCTCGAGGCAGCCCTTCACCGTGTGCAGGGCGTCGACGATGGCGGCGTCCTCGCCGTTGTCGCGCACGTAGTACTGGTTGCCGAAGCGGGTCTGCAGCTCCACCCAGAAGGTGCGCGGCATCAGGGCAAACAGGGCATCGCCCACATTGAAATTGAGCAGGTTGCCGCCGCGTTCATCGGCGATCAGCAGCAGCGAGCGCTCGTCGAGGTGCCAGAAGTCCTTGACGGCGTAGCCAGGGGTGCGGTCGTACTGGGTCAACACCCGCAGCTTCCAGCCGCTGACGTGCTCGAAGTCTTCGAGTTCGGCCTCCAGCGCCTCGCGCTGCGGGTCGGTGAGCGCCCGGGCCAGGTCGATCACCGGGGTGGGGTGATCGGGCAGCAGATCAGGGTTGTCGTAGGCCCAGGCCGGCGCCGCGCCCAGGCCAATCCAGCCGCTCAGCACCACCACCACTGCCGCCACCAACGCCCACAACCGCCGCATGCCCTGCGCTCAAAGAAGATGCATTCTCCCTGAAGCGGCTGCCTCAGCGTGACCCGACCCTGCCCCGCCTGGTTGGCCGAGCGGCTGCGCGCTGCCGGAGGTTCAGTCCCCTTTGCCCGCTACATGGACTGGGCCCTGCATGACCCTGAGCATGGCGCCTACGGCAGTGGCCGCCTGCAGGTGGGCCGATCGGGCGACTTTGCAACCTCGCCGTCTCTGGGTCCCGACTTTGCGGGCCTGCTGGCGCCCCAGATCGCCCAGTGGCTCGAGCAGGTTGGGACCGAACGCCTCAGCCTGATCGAGGCGGGTCCCGGCGAAGGCGATCTGGCGGCCGATCTGGCTGCCGAGCTGGCGGCGCGATGGCCCCAGCTGGCAACGCGGCTCGAGCTGGTGCTACTCGAGCCCAACGCGGGCATGGCGACGCGGCAGCGCCGGCGCCTGGCGGGTTGCCCTCTGCCCGTGCGCTGGTGCAGCTTCGAGCAGCTTGCGGCAGAACCCGTGCAGGGGGTGCTGCTTGCCCACGAGGTGCTCGATGCCCTGGCTGTTGAGCGGGTGATCTGGCACGGGGCGCTCTGGCGCCGGCAGCTGGTGGTTCTTGACGAGGACGCCGCTGCAGGGCCTTCGCTGCGGCTGGCGCCCGGTGAGCCCCTGGCCCCCCAGGCCGATGCGGCCCTGTGGAGCCAGCTCAAACTGCGGGGCTTGGTTGAGAGCGACGTTCCCTCTGCTGCGGCCAGAGCTCTACCGGCGGGCTGGACCACCGAGCTGCACACGGGACTGACCCCATGGCTGCAGCAGGCAGGGTCGGTGTTGACCATAGGCGTGCTGCTGGTGATCGACTACGCCCTGGAGACATGGCGCTACAACAGGGCGAGCCGCGCAGACGGCACCCTGCTGGCCTACCGCGACCAGCAGGCGTCGGGCGAGCTGTTGCAGCAGCCTGGTTGCTGGGATCTCACCGCCCACCTCTGTCTTGAGAGCGTTGATGCGGCAGCAGCTGCCAGTGGTTGGGGCCTGCTGGGCCAGCGCCGCCAGGGCGAAGCGTTGCTGGCCCTGGGCTTGGCCCAGCGCCTGCACGGCCTGCAGCAGAGCGAGCCGTATGAGCTGACCAGGGCCCTGGCCTCGCGCGAGGCGTTGCTGCGGCTGGTGGATCCAGCGGCGCTCGGCGACTTCCGCTGGATCGCCTACCGCAAGGGAGCCTTTGACGACGCTGCTGCTGCGCTGTTCCTGCTCGAACCACCCGGTTGAGCGGGCCCTGGCTGCCCATGCTTTGCCTTGCTGCGCATGCTTCAGTGAGGCCAACAGCAGCAGCGCGCATGGCAGGGCAGCATTCTGACGAGGCTTCACAGACGCTGGCGGCGGTTCCAGCGGCCGAGCTGCTGCGCCGGCGCCTGACCGAAGGGCGCGGGCGGCTCACCGTCATTGCAGCGACCACCAGCGTCTGGCTGATGGACCTGCTGCTGGCGCGCCATCTCGAAAACGATGCGGTGATCGATCCGGCCTTCAAGGGCCTGATCACCAGCATCGAGCGGCTTGGCACCGTGCTCTTTGTGGTGGTGACTGCCGGGCTTGTGGTGGCGCTGTATCGCGGCAACAGGCGGCAGCTGTTCGACTGGGGATTCACCTATCTGGGCTTTTCGGTGCTGCAGGTGATCGCCAACGTCTTCGCCATGATCTTCACGGCCGGGCATCACCAGGGCGGCGGACTGGCCAGCCTCTGGGATGTGGCGGCGGTCTACATGGAGAGCGTTCTTGTCTTCATGTTCATCTACATCTTTCTCGACGTCAGCACACCAGGAGGCGCCTTCGTGTGGCCGGCGCGCGAGGGCGAGCCCGCTCCCGAACCGCACATCATCGACTACCTGTTCATCTCGCTCAACGTCAATTCGACCTATGGCCCCACCTCGGAGGCCCTGATCTCAAGGCCCGCCAAATTGGTCATGGCCCTGCAGGTCCTGCTTGCCATCTTGATGCTGACCGTGCTGATTGCGCGCGCTGTCAGCTCGATCAGCTGACAGCCAGCCAATCACCGAGAGCCACGGACGCCTGGCCAGCGCTGCTGGTCACTTCGATGATGCGGCCGATCGCCGCAGGGGTCTCAAGCGCGTCAACGCAGACGCGCGCCACCAGCCGCCTGGGGATGCTGTTGCTCTCCTGGACGTCTGGGCCCGAGTAGACGATGCCTTCCCCATCGGCTCGGCTGTCGTCTTCGCTGAGGCCGCCGGGGCGCACGATGCTCCAGTCGAGGCCGCTCTGCTCGAGCCATTGTTCGCCCAGGCGCTTCCACACCAGGATCAGGCCGAACAGGTTGAGCGGGTGCAGCCAGCGCCCGGCGCACAGCGAGCTCACCAGCACCACCCGGCCCACGCCTGCTGCTTTGCAGGCGGCGATCTGATCGCGGATCGCCAGGGCATCCACCTTGAGCGGGCCGGCCAGATCCACCGACGGCCGCGCGCCGGTGGCGATCACCAGGGCGTTGCAGCCCGCCAGTGCCTGCTGCAGGCTGGCGGCATCGCCCAGCTCGGTGCGAACCACCGTGAGCTGCTCGCGGCCTTCGAGCTGATGCGGCAGCTGCGAACCCGGCCGCAGAATCGCCCGCACGCTCGAACCACGCCGCAGGGCTTCATCGGCGATGCGCCAGCCGGTTTTGCCTGAGGCTCCGGTGATCGCCAGGGTCATGACAGCTCGTAGCGCGTGTGCAGCGCCATGTTGGCGCCTGGGGCCAGCTGCAGGCGGCGATCGCCGCTGATCAGGGCCGAGCGGGGCCCGCTCCAGGGCTCCAGGCACACCATCGATCGCGGTGGATCACTCCACAGCACCACCAGATCGAGCGGATGGCTGGTCCGCAGGGTGATGGTGGCGCCGCGGTCGATCAGCTGGATCGGCTGGGACCAGCCCCTCTCGTCCTCGGGCCGCACCAGCAGGTCGACGCCCTCGGCCAGCCGCGCCAGCTGGTTGGCGGTGAGCTCATCAGCCATGGTCAGGTGGTTGAAACAGCGCTCGGGCAGTCCCTCGATCCGCACCGCCGCCAGATCGCTCACGTTGAAATAGGGATGCAGCCCCAGGCTGAATGGCATGGAGTCTGTGCTGCGGTTCTCGATCAGGGCACGGATCGCCAGGGCGCCTGGCTCAGGCCGCAGCTCAAGGCTCAGGCCAAAGGCAAACGGATAGAGCGCGAGCGTTTCGCAGCTGTCACTGAGCGAGAGCCGCACACCGCTGTCATCGTCCAGCTGCTCAAGCTGCCAGCTCTGGTCGCGGGCAAAGCCGTGCTGGGGCAACGAAAACGTTCCCTGGGGCAAAGGCAGCGCGTCGCCCGGAAGGCCGCCGCAGATCGGAAACAGCACCGGAATGCCGCCCCGCACGGATTGGGCGGGATCGGCAAAGCGCTCGGCATCGAAATACAGCACCTCGCGGCCACCCGAGCGCCAGCCCGTCACCAGGCCACCGCGCTCGGGCACCACACGCAGCAGCTCGCCGCCGGCTGGATCCGTCCATTCCCAGTGGGGGTAGGGGCTGTCGCGGCGAATCAGGGCCATGGCGCAGGGTCGGCGTCCTGGGCGTCAGGCTGGCAGCACTTCGGCGGTTGTGCACCGTGATCAGTGAGCACTGGCAGCAGCGCTGGTACCCCGTTGCCTATCTCGACGATCTCGATCGTCGCCGTCCCGCCCCTTTCACGCTGCTGGGCACCGATCTGGTGCTGTGGCATGAGCCCTCAAGCGGCCGGTGGCGCGCCTTTGCCGATGTCTGTCCGCACCGCCTGGTGCCGTTGAGCGATGGCCGCATCAACGCCCGTGGCGAGCTCGAGTGTCCCTATCACGGCTGGAGTTTTGGTGGCGATGGCCAGTGCACCACCATCCCCCAGGCCAGCGAGCAGCAGCAGGCAACGGCCTGCGGCAGCCCCCGCAGCCGCTGCCAGAGCTTTGCCACCGCCGAGGCGCAGGGGCTGCTGTTTGTGTTTGCCGGCGATGCGGCCCGCGCCGCCGCTGTGCCCTTGCCGCTGGTGCCGCCGCTCGATGAGCCGGGCTGGCTGGTGCAGGGCACCTTTCGCGATCTGCCGATGGACGCGCTCACCGTGCTCGAGAACGTGCTCGATGTCAGCCATGTGCCCTACACCCACCACCTGACCGTGGGCCGCCGCGAGAACGCGGCACCAGTCGAGGCTGAACTCACCGGCTTCGGGGCCGAGGGGTTCACCGCGTTCTGGCCGGAGGGCCCGCGCAAGGGGCGCCTCGGCAGCCAGCACACCACTTTTGTGGGGCCGTGCCTGATGTGGCATGACCTCACCGCCAAAGGCTTCGGCCGCATCCTGACGGTGGTCTATGCCACGCCGATCAGGCCCGGTGAGTGCCGCATCTTTGCCCGCTTTCCGTTCCAGTTCAGTTCACCGCTACCCAGGTTGTTGGTGGGGCTGCGGCCGCGCTGGCTGCAACACATGGGCAACAACACCGTGCTCGAAGACGATCAGATCTTCCTGCACTGGCAGGAGCGCGCCCTGGCTGCCCGCGGCGGCAGCGATCGCTTTGAGCAGGCCTGCTATCTGCCGACCGGCTCCGATCTCTATGCGCGTGCCCTGCACCGCTGGGTGCGCGAGGTGGCGGGGTTGCCGTTCCCGGCGCAACCTCTACCGCCCAGGCAGCTCAATGAGCCGTTGCTCGAGCGCTGGCACGCCCACACCCGCCACTGCCGCGCCTGCTCAGGAGCCTTGCGCCGCATTCGCCGCATCAGGCCGATGCTGCTGATCGGCAT
>VGQS01000075.1 GCA_016882285.1 Cyanobacteria bacterium K_DeepCast_35m_m2_155 | reverse complement strand
TGGGCGAGCGGTTGTCGGTGCTGCGCCTCGATCCGGCCGACCCCGCCAGCTGGAGCCACAACGGTCTGGATGTGGCCCTGCGCCAGGCCGATGGCGTGGTGAATCTGGCCGGCGAACCGATCGCCGACAAGCGTTGGACCCCCACCCACCGCCAGCTGCTGATCAACAGCCGGGTGAAGACCACCGAGATGCTCATGGCTGCGATGGCCGCACTCGAAACCCCGCCCGGGGTGCTGATCAATGCTTCGGCTGTGGGCTATTACGGCACCAGCCTTGAGGGCCGCTTTGTCGAGAGCAGCCCCAGCGGAGATGATTATCTGGCCGAGATCTGCCGCGGCTGGGAGGCCGCCGCCGATCAGGCCCCGGCCGGCTGCCGGGTGGTGAAGCTGCGCATCGGCATCGTGCTGGGTCCCGATGGCGGCGCCCTGGGCAAGATGCTGCCGGTGTTTCGGGCGGGCTTCGGCGGGCCGGTCGGCAGCGGCAAGCAGTGGATGAGC
This sequence comes from Cyanobacteria bacterium K_DeepCast_35m_m2_155, assembly GCA_016882285.1. GTDB lineage: Bacteria > Cyanobacteriota > Cyanobacteriia > PCC-6307 > Cyanobiaceae > RGUW01. Next base: position 6,585 of record VGQS01000075.1, on the reverse strand, counting down.
TGGATTCACCGCCACGACCTCTGCCGCCTGATTGCCGCCGCCCTCGATGATCCGGCCTATCAGGGGGTGTACAACGCCGTGGCGCCCGAGCCCACCACCATGGGTGCCTTCGCCACTGCACTGGGCAAGGCCCTGGGCCGGCCCAGCCTGCTGCCGGTCCCGGGGCCGATTTTGCAGCTGCTGCTGGGCGATGGCGCCCAGGTGGTGCTCGAAGGCCAGCAGGTGATCCCTGAGCGGCTGCAGCAGCAAGGGTTTCGCTACCAGTACGGCGAGCTCAGCGCTGCCCTCGCCGCTGCCACCAGCCCAATGCGCCGCTGAGCAGCGCCGCCGCCATCAGCAGCCCGATCGCCGGGGTGAACAGCGGCTCCCACAACTGCTGAAACAGAGCCAGTGGCTTTTCAATGTGCTGGCTGTGCAGCACCACCGCCAGCCCGAACCACAGCGCCCCAGCGATCACCACGAACACATCGGCCACCAGCAGGGCATCGAGTGCCCCCTTGAGCTTTGCCATGGCTGAGCTGCCTGCATCCATGGGGCATCGCCACAAGAGTTGGAGCGATTCTGAAGGCTCCTTAAGCTCAGGCCAATCGCAAGGCTGTTTTGGAGATCACGGGTGCCTTGAACCCAGAAGGCGAGCACCAGGCCGGCGATCTCCTGTTCATCAGCAATGGCCATGGCGAGGATCTCAATGGCAGCTTGATCTGTGCTGCGCTGCAGGCCCTGGCCCCGCAGCTGCGTCTTGCGGCCCTGCCCATCGTCGGTTCAGGTGGGGCTTACCGAAAACGTTCGCTGCCGCTGTTGGTTCAGGGCCGCGATCTGCCATCGGGCGGCATGGTCTACCAGGGCTGGAATCTGTGGAAGGATCTCGTTTCCGGCTGGATTCCCCAGACCATCAGGCAGATTCGTGCAGCGCGCCGCCAAGGGCCCGGTTTTCAGCTGGTGCTCAGCGTCGGTGATCACGTGCCGCTGCTGTTTGCCTGGCTGAGCGGGCGGCCCACCGTGGTGTTTCTGGTGTCGACCTCGAGCTACTACGAGGGCAAGCTGCGCTTGAGCCCCTTGACCCGGTGGCTCAGCCGGCGCCGTGCCGTGCGGCTGGTGCTCACCCGTGATGCCTTCACCGCGCGCGATCTGCAGGCCCAAGGCCTGGCGAAGGCGCAGTTTTTGGGGTACCCGATCATGGACGCCCTTGATCTACCGCCAGCCCGATCAACGGAGCTGGCGCAAACCGCACCGCAGCAGGCTTCTGACGATGGCGTTGCCATCGCGCTACTGCCCGGCAGCCGGTTTCCTGAGGCGCAGGCCAACCTGGCTTTGATGCTGCAGCTGTGTGAGCAGTTGGTGCATCGCGCCCCGCAGCGGCCCTGGCGGTTTGAGGCAGCTGTTGTCCCCGGCACCGATGACCACGTGCTTGCGCAGCAGCTGAGGCAGTTGGGCTGGCAGCGCAGTGGCGCAGACGAGCTCCTCAGTGCCACTGGGGCGGCTCGGGTGCGCTTGAGCAGCGATGCATTTGCTGCGATCCTGCAGCGCAGCCGCTTGGTGGTGGGCATGGCCGGCACCGCCGTTGAGCAGGCGGTGGGGCTGGGCAAGCCGGTGGTGCAGCTGGTTGGCCGCGGGCCCCAGTTCAGCTACGCCTTTGCTGAGGCGCAGATGCGCCTGTTGGGTGAGGCGGTGTTCACCGTGGGTGAGCAGCCCGCAGGGCAGCGCGAGCTTCAGGCTGCCAGCGCTTTGATCTGCACCCTGCTGGACGATCCAGATCTGCCGCAGCTCTGCCATCAATGCGGGCTTGAGCGGGTGGGACGGCCAGGCGGCTCAGTCGCCATTGCCCAAGCCTTGCTGGCTCAGTTGGCCCAGCCAAAAGGGCCTGCCCAAGCCTGAAGCTGTCTGGGCCTGTTTTTGCTCACCCAGCCAGCCAGGCTTTGACTTTTTGAAGGGCCTGCCAGTTGGGCTTGCGCTGCAGGCCATCGGTAATGGCGTCGTTGATCTCATCGGCCATCTCTGGGGCCATGGCCAGCACCCGCTGCACCACCTCGATGTGCTCGCGCACGCCCTTGGCCCCGGTTTCGAGCATGGCCAGGGTGAGGTTGATGCGGGCCTGGGGGTCCTGGGGGCTCAGGCGCACCGCCAGGCGGGCTGAGCGCAGCCCCTCGAGCGGCTGGTTGTTGAGCAGCTGCAGCCAGGCCAGGCAGGTCCAGCAGGCCGAATGCCGCGGGTTCTGCTCCGCCAGGGCTGCAAACTCCTCCACCAGCTCAGCCACAGGGGCGCCGGCGCCGTAGCGCTGCAGGGCCGCCTCGAAGGCGGAGGGTTCGGCATCGGTTGGAGCCATGGGGGAGCCGCGCCTCAGGCGTGCAAAGACATCACTGCCCCTCAGATTCCCATGGCGGCTGCATCACACCGCAAACGAGCTGCCGCAGCCGCAGGTCTGGGTGGCGTTGGGGTTCGTGAAGTTGAAGCCGCCGCCGATCAGCGCGCTCGAGAAGTCGAGCTGCATGCCATAGATGTACAGCAGGCTTTTGGGGTCGCAGACCACCTCAAAGCTGCTCGCACCCTCTGGTTCGTAGGTGTAGCGCTCGTCATCAGCGCGCATCTCGGCCGCATCGATGAAATCCATCGTGTAGCTCATGCCGCTGCAGCCCCCCGAGCGCACACCCACGCGCAGCACCTTGCCGCTGCCTTGCTGTGTCATCAGGTTGGCCAGCTGCTTCATCGCCGGCTCGGTGATCAAGATTCCCTTGCCGTCCTTGGCGGTGAAGGTGGCGGGCGCAGCCTGCTCCAAGGCGTCATGCCTGGTGTCGCTCGGCCTGGCTTCGGTTGCTGCGCTGTCGGCGGCCATGACGTTGACTCCTGGATCCGTGGGGTCAATGTAGGCAGGCTGTTTGATCGATGCCTGATCGCCTCTGGGGTGTGGGCTCTGAAGGACCTTGTCAATTCGGACCATGGTCATGACCATGGTCACCTGCACGCAGGGCCCTGCATGAAGTGCCCTGTAGGGAAGGTGCTGCCGCCGCCCCTGGCCGCCGCTCCATAGAGTCGCAGCACTGTTTGCGTGTTGAGGCGTGCGGGTCGCCATCGTGGGTGCGGGACTGGCCGGGCTGGCGGCGGCCGTGGATCTGGTCGATGCCGGCCATCAGGTTGATCTCTACGAGGCGCGCCCGTTCATGGGCGGCAAGGTGGGCAGCTGGGAGGACCCAGGCGGCAACCACATCGAGATGGGGCTGCATGTCTTCTTCTTCAATTACGCCAACCTCTTTGCCCTGCTTGAGAAGGTCGGCGCCAGAGACAACCTGCTTCCCAAAGATCACACCCACCTGTTTGTGAACACAGGTGGCGATCTGCGTGAACTGGACTTTCGCTTTGCCCTGGGGGCTCCGTTCAACGGCCTGAAGGCCTTTTTCACCACGCCCCAGCTTGACTGGATTGACAAGCTGCGCAATGCCCTGGCCCTGGGCACCAGTCCAATTGTGCGCGGTCTGATCGACTACGAGGGGGCGATGAAAACGATCCGCGCCCTTGATGCCGTCAGCTTTCAGGACTGGTTCGTCGGCCACGGCGGCAGTGTGCAGAGCATCAAGCGCATGTGGAACCCGATCGCCTATGCCCTGGGGTTCATCGACTGCGAGGCGATCAGTGCACGCTGCATGCTCACCATCTTCATGATGTTTGCGGCCAAGACCGAGGCCTCCAAGCTCAACCTGCTCAAGGGCTCGCCCCACCGCTGGCTCACCGGGCCGATCCTCGCGTACATCAGCGCCCGAGGCGGCCAGCTGCACCTGCGCCACAGGGTCAGTGAGGTGCTCTTCACAGAAGGCGCACCTGCTGCCGATGGTCTGCCTGAAACCTCCGTCAGTGGGCTGAAGCTGGGCACCCCAGACGGTGAGATCACGGTGACCGCCGATGCCTACCTGGCCGCCTGTGACGTGCCCGGTATTCAGCGCATGATTCCGGATGCCTGGCGCCGCTGGCCCCTGTTTGAGCGCATCTTTGCGCTCGAGGCGGTGCCTGTGGCCACGGTGCAGCTGCGCTACGACGGCTGGGTCACTGAGCTGGGTGATACCCCCGCCGCCCAGGCTGCGCGCGGCGATCTGAGCCGTCCCGCGGGTCTCGACAACCTGCTGTACACCGCTGATGCCGATTTCAGCTGTTTTGCCGATCTGGCCCTGGCCAGCCCGGTCGATTACCGCAAAGAGGGCGTCGGCTCGCTGCTGCAATGCGTGCTGACCCCAGGCGATCCCTGGATTCCCAAGACAACCGAGGAGATCGTCGCCCACACCGATGCCCAGGTGCGGCAGCTGTTCCCCTCGGCCAAAGACCTCAAGCTGGTCTGGAGCAACGTCGTCAAACTGGCCCAGTCGCTTTATCGCGAGGCCCCCGGCATGGAGCCCTACCGCCCCGACCAGCGCACGCCGGTGAGCAACTTCTATCTGGCGGGCAGCTACACCAAGCAGGACTACATCGATTCGATGGAAGGGGCCACCATGAGCGGGCGGCTGGCTGCGGCTGCCATGCTGAACACGTCGGTGCAGCTGGCCAGTAACGCCGCCGTCGCCTGAGGAGAGACCCATGGGCCGCTGGCTCGATCACACCGTCACCACCGAGATCCAGGCACCGGTTGAGCGGGTCTGGGCTGTTTGGAGCGACCTCGAAGCGATGCCGCGCTGGATGCGCTGGATCGAGTCGGTGGTGACCGTGGCGGGCGACCCCGATCTCACCGACTGGACCTTGGCGGCCCAAGGGTTCCGCTTCCATTGGCAAGCGCGCATCACCCAGCGGGTCGAGGCCCAGCAGCTCCATTGGCAGTCGGTGGGCGGCCTGCCCACCAAGGGGGCGGTGCGTTTTTACGCCCAGGCCCCAGAGCTCACCGCCGTCAAGCTGAGCGTGAGCTATGAGTTGCCCGCAGCCCTTGCGCCGTTGATGGAACCGACCATGCTGGGGGGGATGGTGACCAAAGAACTGCAAGCCAACCTTGACCGTTTCCGCGACCTGGTTGAAACCGACACCGGCGCTGGCCCTGGCGCTCCCTCTGCTGCTGAGCGCTTGTCAGAGCAGTCCTGATCCGCAGGCGAGCGCAGTCAAACCGATTCCGCCCCTCCAACCAGGCAAGGTTGAACCTGGGCAAGCTGCTGAGCAGCCCGAGCCCACAGGTCTCACGCCGCTGCCAAGCCCGCAGCAGGTGGTGACAGCTCAGCCGGTCGGACGGCCTGATCCTTTTCTGCCGGTCATGGCCGCAGCGGGGCCTGGCGGCTCGGGTACGCCGGGTCTGCCGCCTGGATTCCGCTTCAGCGGGGTGATTCGCAGTGGCGGCAGGGCCGAGGCGCTGGTGCAGTTCGGCGGTGAGTCGGGCACCCTGCGCGCTGGCGATGTGGGTGGCCGCACCACCAAGTTGCTGCCTCCGGGTTGGGCTGTGGGAGGCATTGATGTGGCGCGCGGCCGGCTGATTCTGCGGGCCTCGGGTCAGGCGATCCCGGTCAGTCTCGACGGCCAGAGCTGAGCGTTGCGCTGCAGGCTGCCACCAGCCCTGCCAGGTCATGGGGCTGGGCCTCGCCATCGACGCGCCCCAGCAGCTTCTGGCAGGCCCGGCTGGTTTGCGGGCCGATCGAGACGATCGCCAGCGGCCGCTGCCGTCTTGGGTGGCTTTGCAGCAACGCCGGCCAGCTCGAGCCAAAGGCTGCCTCGAGCATCTGGGCGGTGTGGCGGACCGTTTTGGCACTGCTGAAGGTCAGTGCATCGAGGCGCCCCTGCTCGAGTGCGGCCACCGCGCCGCTGGGCAGACCTTGGGGGCAGCGGGTCTCATAGGCCGCCACCTCCACCACCCGGGCACCCGCCTCGCCAAAGGCGTCGGCGAGCACGCTGCGGCCGCCGCTCTGCACCCGCGGGATCAACAATCTGAGCCCCCAGGCCGAGCTTGGAAAATGCTCGATCAGGCTGTCAGCGACAAAGTCTGGCGGCACAAAATCGGCCGGGGCGCCCAGTTCGGCGAGTCGCGCAGCCGTTTTGCGCCCCACCGCGGCAATCTTGAGCCCATGTGGCCGGTGCGCCAGGCCGCTGCCCAGCCGGCGCAGGCGCGCGTCCAGGGCTTCGGCGCCGTTGCTGCTGGAGATCAGCAGCCAATGAAAGCTCTCGAGATCAGCCAGCGCATCATCAAGCGGGCCCCAGTCATCGGGCGGGGTGACCACCAGGGCGGGTAGGTCGACCACCGCCGCGCCGGCCTGCTCAAACAGCTGCCGTGCCTCACCGGCCTGCGCCTCGGCGCGGGTGACGCCGATGCAGCGCCCGGCCAGTGGAAGGGTCGTGCCTGTCAACGCGTTCAGCCCTCCAACTTGACCATGGCGCCCGCCTGCTGAGCCAGGGCGCGGGCTTCGGCGCTGCGGCCCTGCGCGTCGAGCAAGCGGATGGCGCGGCTGAAGCCCGCTCGGGCGCCGTCGAGATCACCCCCAAGCAGCAAGGCCACCGCCAGGTTCTGCTCGGTTTCTGGGTGATCGGGCTCGCGCATCAGGCTCTGGCGATAGGCGGCGATCGCTGCGGCGATGTCGCCGCGGCGGCGCTCAATCAGCCCCAGGGCGCGCCAGCCCAGCGCCAGCTCGGGCGCCG
>VGQS01000074.1 GCA_016882285.1 Cyanobacteria bacterium K_DeepCast_35m_m2_155 | reverse complement strand
TCTACGCCGAATTCACCCGCCGCACCGGCATCAAGGTGAACTTGCTTGAAGGGAAAGACGACGAACTGATTCAGCGCCTCAAGAGCGAAGGCAGCAAGAGCAAGGCCGACCTGCTGGTGCTGGTGGACGCCGCCCGGATCATCCGCGCCCAGGAGGCCGATCTGTTCCGGCCGATCCGCTCGGCTGAACTGAACAAGGACGTGCCCAGCAACCTGCGCGACCCCCAGGGCGCGTGGTACGCCCTCACCCGGCGGGCGCGGCCGGTGATGGTGAATCCGGCGATCGTCCGCCCCGGCCTGATCCGCACCTACGCCGATCTAGGGCGACCGGAACTGAAGGGCAAGCTCTGTCTGCGCAACCGGGCGAGCGTCTACAACCAGTCGCTGACGGCCGATGAGCTGGTGCGGCGCGGCAAACCCGCCACCCAGCAATGGCTGCGGGGGCTGACGGCCAATTTCAAACAGCCGCTGTTCACCTCTGACACGCCGATGCTGCGGGCCGTCGGCCAGGGGCAATGCGGCGCCGCCGTGGCCAACCAGTACTACCTGGCCCGGATGCTGCAGGACAAGAACGGTGCTGAACGCAGCACGGCGGCGAAGGTGAAGGTGGTGTGGCCCAACCCCACCCATGTGAACATCTCCGCCGGGGGCGTCACCCGCCATGCCCGCAATCCCGAGGGCGCCCAGCGCCTGCTGGAGTTTCTGGTGTCACCCAGCTCCGGCGAGGGCTATGCCGCCGCCAACAACGAATACCCCCTCAAGGGCTGGGGCAACAATCCGATCCTCAAGGGATTCGGCAGCTTCAGGCCTTCGCCGGTGTCGATGGAGCAGCTCGGCCGCCGCAACCGCGAAGCGGTGCAACTGATGACGCAGGCTGGCTGGGACTGACGACCCGGCCGAGCGTTGACGTCCTCCCCGATCCCTGGCGCCGGACCGTTGCAGCCGGAGCTCTCCGTCGGCCGCAGTGGGCTGCTGCTGGTGGTGCTGATCGCCAGCGGGCTGGCCCTATTGCCCCTGCTCATCCTCTTGAAGGATGCCCTGGTGGGGGGCAGCGCCGGCGGGCTGGGGCTCGGCGCTGACGGCGCCCGCCAGGTGCAGGGCACGCTGCTGCTGGTGGGCGGCGAAGGGGTGCTGGGAGCCGTGGTGGGCACGGCGATCGGCTGGCTCACCGCGGTCTGCCGCTTCCCCGGCCGCCGCTGGCTGCGCATCGCCCAGCTGGTGCCGATGGCCTTCCCCGCCTATCTGCTGGCCGCCAGCCTGATCGACTGGGGCAGCCATCGCGGCCTCCGCATCCACGGCCTGGGCTGGGCGATCGCCCTGCTCACCCTGGCCAATTACAGCTATGTGTTCCTGCTGAGCACCGAGAGCTTCTCGGTGAGTGGTCGGCGGCTGCTGGAGGCCAGCCGCAGCCTGGGCGTGGGTCCATGGCGCAGCTTCTTCCGGGTGGCGCTGCCGATCGCCCTGCCCTCGATCGGAGCCGGAATCGCCCTCAGCGCCATGGAGGTGGTCAATGAGCTTGGCGCCGTGCGGCTGCTGGGGGTGCCGAGCCTGTCGGCCGGGATCCTCGATCGCTGGCAGGGGGATGGCGATCCCCAGGGGGCGGCGCTGCTGTCGCTGGTAGCCCTGGCGATCGTGGCGGTGCTGATCACCGCTGAGCGCCTGCTGCGCCTGCGCAGCCGCCGCTGGAATCTCGATGGGGGCCGTGGCGGCGGCCACGTCTGGACCCTGCACGGCTGGCGCGCCGCTGCGGCCCAGCTGCTCTGCAGCCTGCCGCCCCTCGGCGCCGTGGCGATTCCGACCCTGTGGATGCAGCAGGGCTGGCAGGGGCTGCAGGCCGAACCCCTCAGCGAGCTGCTGCAACTGGCCGGCCGCAGCCTCGGCCTGGCCCTGCTGGCCACCGCGGTGACCTGCCTGGGGGCCCTGCTGCTGGCGATCTGCCGCCGCTGGAGCCCCCAGCCGCTGGTGCAGCAGCTGAGCTTCCTGGCTGGCCTGGGCTATGCCATCCCCGGCAGCGTGCTGGCCCTGGGACTGATCGTGCTCGGCGGCCCCCTGGGCCTCAGCCCGGTGCTGCTTCTGCTCTGGGGCTATGGCGATCGCTTCATCGCCGTGTCCAAGCAGGGGCTGGATGCCGCCCTTGAGCGGATCCCCCCCAGCATCGATGAAACCGCCACCAGCCTCGGCTGCGACTGGCTGGCGGTGCTGCGTCGCATCCACCTGCCGCTGCTGCGGGGCCCGCTGCTGGTGGGTGCGCTGCTGGTGTTCGTGGATGTGGTCAAGGAGCTGCCGATCACCCTGGCCCTGCGCCCCTTTGATTTCGACACCCTGGCGGTGCGGGTGTTTCAGTACGCCAGCGATGAACGGGTGGGCTCGGCGATGGGGCCGGCCCTGCTGATCATGCTGTTCGGGCTGATGGCGGCCTTCGCCCTGATCCCCAGCCTCGATCAGCGCGACTGAAGGCGATCAATCACGGCCGCAGCGGCACTTGCCGCCCTTCCACTTGGAGCACTTGCTGCGCTTGCAGCCCTTCTTCTTGGCGGCGACAGGCCCGCGTCGATCAGCGGAAGCCGGCGGATCGGAGCTGGGGCCGAGGGGCTTGGCCATGGCGGCAACGGCGCGGCCGTAGGGAGAAGCGATCACCAGCCTATGGGCGCTGGCAGGCGCACCGGTCGGTGCGGCGTTACCAACGGTTGTGCCATTGATGACACATGCCCGATCGGGCCGGGCTGGCTACGGTGCGGCCAGTGAGCCCAACGGGATGATGCTGCAGTCCAGGGATGCCGCCGTGGCTGCCTCAACGGTGCCCACCGGACCCGCCGGGCGGGCCATGGCCCAGCCGATCGAAGCGGCGCTGCTTGAGGGTCTGCAGCAGCACCTCACCCTGGAACGCCAGGCCAGCGCGGCCTACTGGGCGATGGCGATCTGGTTCGGCGAACGGGAACTGCGCGGCTTCTGCCACTTCCTCAAGGCCGAGTCGGCCGACGAACAGACCCACGCCGGCCTGTTCGCCGACTATCTGGTGGCCCGCGGCCAGACCGTGCAGCTGGAGGCCCTGGCGGCACCGCGCCAGCACTGGCGCGACGCCGAGGAGATCATCGCGGCGATCTTTCAGATGGAGGCCGACGTCACCAGCTCGTCGCAGCAGCTCCACGCCATGGCTGAACGGGCCGGCGATGTGCGCACCAGCGTGTTCCTCGATCCGATCGTGCAGGGGCAGATCGAGGCGGAGCATGGCGCCGCCCACCTGCTTGGACGGGTGCGCTTCGCCCAGGGCAACCCCGCCGCGATGCTGGTGATCGACGGGGAACTGAGCGCCGGCAAGCACGCCCCCGAGCCGGTGGGCTGAGCCCCGGGCGTGACGGCGCAGTGCAGCCGGCTCAGCCTCCCCAGCCGCCTCAGCAGGGCAGGGGCCGGCGGGTGAGCTCCTCCAGGAAGGCCAGCGCGAGGTTGTCGCGCAAGCCACCACTGCGGCGCAGCTGACGCACGCAGGCCTGCAGCTCCTGGCGGCGCCGCTGCAGCTGCTGCAGCTCCTGGCGCAGGCGGCAAACCAGCCTGTCTTCGCGGCAGCGGGCCTGGTCGGCGATCAGCAGGCGGGCCCGCTCACGCAGCTGGGCCATTTCGCGGCAGAGGCTGGCCACCAGGCTTTCGGCGGGGCCGGCAGCCAGCGGAGAGGGCGTGGGGATGGGGAAGGCAGGTGAGCTGGCCATGACGATCCTCAGGCGGCGGCGAGGGGGGCGGTTTCGATCAGTTCCGGCGCCAGGCGCATGCCGGATTCACCGGCGGGGGCTTCGATCAACCGGGCCTGGCGGATGCGGGAGATCAGGCGGGTGGTGGTCACCCGGGTGGTGCCGATCAGTTCGCCAATGCGCTCGTGGGTGAGCCGGAAGGGCAGATCGCACCAGCTGCCGCAGCGGCGCCCCAGCCGGCGCACCAGCAGCCCCAGCAGGGCATGCAGGCGCTGCTCGGCATTGCCGAGGTGACGGATGCGCAGCAACTGCAGCGTCCATTCGTTGACCGCATCGAAGCCCTCGCCGCAGCGGGGCTCGGCGTCACTGCGGAACCGCAGCGGCGTCAGGGCTTCGACGCAGACCCCCTCGCTGCAGAGGCGGTCGGTGCGGAGCTGGTCGCCGGCCTGCAGAAAGGCGAGGGTCATGCCCTCGGTTTCCTCGCAGGGGCAATACACCCGGGCCACCCCCTCAAGCACCTCGATGCAGCTGCCCGTGGGCCGGAGCGCCGGATCGAGCAGCACGGTCTGGCCCACCGGCATGCGCACGGCGGCAACGGGATCGTCGGGAAGGAAGCGAAAACTCATGGCCGCGACCGTGGGCTTATTGCGAATGACTCGCAACCTAAACAAGATCGCCGCCTTTTGCAAGCGATTCTCAATAACAACTGGCAATTGCAAGCGGCGGCGGCGCTTGCCGCTGCCCTGGCCGCGTGGCCGAGGCACGGCAGTTGGTGCCTTTTGGCGCGTCAGCGGGTGTCCCCAGACGCCGGCGGCGCCGATCAGGGCAGCGAGGCTGAAACCAGCCCCCTCAGCCCATGGCCATGCTCCGCATCCGCGGCGACCGCAGCAGCCTGCTCAGCGCCCTGGTCAGCCACTGGCTGGACCAGACGCTCCAGCTGCCCCCGCCGGCAACACCCCCTACAGCCCTGACGCAGGCACACCAGCAGACCCAGCAGCACCGTGGCCAGTGAGAGGGCCTCGAGCAGAGCGCGCAGCCCGGCGGCCAGGGCGGCGAGCCCCTGTTCGAACGGCAGCAGGCTGAGCTCGGCGCTAACCATCGGCCGCCCCCCGCAACACGCGGGCCTGGCGGAACAGCAGGTGCATCAGCCAGCCGGGCACCGTCAGCGAGGCCACCAGGATCGTCAGGGCCGCACTCAGCCGACTGGAGAAGGTGCGGGCCACATCCAGGCCCGAATGCACAAAGGTGAGTGTCACCAGCACGGCGAAGATGCCGGTGGTGAGGGCGCTGGCCGAACGCAGCACATCCCTGGGCTGATGCCGGTCGTGGCGGCCGCCATCACCACTGAGCAGGCGGCCACAGAGAGCTCCCGTCAGCGCCAGCAGCAGCACCACCAGAGCCCGGCCGGGCCAGTCGCTGCTGGGATCCAGTTCCTGCAGACGGCCGGCGAGCACGGTGGCGGTGCCAAGCAAGCCTCCGGCTGCAGCTCCCAGCACGGCCCACCAGAACATGGGGCGCCAGGGGCGGCCGCTGAGGCTGGCGGCCACGGCCAGGGCCACCGAACTCAGCACGGTGGAGGGCACCAGCGGTAGCCGGCCGGCCAGCAGAAAGCCAAGCACCACCCCAACCAGCCCGCCCTGGATCCGCCCTGGATGCAGCCGAGGCGAGACCAGCGCTGTGGTCCCGGGGAGCGCACCAGGCATCGCCGTGCGAGGGGAGTTCAGAACCTCAAACTAAGGAGCGGATCCGGAGCTGGCAGCCAGGCTGGCGCTTTTGCAAAGAGCTGCGCCACCCCCGCCCTGTGTCATTCCGCGGCGGCGCAGCTGGGGCAGAGGGCGCGCACATTGAGCACGCACTCCAGCAACCGGAACCCATGGCCAGCCGCCGCCCGTTCCCCGGCCTGGAGCACGCCGGGGTTCTCAAATTCCTCGGTGCGCCCGCAGCGCACACACACCAGATGGTGATGGTCGCGGTGGGCATCACTGGCCAGCTCGAAGCGCCGCCCCCCCTCGGGCAGCTCAAGCTCTTGCAGCAGCCCCATCGAGCTGAGCAGGCGCAGGGTGCGATACACCGTGGCCAGGGACACCCGCTCGTCGCTGCGCAGCAGACGCTGGTGCACTTCCTCGGCGCTGAGATGACTGCCCTCGCCGATCCGCTCGAACAGGGCCAGCACGCGCTGGCGCTGGGGCGTGAGCCGCTGACCGCGATCGTGCAGGCTGGAGCGCAGCCCCTCGCCTGACACGGTTGCCACGCCGGTCGCCACCCCCGTTGCCACCGGCATGGCAGGCCCCCCAGGGGCAGCAGCAAGGATCGGGATCGGTCGGGCAGGCACCGCACGGTCCCCGGGCTTCTCAACAATAAGCACAGTTGCGAAGAGGCGCCATGACCAAACCCCGGGCCGTCTTCCTCGATGCCCTCAGCCTGGGCCCGGTGGATCTGGCCCCGCTGCAACGGCATGCCGAGCTGATCTGCTGGCCCAGCACGGGCGAGGCAGAGCGGCTTGAGCGCCTGCAGGGCGCCACCATCGCCATCACCAACAAGATCCGCCTCGATGGCGCACTGCTGCGCCAGCTGCCCCAGCTGCGGCTGATCTGCGCCGCCAGCACCGGCACCGACCAGATCGACACCGACACCTGCCGCGACCTGGGCATCACGGTGCGCAACGCGGGCCGCTACATCACGGCGTCGGTGGTGCAGGTGAGCTGGGCCCTGATCCTGGAGCTGGTCTGCAACCTCAGCCTGCGGCGGCAGCAAGTGCGCGACGGCACCTAGCAGCGCAGCCCGGTGTTTTCGCTGGTAGAGCCGGAATTCGACGAACTGGCCGGCCGCACCCTTAGCGTGGTGGGGACCGGCAGCATCGGCCGGGGGGTGGCCGCCGTGGCGGAGGCCTTCGGGATGGCCGTGCGGCCGATCACCGGCCGCAGCAGCGCGGCCGAGCTGGAAGCGGCCCTGCGTCAGGCCGATGTGGTGAGCCTGCACGCCCCACTCACCCCGGCAACCCGCGGCCTGATCAACGCCGAGCGCCTGGGCTGGCTGAAGCCGTCGGCGGTGCTGGTGAATCTGGGCCGGGGGGGCCTGATCGACCTGCCGGCCCTCGTCGATGCCCTGCGGCGGGGAGCGCTGGCCGGCGCAGCCCTCGACGTGCTGGAGCAGGAGCCGCCGGGGCCTGAACTGGACGCCCTCAAAACCGTGCCCAACCTGATCGTCACGCCCCACATCGGCTGGGCCTCCCGCCAGGCGCGCCAGCGGCTGGTGGCGGCCCTGGCGGAAGCGCTCCAGGCACAATCGTAGGAACCCCTCGGCTGTGAGCTGCCATGCCGACCCAAGCCGCCGTGCAGGCCTATTACGGCCAGGAGCTCACTGGCACGGCCGACCTCAAAACCAGCGCCTGCTGCGATGCCGACGCGGTGCCGGACTGGCTACGGCCGCTGCTGGCCCGGATCCATC
>VGQS01000073.1 GCA_016882285.1 Cyanobacteria bacterium K_DeepCast_35m_m2_155 | reverse complement strand
CTTCCGCTTGCCGAGGCCAGTGCGAGCTGCGCCGCTCCTGTGATGGTGGCGCAAAGACCCAGCAGCAGGCCCGGCCTTTGCGTGAGCCACAGGCTGTTGCGCTGCAGCATCACGCCGCCACAGATGCTGCCCGCTGCCAGCACAGCGGTGAAATTGCCGAGGGCCTGGGGGCTCCCGCCCAGCACCTGGCGAGCCATCACCGGTGCCAGGGCCGGGTGAAAAAAGCTCACCAGGCAGATCAAGGCGGTGAAGCGCAGCACGTGTCTGAGCACGGGCCCGCAGCTGCTCCACGCCGAGCGCAGGCCAGCTGTCGCAACGGTGCTGCCACTGCGTTCTTCGGCCTGGCGGTTGGGCACCAGCAGCCAGATGAGCGCAGCGATCGGCAACAGATAGGTCGCTGCATCGAGAGCCAGGGCCGTGGTGGCACCGCTGATGCCGAGCAGCCATCCACCGACCGGAGGCCCCACCAGCTTGCCCACGTTGAACACCACCGAGAAGCTGGCCAGGTAGGGGGCTAGCTGCTCCGGGGCATCGACCAACAGGGCGCAGTATTTGCTGCGGGCGGTGAGTTCGTACGTGCTGGCAATGCCCACCAGCAGCGTGCTCAGCAGCAGCAGCGCCATGGCGAGCTGGGGCTGGCCGCCGCCCAGCGGGATCGCCAGGGCGCCCAGCAGTCCGGCGCCAAACAGGCCCCACTGGGCTCTGATCAGCACAGTTTCACTTCCCAGTCGGTCGCTCAGAACGCCGGCCGGAGCGCTCACCACCAGCGATGGCAAGGCCAGGGCGGCAAAGTGCAGAGCCAGCAGCATTGGATTGTTGCTGCTGTCGATCAGAATCCAGCTCTTGGCGGTGATGCCGGCGAAAGATCCTGCCGTGCTCAGGCCCGAGGCCACCAGGAAGGTGGTGCGCTGATGCCTCCGCAGGACCTTCAGCAGCCCAGCAGCGCTCAAGACGCGCCGAGCCCCCGCCCGCTGCGGGCAGCGGCCACCATGGCGGCCGCACCCACCACCTCGCCGATCAGGTCGTAGGTGTCGGCTGCGGTGATGCGCACCGGAACCAGGGTGCCGGGGGCGGCGCAGAGGCCGCCAGGCCCTGGCATGACACGCACCTCGCCATCGACCTCGGGGGCAAAGCGGGCGCAGCGGCCGATCATCTCGCCTGTGCTGGGGTTCTCCTGCTCAATCAGCACATCGATGATGCGGCCCACCCAGGCTCCGTTGCGCGCCGCGGCGATGGGCTGCTGCAGGGCCATCAGCCGGTCTTTGCGTTGTTGGGCCACCTCTGGCGGCACCTGATTGGGCAGCTCTGCTGCGGGTGTGCCCTCTTCTGCTGAGAAGGTGAACACACCCACGTGGTCAAAGCGTTGCTCGGCCACAAAATCCAGCAGGTGCTCGAAGTGCTCCTCGGTTTCACCGGGGAACCCCACAATGAAGGTGGTGCGCAGCACCGCATCGCTCAGCTGCTCGCGGATGCGGCCCAGCACGCCAGCGGTGACATCGGCCTGCCAGGGGCGGTTCATCGCCCGCAGCACCTCAGGGTGGCTGTGCTGCAGCGGCAGATCCAGGTAGGGCAGCACGTTGGGCACCTCGCGGTAGGCCGCCAGCACCTCACGGGTCAGCCCGGTGGGGTAGGCGTAGTGGACCCGGATCCAGGGGATCTCGACCTCGCCCAGGGCCCGCAGCAGCTCGGCCAGTTGGGGCTTGCCATAGAGGTCGAGGCCGTAGTTGGTGGTGATCTGGCTGATCAGCACCAGCTCCTGAACGCCCTGGGCGGCCAGGCTTTGGGCCTCGGCCACGATGCTCTCGATCGAGCGCGAGCGCTGATCGCCCCGCAACCTGGGAATGATGCAGAAGGCGCAGCGGTAGTCGCAGCCTTCGGCCACCTTCAGATAGGCGATGGCTTCACTGGTGGTGCGGTAGCGGGGCAGGTGCTCGTCGCCCACAAAGGTGGGGCTGGCACTGACCTGGTTGACGCGCTCGCCCGCCTCGACTCGCTCGAGCACGCTGACGATGTGCTGGTAATCGCCGGTGCCCACGATCGCCTTGGCTTCCGGCAGGCTTTCGAGCAGTTCCGTTTGGAAGTGCTGGGCCAAACAGCCCGCAATGATCAGCTCCTTGCCCTGCTCAGCCAGCTCCACCAGCGTGCGCACCGACTCTTCGCGGGCCTCCTGAATGAAGCTGCAGGTGTTCACCACCACCACGGCGGCGTCGCTTTCGTCGGCGCTGACTCCGTAACCGGCCTCGGCCAGCAGGCCAAGCATGTGTTCGGTATCGACCCGGTTTTTTTCGCAGCCCAGATGGGCAAAGGCCACAGTTGGCTTGTTCATCGGCTCTCTGCCTGCGGCTGGTGCCATCGCCACCCTATGGGACCGTGGCCGGGCGGTCCGGAGCTGCGAGAATGGCGCCGCCTGATCGAATGAGCCAGTGACCGCAAGCCGCCTCAGCGAGCGCCTCAGCTCTGCGCGCCGCCGGCCCGAGAGCGGCCCGCGCTGGGTGCGGGTGGTGATGGCGGTGCTGGCCACCATTGGGGTGATCGATACCGGTTCGATCACCCTCAACAAGTGGGGCCTGCTGGGCTCGCTGAGCTGCAGCAGCCAGGGCTTTTTCGGCTGCAATGGTTGCGACAAGGTGCTCTCCAGCGTCTGGGGCAGCGTTGTGGGTCAGCCCCTCTCGCTGTTTGGGTTTCTCGCTTATGGGGCCATGCTGCTGCTGGCCCTGATCCCCTTGGTCAACGCCACGCCCGCTGTGCAGGCTCCCTGCCGTTGGGGAGCTGTTGTTGTCAGCACAGCCATGGCGGTGTTCAGCCTGGTGCTGCTTGGCGTGATGGCCTTCGCGATTCGCGATTGCTGTCCCTTCTGCCTGCTGTCGGCGGCGCTGAGCTTGGCCCTGTTTGTGCTGAGCCTGTTGCAGGGCGAGTGGGCTGATCGCGGTCAGTTGCTCTTCCGCGTGGTTCTGGTCGCCCTGGTGGTTGGTCTGGTGGGCCTCGGCTGGGCCACCGCTGTGAACCGGCCGGCGGCCTTGAGCAGCAAAGGTGCACCGATCCCGGTGACCAGCATCAGCACCCCCAGCACCATCGCCCTGGCCGACAAGCTCACCGCCTCAGGGGCTGTGATGTATTCGGCCTACTGGTGCCCCCATTGCCATGAACAGAAGGAACTGTTCGGCAAGCAGGCCGCCGCCAAGCTCAAGGTGATCGAGTGCGCTCCAGACGGTCAGAACAGCCAGGCAGAGCTGTGCCAGAGCAAGGGGATCTCCGGCTATCCCAGCTGGGAGATCAACGGCCAGATCGATTCGGGCGTCAAGCCCCTGCAAAAGCTGGCCAACCTGATCGGCGACGATGCCCTGATCACCCCAGCGACGCCTGCTGGCGGTTGATCAGCCGATCGCTGCCGTGCCGATCGGCTGGCTGCGTTGCTGCACGGTGTGGCGCTGCCACCACGGTTGGGCAGCTGGCACATCGGTGCGGTAGTGGCCGCCGCGGCTTTCACAGCGAAACAGCGCTGCTTGCATCAGCAATTCGGCCAGCACCAGGCGATGCTGCAGATCAACCTGGGCTCTGAATTGGGCCAGTTGCGGGCGGGCAAGGCGCAGCTCCTCTCCTGGCTCAAGCCCTCGCAGCTGCCTGAGCTGGGGCCACCCCTCCAGGGCCTGGCGACGCAGGCGCACCTGCTTGAGGGCGGCCTGAAGGCCGAGGTGATGGCGTTCAACCCCGGCGGCTTGCCAGCACAGCAACCGCAGCTGCTGCCGCGCCTCGCTGATCGCAGCTTCGCTGGCTTCGGGGTTCGCCGCCGGCAGCTCCTGGGGCTGGCGGCAGGGCCCAGCAGCGCTGGCGCTGCTGCAGATGGTCTGGCCCAGGTGCCGGCCCAGCTGGCGGGCAAAGACCAGGCATTCCATCAAGGAGTTGCTGGCCAGACGGTTGGCGCCATGAACGCCGGTGCTGGCCACCTCCCCAACGGCGTAGAGCTGGGCAATGGAGGTGGCGGCATGCAGGTTGGTGCGGATGCCACCCATCCAGTAATGGGCCGCAGGGGCCACGGGAATCGGCGCCTGCAGGGGCTCAAGGCCGAGCTCTCTGCAGCGCCCAACAATGGTTGGGAACTGCTCGGTGAGGCGCTGCTCACCCACAGGCCGCAGGTCAAGCCACAGGTGATCGACCCCCTGGGCATGCATCACCCGTGCCAGGGCGCGGCTCACCTGATCGCGCGCCGCCAGATCCCCGCCGGCAAGGTTGCTGACGGGGCTGTGGCCGGCGTTGTCGAGCAGTGTGGCGCCCTCACCGCGTACAGCCTCTGAAATCAGAAAGTGTGGTGCGCCAGGCAGCATCAGCGCGGTCGGATGAAACTGCACAAATTCCAGATCACGCAGCACAGCGCCAGCCCGCCAGGCCATCGCCAGGCCATCGCCGCTGGCTTGGGCCGGGTTGGTCGTGTGGGCAAACAGGTGCCCGCCGCCGCCTGTGGCGAGCACCACGGCCTGGCTGGCGACCCAGCTGACCCCCTCGGGCGTCAGCAGCTGCAGCCCCTTGCAACGACCTGCTTCAACCCACAGGTCAAGGGCCATCAGCCCTTTGTGCTGCTCGATGTTGGCTTTGGCCTGGACCTGGCGCTCGAGCGCATCGACCAGGGCGCCACCGGTGCGGTCCTGGGCGTGCAGCACACGCCTGTGGCTGTGGGCCGCCTCAAGCGTGGTGCTCAGTGCTCCGTCATCGCGATCAAACGCCATGCCCAGCTCCAGCAGCCGCTGCACGCAGCCAGGGGCTTCGCCAACCAGCAGTTCGACAGCGGCGGTGTCACACAACCCGGCTCCAGCCTTGAGCGTGTCAGCGCAGTGGCTGGCCAGGCTGTCGTCGGCGTTGGTGACTGCGGCAATACCCCCCTGGGCCCAGCGGCTGGCTGAGCGCGGTGAGCTGTCCTTGCTGAGCAGCAGCACCCGCAGCTGATCTGGCAGCTCCAGACAGGTCATCAGCCCGGCCGCCCCGCTTCCCACAACCACCACATCCCAGGAGGTGCCGCTGATGCCGGTGGGGGAAGTTGCCATCAAAAAAGCCGCCGGTCTCAACCGGCGGCCGGCAAGGTGGCGGCGAGCTTAGGGCTCAGCGGTACTGCCCGTCGTTGATGCGGTCAAAGCCTTCATTGAGCGCCACTTCGGGCGCCGTCACCGTGAAGTTGTCCTTGTACTTCTGGAAGAGCTCCTTCTGGCGGTCGGTCAGATCGAGCTTCAGCACGTCATCAACACTGGTGTAGGGCCCGCCGAGAACGATCTTGCCCGCCAGAGTCGGATACATGCCCGGGAAGTCCTGAAAGCGCCTGACCGAGCAGTTGTTGAGGTCAATTTTGCCGGCGCGCTCGGCAATCTTGTCATCGGCGATGTTGCGGCGGTCGGCGGCAAAAGCGGCCGGGGGCAGCACCAGGGTGCACAGCAGACCAAACAGAACCACTCCACCCATCAGCCAGGCAACCAGCCGTTTCATCGCGACAGTCCAAGAAGCGTTCGGCAACGTTACAGACACCCTTCGCCCCGCTCCCGCTTTCGAGGGCTCGCTTTTGCAGATCTTCAGATCAGGCCGCTCCAGCCCGGAGCTCCAAGGGCCAACACCAGGAAGATTCCATCCACCCCAAGGGTGGTCAGCACAGTGATGGCAGCGAGTTTGCCCAGGCTTTGCTGCTGCCACAGCCACACCCCAAGCGCTCCAAGGCAGGCGGCAAAGGTGCCGATCAGGCTCAGGTTGAACGGGCTGAGCAACTGGCTGGCGGCCTGCTGCAACAGCTGCATGGCGGCCTCAGGGGCGGCCGCCACCACCTGGGGCCACAGCGGCATCACACCGGTCAGGGCCATGGCGCCGTCCGTGGCGGCGGTGCCCACCAGGGAAGCCAGGTAAAAGGCTCCGGCCCAGCGCCAGCGGCTGCGCAGACCACCCAGCGCCAGGGGCAGGGCCAGGGCTTCGATGGGCAGATGCCACAGCGGATGCAGCCGGCACCACCCCCAAAACAGGCTGCCGCACAGCCAACTGCCGGCAAATCCGACCAGCAGGGCTCCCAGGCGCGCGCGATCGCTCACCTGGCTCAGTCCCAGCACGACTCCCGCGGCCAGCAAGGGGACCGTCAGCAGGGTCGCCAGCAAGGGGTGGGCGTGCACCAACGGCGCCTGCACAAACACAGGCAGCGTCACCAGCAGGGCTGCCAGGCGTTGCAGCGCAGCATCCGAGCTGGCCTTCAGTGGCGCCGGCTGCGCCACCAGGGAGAGCGGCGCCGGCCTCGACTCGCGCAGCAGAGTTGGCTGGGCGCCAAGCACCAAATCTGAGAAAAAACGTTGCGTAACCTTAAGCGTTGCGCCGCCATAGGGTTGAGACCCAGCCGCTGCGCCCTTTCATGCTTCTGGCCCTTGCACAGGCAGAACCCTCGTGGCTGCTGGCCTGCTGGCGTTCGTTGGTGCTCGGGATCGTGCAAGGGTTGACCGAATTCCTGCCGATCAGCAGTTCGGCCCATCTCAAGGTGGTGCCTGTGCTGCTGGGCTGGGGCGACCCCGGGGTGTCGTTTACCGCTGTGATTCAGCTCGGTAGCATTGTGGCGGTGTTCGCCTATTTCTGGGTCGACCTGCAGCAGGTCGAACGTGGTGTGTCGCGCGCGCTTCGTCATGGCCAGTGGTCGTCCCCCGATGCCCGCCTGGGTGTGGCGATGGCGGTTGGCACCCTGCCCATCGTGCTGGCCGGACTGGCCATCAAGCGCTGGCTGCCTGACTACGACAACTCGCCGTTGCGCAGCATGGCGAGCATCGCCATCGTCTCGATCGTCATGGCGCTGTTGCTGGCCCTGGCCGAATGGCTGGGCCAGCGCACCCGTGAGCTCGAGCAGGTGCGTGGGGTCGATGGTCTGCTTGTGGGCTTGGCGCAGGCCTTGGCCTTGGTGCCAGGCGTGTCGCGATCCGGCAG
The DNA here is from genome assembly GCA_016882285.1 of Cyanobacteria bacterium K_DeepCast_35m_m2_155. Lineage (GTDB taxonomy): Bacteria > Cyanobacteriota > Cyanobacteriia > PCC-6307 > Cyanobiaceae > RGUW01. The sequence goes on along the minus strand of VGQS01000073.1, from coordinate 205 downwards.
CACCTTGACGGCGGCCCTGTTCAGCGGTTGGCAGCGCGCAGATGCAGCCAGGTTTTCCTTTCTGCTCGGTTTGCCGGCGATCACCTTGGCGGGCCTGGTTGAGTTGAAGGATGCCCTCACAGCCCCTGCCAGTGGTGGCGCGCTGCCCCTGCTGGTTGGGTTGGTGTCAGCTGGGGTGGTGAGCTGGTTGGCGATCGCCTGGTTG
>VGQS01000072.1 GCA_016882285.1 Cyanobacteria bacterium K_DeepCast_35m_m2_155 | reverse complement strand
CGCTGCGGGCTTCGCTGTCGCGCTGCTGTGCCGCCGCCAATGCTGAGCCGGCCCGCACCTTGCCGGTGCTGGTGAGCTGCAGATCGAGCTGCTGCTGCAACTGTTGCTGCACCTGCCGGTCCAGGGGTGATTCGAGCGCTGCCGCCGTTGCCCCCGCCGCAGCGGGGCCGCTGCGTTGCTGCAGTTGCTGCACCAGCTGCGCCAGGTCGTAGGCCTCGCCACCGCCAGAGAGGGGATCATCCCCTGCCTCGCCCTGCCGTACCCACAGGTGGGCCCAGCGCAAGGGCAGCTGGGCAATGCGGCGCCCCTCGACCGGGCCGCTCACCTGCAGCAGCTCGGCCAGCTTGGTTTCGGCCGTTGGCCCCAGCAGGGTCGGGCCGTTCTCGGGGCTGAGCTGGCAGGTGCCACCGCTGCCGGCAAAGCGTTTGCGCAGCAGCCAGATGCTGCCCGCCGCCGCAAAGCGCAGCTCCACCTCGGGCAAGCCGCCATGGGTGAGTGAGCGCAGCTCTTCAATGCCGCGCCCGGTGGCGGTGGCTTTGAGAAACAGGGCCTTGTGCAGCGCATCGACCACCGTGCTCTTGCCGGTTTCATTGGCACCGGCGATCAAGCTGAAGCCGCGCGCAAAGCGCAGCTCCAGCAGCCGGTGCTGCCGCACCCGCTCCAGCCGCGCACTGATCAGTTGCATGGGCCCATGGTGCTGCGGTGCAGCTCAAGCAGGGCTTCGCTCAGCAGGGCCCGCTGCTCGCTCTGGTCTGCGTCCTGCAGCTGCTGTTGCAGTTGCCGCACCACCGCCGCCACCAGCGGCGCCTCGCGCAACTGACCCAGCGCCTGCAGCTCGGCCGCCTCGGGGCTGATGCCCACCGTGCCGCGGCGCTTGAGCCGCAGCAGCTGGGCCTCAAAGCGCTGCAGCAGGGCTTCGAGTTGTTGCTGGGCGCCGATGCTGAGCGTGCCCTCCAGCTCAAGCAGCAGCAGGTCAAGGCCCACCCGGCCCGAGAGCATTTGATCGAGCTGGCGCTCGAGCTGCTGCAGATCGGTGTCACTGCTCAAGGCCATCTGCAGTGCATGCCAGCCGGCGGTCCCTGTGCTGTGGGGGCGCACCAGTGGCAGGGCGCCGCGCTGCAGGGCCACCTCGAGCACCAAGCCGCTCTGGTAATCGGCGCTGCGGGCAAACCGGTCGGGCTCGGGGGTGCCGCTGTACCAGGCCTTGGCCTGCACCTGTTTGCAGCCATGCCAGTCGCCCAGGGCCACGTAGTCAACCTGCTCGAGCCATGCAGCCTTGAGGTTGATCAGGTTGACGGGGCCTGAGGGATTCTCGTCATCAAGGTCACTGGCGCCAAAGCCGTTCACGCCGCCATGGGCCAGCACCAGGCGCGGCTTGTCGCCGGGCAGGCTGGCCCAGTCGAGCTGGCCTAGCCAAGCGCAGGGGTCCAGGTTGTCGTGGCGTTGCTTGAGGCCGCAGGGCAAGACCACAAGCTCCTCAAGCTCGTAGGGCGTGGGCTCCTGCAGCACCACCAGCTGCGGTGCTCGCCGGCGCCGCTCGGCTTCCAACACAGGGCTCTGCCAAATGCTGCCGGCCCCGCCGTGGTCATGGTTGCCGGGCACCACCAGCGTCGGGCAGGCGATCGTGCCAATGGCGGCGCACACCGCGCTGACCTCGCTGGCCGCGGGTGTCGGTGAATCAAACAGATCACCGGCGACCACCACGGCACTGGCAGCTGTGTTTGTGGCCAGTTCAGCGATGCGGCTGATCGCATCCAGGCGCAGTTGGCGCAGACGGCTGCGTTTGTCGGGATCCATGACGCGGCCGTAGGGCTTGCCGATCTGCCAGTCGGCGGTGTGCAGCACCGTGACCTGTGACTGGCTCCCAGACGGCACCGATCGCCCCCACCGACAGCATGCTGAGGCCTGTCTAGCGCCTGTGGCCCCAGACTGGAGCTCAGCGATGGGGGCTGTGATGCTTGCGTTGTGCCGACGGTTGCTGCAGCTACTGGCCTTGGTGCTGGTGGTGGCTTTGGTTCTTTGGCCCCAGCCCGCCCTGGCGGGTGCCGATGGCGGCGTGCTGTTCGAGAACCACTGCGCCGGTTGCCATGTCAATGGCGGCAACATCATTCGCCGCGGCAAAACCCTCAAGCTGGCAGCCCTCGAGCGCCAGGGCCTCGACAGCCCCGAAGCGATCGCCCGGGTGGCTGCGGCCGGCATCGGCCAGATGAGCGGCTATGGAGCTGTGCTGGGTGAAGGGGGCGCCGAGGCGGTGGCGGCCTACGTGTGGGCCCAGGCCCAGGCCGGTTGGCCCCGCAGTTAGAAGGCCTGGGTCCAGGGGTGGATCTCGACGCTGGTCCAGATCCCCTCGCGCCAGTAGACGTCTGCCTTCACCATGGCTTCAACGGCGTCTGCGCTGTCGCCTTCAAAAATGCCGAACACCCGGCTCAGATCGGTGGTCGGTCCCAGGGTGATCAAGCTGCCCGCGTCCTTGAGTTGCTGCAGCCGCGCCAGATGCTCGTCGCGAAAGGGGGCGCGCTTGGTCAACACGTCGTCGCAGTAGGTGCCCCACAGCACGAAGCGGCTTGCCATGCCAGCGTCTGTCAATGCGCAGTGATCCTCCCAGATCTGGGCCGCCAGCGGCGCAGCGGCTCGAGCAGGTGCTTCAGCCGGTGATCCCCGAGATCAGCGCCCTGGTGCGCGCCACGCCCGGTTGCCTATCGCTGGCCCAGGGCATGGTCCGCTGGGGGCCGCCCGCCGCGGTGGCTGAAGCGGTGGCCGCGGCGCTCTGTCAGGGTGCAGCCGAGCCGTTTGATCTGCATCGCTACGGCCCGATGGTTGGCGATCCGCCCTTGCTCGAGTCCATTGCGACTGACTTGCGTGATCCTGAGCGCGGCGGCGGGGCGCTCGACCTTGATGGCGGCCAGCTGTTGGTCACCGCCGGCAGCAACATGGCCTTCAACGCCATCGCCCAGGTGATCACCGATCCCGGTGACCAGGTGCTTGTGCCGCTGCCCTATTACTTCAACCACGTCATGGCCGTGCAGCTGGCCGGCGGCGTGGCGGTGCCTGTGGATGCGGGCCTGGTGCTCGATCCTGAGCGGCTGGCGGCTGCGATCACCCCGCGCACCAGGGCGATCGTGACCGTGTCGCCGGGCAACCCCAGCGGCGTCGTGCAGCCGCAGGCGGTGCTGGAGGCGATCAACCGGCTCTGCGCCCAGCGGGGGCTGGTTCACCTGCACGACGAGGCCTATGAGCACTTTGTGCATGGCCCCGAGGCGCACTGGAGTCCTGGTTCATTGCCCGGCGCCGCGGCCCACACCGTCAGCCTGTTCTCGCTGTCCAAGGCCTATGGCATGGCGGGCTGGCGGGTGGGCTATGCGGTGGTGCCTGAGCAGCTCATGGCGGGGGTAGCGCAGGTGCAGGACACGGTGCTGATCGCTCCGCCGCGGCTCACCCAGGTGGCGGCGGTTGCGGCTTTGGCCGCTGGCCCCAGCTGGTGCCGCCCCCATGTGGCAGGCGTGGCGGCGTTGCAGCAGCAGCTGATCGCCGCGGTCGCTGCCGCCCGCAGCGCTGGCCTGCCGGTCAGGCTTCTGGCTGAGCCTGATGGTGCCTTCTATGGCCTGCTGGCACTGGAGCACGAGGTGTCCGCCCACCTGGCGCGACGCGGTGTCACGGCGCGCGAGCTGATGCGGCGCCTGGCGCTTGAGCACCGTGTTGCGGTGGTCAGTGGCGATGCCTTTGGTCTGGGCGGCCACGCGCTGCGGCTCAGCACCGGCATGCTCGCTGGTCCTGAGCTCACGGAAGCGCTGCGGCGCCTGTTGACAGGTCTTGAAGCGATCCTGTCGCAGGCCTGATCGCGGCGCTGCTTGACAGTGCGGTGAGGTTGATCACGATTGGCACAAGCCGTCTTGAACGCGTGAGCCTCAAGTCCAAAGCTCTGGCGGTGGGCGGTGTGGCCCTGGTTGTGCTGGCCGTGGTGCTGGGGTTGCGCTGGTTGCTCGCCCATCTGGCCTACGAGCAGCAGCTGGCCCAGTGCCAGGCCCTGCGCACCCAGCTCAGCCAGGCCAAGACCCGCCTCGATGCCACCACACGTGACATGCGCCAGGCCCGGCTCAATGCCGAGCAGTCGAAGTTGCTGCGCAGCACCGATCCGGCTGCGTACATCAACTATTCAGAAAAAGTGGCGACCAAGGTCGATGCCGTCGCTGACGCCGGCGAGCAGCTGGTCAACCTCAGCAGCGACTATCAGGCGGCCCGTTGTCTCGATGTGGTGCGCTGAGCCAGGCAGCGGGGGCTGGGTGTGCTCGCACCCCTTTGCACAACTGACCATGGTCATGACCATGGTCAACGGCACAAGGCCGTTGGCAGAACTCCAAGCTCCATTGCACAAACCCATCCCCTGGCAGAAGCCCAATCTCTTCGCTGGGCCAGAGCGGCCGAGCGTCGTGACCAGGGGAGTCAGCGGGTTTTCTTTGGGAAACGGCAGGCGGGCATCGGACTGATCCAGCCTGCGCCGCTCACGCGGCCAACACCAGCAGGCGGTTGTTGGCGGGCATCGCTACATCGGCAAGGGGGCTCAGGCCCTGGTGATGGGCCAGATCGACGATCCAGTCGGCGTCGCGCACTCCCATGGCGGCATCGAGGCTGCGCAGATGGGCATCAAAGGCCGCGTTGCTGGGGGCGCTGTGGCAGCCGCCATCGCTGAAGGGGCCGTAGAGCAGCAGCAGCCCGCCGGGGCGCAGCACGGCAGCTGCGCCGGCGACCAGCCTGGGCACCGCCGCAGCCGGCATGATGTGGGCCGTGTTGGCGGTGAAGACCGCGTCAAACGGGCCTGCCGGCCAGTCATCAGTGGTCACATCGAGGCTGATGGCATCAGCCAGAGCACTGCCGGCTGCCAGCTGGGTGCGGCCCTCCTGCGCGATACGCGCCTGCAGAGCTTCGAGGCTCTCGGGCCGTTCGCTGGGGTGCCACTGCAGCTGGCTGAGCCGGCGGGTCAGGTGTACCGCGTGCTGGCCGCTGCCTGAACCCACTTCGAGCACGCGCGCAGGCCGCTGCAGCCAGCGCTCCAGCTCCATGGCAATGGGTTCTTTGTTGCGCTCGCAGGCTTCTGAAAACAGCACGGCTTCTGGCGTGGCGTTGTTGCCTAGGCGCGCTCTAGGGCTGATCAAGCCCCTGGCGCAGGGTGGCGCAAAACTGCCCGGCGGCAGCGCCGACCGGTTCGCCGGCCCCGTGGGCCTCGGCCATCACCTTGACCAGGGCGCTGCCGACGATGGCCCCATCGGCGCCCCAGTCGCGCACGCGGCGGGCCTGCTCAGGGCCTGAAATGCCGAAACCAACGGCCACAGGCGTGCCGCCCTGGGCCTTGAGCTGTTGCACCAGCGGACCCACCCGCTCCTGCAGATTGGTGCGCACACCGGTCACCCCGGTCACGCTGACCAGATAGGTGAAGCCGCGGCTGGCGGCATGGATGCGGGCCATACGCTCGGCCGGGGTGGTCGGCGCCACCAGCAGCACCAGGTCAAGACCCTGGGCGCTGGCGATCGCCGAGAGCTTCTCGGCTTCTTCGAGCGGCAGGTCGGGTACCACTAGGCCGGCGGCGCCGGCGGCGGCGGCATCGGCGCAGAAGGCCTCCATGCCCCGGTTGAGTAGGGGGTTGCTGTAGGTGAACAGAACCACAGGGATGTTTAGTTGGCCTTTGAGGCCAGCCAGCATCGTCAGCACCTTGGCGGGGGTGGTGCCTGCAGCCAGGCCGCGGCTGGCGGCGGCCTGAATCACCGGCCCATCGGCCAGGGGGTCGCTGTAGGGGATGCCCAGTTCGATCAGGTCGGCGCCATTGGCCTGCAGCGCCAGCAGAGCGGATGCGGTGGCCTCAAGGTCGGGGTCACCCGCCATCAAAAACGGCATCAGGGCACAGCGCCGCTGCTGCCGCAGGGCCTCAAAACGCTGCTGAATCGCCGTCACGCCTGCTGCTCGGATGCCTCTGAGCCTATGGGTTCGGCAGTTCCGGTTTCAGCCAGCAGAGCGGCCTGCTCTTCAGGGCTGAGGGATTCAAAGCGACGCATCAGCTCGGCATCGGTGAAGGCGTCGTAGGCCTGGCGGTAGTCGCGGCGTTGCTGCATGTAGGTCATGCCGCCGGTGAGCGCCCGAAACAGATAACTGCCAGTCCACACCAGCACCACCAGCATCAACACCGCCGAGGCGGCGATGCCGGCTGAAAAACCCTCAAAGCCGGTGGCGGCAAAGACGCCGTAGCCAGCAGCTCCCAGACCCAGCACGGCCAGGCCGATCAGCAGGGCCTGTCCCTTGGTCATGCCTGTGGGGGTCATACCTGCGGGCCCTGACCGGCCATGCGCAGGTTGATGAAGGGGGCAAACAGGATCAGGCCCGGAAAGAACAGAAACACCAGGCCGTACACGCCAAAGCGTTCGAACTTGCCCATGGTGGTCCAGCGCTTGATCATCCAGACGTAGAGCGCCAGTGGCACAGCGACCAGGTAGGCACCGCCAAGCGCGGCATACAGCCCCACCACCAAAAGGGTGTCGATAGGCAGGTTGCTGAGAAAACCCGGCACTGGATCGAGGCGTCAAGCAGACCGAATCTAGGATCGCCCCGCGGGGGCATGGCGAAACCGGTAGACGCAGCAGACTTAAAATCTGCAGGCCGCAAGGCTGTGGGGGTTCAAGTCCCCCTGCCCCCATGGGTCATGGCTGATTCTCAGCTTGAGCAGGAGCTCGAGCAGGCCCGCCGCCACGGACGCTGGCTGGCCGACGATGAACGCGAAGCACTGGCTCTGGCCCAGCGCCAACAGGCCGAAGCCGCTCTGGCCCAGCGCCACAGGCGCCGCAAGTTGCTGCTGTTGACGGGGTTCTGTGTGCTGATCCCGCCGCTGTGGCCCCTGGCGCTGGCTTTGGTGCTGTATCTGCTGTTTCCGCGCACCACCCAACGCTTTGGTCTGATCGCCGGTGTACTGGTGCTGCTGGGCGCAAGCTTGCTGGCCGTGCTGCTGCTCAGCGTTGCTGTTGCGGTGTTGCTGGCCCTGTTCTGAGGGGGTTCTTCAGCGGTGACTTGATGCTGAAGCCCGCCAGCTCCCAGCCCTTGACCAGCTTGTAGATCACCGGCACCACCAGCAGGCTCAGGGCCGTTGAGGCCAGCAGCCCGCTGAACACCACCGTGCCGATGCTCAGCTG
>VGQS01000071.1 GCA_016882285.1 Cyanobacteria bacterium K_DeepCast_35m_m2_155 | reverse complement strand
AGGCGCTGGGCGGCGATCGCGACCTCCTTGCCCAGCTCACCGCTGCCCAGCAGCATCAGGGTGCGGGGCAGGCTGGCAAAGGGTGGGGTCATGGGCGCCGTCGCCGGCACCTGCGGCCGGTCAGAATCGGCTGATCCTGCCGCAGTGTCCCCGTGCTGTCAGCCCTGCCTCTGGCCTTCAGCACCGCCGGTGACGCCGCCAATGGGCTGCTGTTCGGCTGGGACATCGCCACGTTCCAGAAGTGGGCGTTGATCTATCTGGGCGCCTCCTCACTCGCTTTTGTGGTGGTCTGGATCGTGGGCTATTTGCGCAGCCGCTGAGCTGGCGCTGCTCAGGGCAGCAGGGTCAACTGCCGCACCGGCGATTCCTCGTTGATGAAGCCATAGGCCTCAAACACCCCTGGTTCGGCATGGGTGATGTGCTGGCCTGTGCTGTGGCGCTCCAGGACGAAACCTTCTTTGGCCATGCGGCGCATCAGCGCAGCGGCTTCCTCAAAACGCGCCGCCATGGCTTCGAGGCTGGCGCAATCGGCCGTGAGGCCGGTGTCTTTCCAGGTGAAGTGTGGCATCGCGATGTCTCTGGTTGTGACTGAGGCGCTGCTACCGGTAGACCCTTGAGATCGCTGATCAAGAGCATGTCCGATTCTATTTTTTGCCGATGAGCTCTTCCCAGGTGATGGATATTGGTTTCGGGCTTGCAAGCATCGGTTTCAATGCGTGCTCGCAGACGTTCACGAGCCTCTTGGGAGGCCTTTGTTTGTTCTTGTTCATGGATTGGACTTGTATCGTTTCTCGCGCAGTGGGCTCGTTCTGAGCACTTCGGCTTCGTTCACTATTGCATAGGTTCTGCGGACATGGGCTCGACAGCCCATGCTTCCTCTCTGCGACAGTGTTGGCTCACAGCCTTGTCATGGCTCGTGATCGCGGCCAAGAGCAATAAAAAAGCCTGGCCAAGTGTGGCCAAGCTTTGTCTGTCCCCTTCAATCGAACCCATGCTGGAGCTGGGCTGCACCGATGGCATCGGTACTACTACCTATGGTGTATCGAGCCCGCAGACCAAAGACGTCCCGCTAGTCGTAGTGCCATTCGTGGGGCCTCTGGTCTTTATGGCAGCAGCAGCAGCAGTCCAAGCACGACCAGCAGCAGGCTCACGAGCCAGAAGCGGTTCACCACCGCCACCTCGTTCATGCCACCCAGCTCAAAGTGGTGGTGCAACGGAGCCATGCGAAACAGGCGCCGGCCCTGACCCGTTGTCGGGTTCTTGGTGGCCTTGAACACCCACACCTGCAGGATCACCGAGAGCGATTCGGCCAGAAACACACCGCCCATGAGCAGCAGCGGCCAGAGGCTGTTGCCCAGCAGGCCCACGCCCGCAAGCGCGGCACCCATGGCCAGGGATCCGGTGTCACCCATGAACACCCGCGCCGGGTTGTGGTTGAACGCCAGAAAGCCCAGCCAGCAACCCGCCATGGCGGCGCAGAACCCTGCCAGTACGGGGTCTCCTTCGTTGCCGCGCAGCATCAGCTGCAGCCCCAGCCCGCTGAACACGATGGCGCCGCAACCCGCCGCCAGCCCATCAAGTCCATCGGTGAGGTTGGTGGCGTTGCTCTCGGCCAGCAGCACAAACAGGCCCAGCGGCCAGATCAGCAACCCCAGCGGTAACACCCAACCCAGGGGCAGGGCCACATCACCGGCTTCGGCGCCGCCCAGCCAGCCCGCTGCCCCTGCCCAGATCAGAAAACCGCCTGCAGCGGCGGCCTGCAGCAGCAGTTTGCCGCGGGGGCTCAGGCCGGTGTTGGTGCGTTTGGTCAGGCTGCTCCAATCGTCGATGGCGCCGATCGCCATCGCGGCCAGGGTCAGCGCGGCCAGACCCAGCAGGCGCGGGTCTTCTGGACTGATCAGTCCCCCCACCAGCACCCCCACCGGTACCACCAGCAGCCCGCCCATCGTTGGGGTGCCGGCTTTGCTCTGGTGCGCCTGGGGCCCCTCGGTGCGAATCACCTGGCCCAGCTTGAGCGCCCGCAGACGCGGCACGCCCCAGCGACAGACGAGTGCGCTGATGCCCGCCGCCAGCAGCAGCGGTGGGGTTAACAGCGAGTTGGGCACCAGCAGATCGCTGCTCAGCGTCGCGATCAACAGCACAAGACCCAGCAACCCGGCCGAACGGCGCGGATCACTGGGCCAACGGGCCTTGAGCTGCAGTGGCTGGGGCAAGGTGAGCCGGGATCAGTCTTCCCAGTCTTCCTCAGCCTGCTCATCAGGCTGGTTGTAGTCCTCTTTTTCGCCCATCAGCGCCGAGAGCTCTTCCTCTTCAACCGTGCTGACATCGGTGCTGGCGGTTTCTTCTTCGGCCACCAAACGACCACTGGTCTCGAGCCAGCTCAGCAGGTCGGGTTCATCGCGCAAGGGCAGCACCGGTGCGGGCTCTTCGCGGCCATAGCGGGTCAGCGAAGGGTTGATGCTGTCGAGCTGGCTGCTGCCGCTGGTTGCAAGCTTGCTCATGAATGGGGTACGCCACACTTGGGCCAATCCAACAGATTAGCGGTCTGGCCTGCAGAGCTCCATGGCGCGTTCACCCCTGCTGGAGCTGCTGCGCTACGGCGCCCTGAGCCTGATGCTCAGCGCTGTCCTGGTGGCCGCTGGTGAGCGCTGGCCGCAGCCGTTGCTGCCCAACCCAGCCTGGGCCCTGGCTCTGGTGGTGCTGCCGCCCGTGGCGGTGCTGCTGTGGCTGGCCAGCAAATGGCGCCTGCCGGACCGGGGCGCCGGCGACGATGGAGAATCGCAGCAGTCCAAGGCGAGTGAGCTCTGATGGGTCGGGCGAAGAAGGCCGTGCTGGCGTATTCGGGTGGTGTCGACACCAGCGTCTGCATTCCCTACCTGAAGCAGGAGTGGGGCGTGGAGGAGGTGATCACCTTCGCCGCCGATCTGGGCCAGGGTGATGAGCTCGAGCCGATTCGACGCAAGGCCCTCGATTCCGGGGCCAGCCAGTCGATCGTGGGCGACCTGATCGAGCCCTTCATCACCGAATTTGCCTTCCCAGCGATCCGTGCCAATGCCCTCTACGAAGGGCGCTACCCCCTGAGCACCGCCCTGGCGCGGCCGCTGATCGCCCGCCGTCTGGTGGAGATCGCCCGCGAGGTGGGTGCCGATGCTGTCGCCCATGGCTGCACGGGTAAGGGCAACGACCAGGTGCGCTTCGACGTGGCGATCGGTGCCTTGGCGCCCGATCTCAAGGTGCTGGCCCCGGCGCGCGAGTGGGGCATGAGCCGCGAGGAAACGATTGCCTATGGCGAGCGCTGCGGCATTCCTTCACCGGTGAGCAAGACGTCGCCCTATTCGATCGATCTCAACTTGTTGGGACGCTCGATCGAAGCAGGTCCCCTGGAGGATCCCAATGTGGAGCCCCCCGAAGAGATCTATGCCCTGACCGTGAGCGTCGCTGCGGCTCCCGATCAGCCCCAGGTGGTGGAGATCGGTTTTGAACACGGCTACCCCGTGAGTATCGATGGGGTGCGGCTCGATCCGGTCAGCCTGATCCGCCGCGCCAATGCCCTGGCCGGAGCACATGGCTTCGGCCGGCTCGACATGATCGAAAACCGTGTGGTCGGCATCAAGAGCCGCGAGATCTACGAAACCCCGGGGCTGTTGCTGTTGATCAAGGCCCACCAGGAGCTCGAAAGCCTGACCCTGGCGGCCGATGTGCTGCGCAGCAAGCGACAGCTTGAGCAGCAGTGGGCCGATCTGGTGTACCAGGGCCTTTGGTTCGGGCCGCTCAAGGACGCGATCGACGGCTTCATCGAACGCACCCAGAGCAGCGTCAATGGCAGCGTCAAGGTCAAACTGCACAAAGGCAATGCCACCGTCGTGGGCCGCAGCTCAGCCGCTGACAGCCTCTACGTCGATGCGATGGCGACCTACGACCGGGGTGATCAGTTCGATCACCGCGCTGCAGAGGGCTTCATTTATGTGTGGGGCCTGCCGACGCGGCTGTGGGCGGCGCGTCATCGCCATCGCTGACGGTCGGATCAACCACAGCCCGCAGGCGGCGACCGGGTAGGGCCAGCAAGCGGCGCTGGCCCTGTGGCTGCTCAGCACCGCGCAATGCCTTGAGCTGCTGACGCAGCGCAGCGTTGTCATGGAGCAACTGCTGCTGTTGCTCGAGCAACGGTTGCAGCCGCTGTTTGAATTTGGCCTCAAACATGCCGGGAAGCTCCTCCAGGAGCTTTTCCATTTCGGCAATGCGAGCCCGGGTCTGTGCCAGAAGTTCCAGCCGGGGGTCCGCTTCCATGGGCGGACCTTACAGCCAATGGCTCAGCGGTTCAATCGTCGCTGAGCCACAGCTGGCCTTGATCTGAACAGCAGATCAGGCGTTGGCGGGCTCCATCGGAGCCGCTTCGCTGTTCACCGTGGGCAGGGCCCGGGGTGCAGGCATGGGGCCGTCCTGCTTGACCGTGAGGTAGCGGATCACGTCTTCGGAGAGACGCATGGCGCGCTCGAGAACCGACACCTGCTGGCCGTCACCGTTGTGGTTGAGCTGCACATAGATGCCTTCGCGGTGCTTCGCGATCGAATAGGCCAGGCGGCGCTTGCCGCGCATCTGGCAATCGAGCACCTCTGCGCCTGCCTCGGTGATCACATCGCGGTACTTGGCGATATGGGTTTCAACCTCCTCTTCCGGAATGTCCGGACGAAGGATGTACATGGTTTCGTAATAGGGCTGCGTCATGGTCGCCTCAGGAACAGGGCAGTGGCCGGCGGTGGATCCCACCAGCGACGGATCAACCAACTTATCAGTCAGTAGAGCTGCATCCTCACGGCCTCTGAGACCGTGGGGATGTCGGCTTCCTTGCCCCGCAGGCTTTCGATCACGCCGAACAGCACCAGCAGCAGCGCCCCCAGGAACACGGTGTTGCTGAGGGTGCGCAGGGCAAAGCCCGCCCCCAGCGGTGCGAGCAGCACGCTGAACACCAGCGACAGCAGCACTAGCACGATGTCGAGCAGGATCGCCTGCAGCACGCTGAAGCGAATCAGATACGGCACCCGGCTGTTGCGCACCACAGCCAGGAACAGCACCAGAAACAGCACAAAACTGCCGAACGGCACCACCTGCTGCAGCAGGGCCACCGGCAGTGCCGGCGCGCTCAACCACTGCAGCGCTGGCCACAGGCCAAACAGCGAACGGCCAAACGGAATGGCGTCGCTCCACGGCAGCAGGTAGGCAGCGGCGGCGAGCAGGCGCTGCCAGATCGGCGGTGCAGTCATGGCAGCAGGCTATGGCAGTTGCTCGAGCAGTGCTTGGCGCATGAGCGCGACCGGTACATCGTCGCGGCGGCTCCACAGGCGCAGGGCGGCAGCCCCCTGTTCGACCAGCATGTCGACGCCGTCGATGCAGCGGCAGTTGCGCGCTGCGGCCTGGCGCAGCAGCTGGGTGGGCCTTGGCGTGTAAATGATGTCGTAGACCGTGGTCTCTGATTGGAGCGCTGCCAGTTCAGCGGCGTTCAGGGGGCAGGCGAGCTCAGCCTCGGGCTGGCTGGCGGAGACCATCCCCACGGGGGTGGTGTTGACCACCAGATCGGCGTGCTCCACGGCCGAACCCAGGGCCGACATGAACCCGTCGGCGGGGGTCCAGCTCAGGGCCTGCAGCTGGGGTGCCCAGCTCTGGCAGTCGCCCACGAAACGGCCGCGGGCTTCAGCCCGCCGGCCCGCCAGCTGGATGCTGGTGAAGCCCAGCTCCACCAGGCCGGCCACCACGGCCCGGGCGCTGCCGCCGCAGCCCAGCACCACCGCCCGCTTGCCCGTCCAATCGCTGTCCTGGCGGCGCAAGGGCGCGCAGAAGCCTTCGACGTCGGTGTTGGTGCCATGCCAGCCGCCGCCCTCCAGCGGTACCAGCACGTTCACGGCCCCCAGCCTCTCGGCCAGCGGGCTGAGGCTGCGGCACAGGCCTGCGACGTTGTGCTTGTGGGGAATGGTGACGTTGAGGCCGCGGCAACCCATGGCGTCCAGTGCGCTTACCACCGCGGGCAGCTGATCGGCCGGCGTGGGTAGGGCCAGAAACACCCAGTCGAGCCCCATGGCGGCCAGGGCGGCGTTCTGCATCACTGGTGACAGCGAATGCCGCACCGGGTCGCCCAGCACGCCCACGATGGCGGTGCTGCCGCTGATCAGGGTTGGGGCGTTCACGGGCGGTGCGCTCACGGTTCGGCAACCACACCTAGCCCCAGCAGGGCCTGGCTGATGAGGATGCTCGCAGTCTGCATTCATCACCCGCGGAGGTGGAGTCCCATGGGCAAGGTTGTCGGTATTGATCTCGGAACCACCAACAGCTGCGTGGCTGTCATGGAGGGCGGCAAGCCCACCGTGATTGCCAACGCCGAGGGCTTCCGCACCACCCCGTCGGTGGTCGCTTACACCAAGAACCAGGATCAGCTGGTGGGTCAGATCGCCAAGCGCCAGGCGGTGATGAACCCCGAGAACACCTTTTATTCGGTGAAGCGCTTCATCGGCCGCCGCGTTGACGAGGTCAACGAGGAGTCCAAGGAAGTGAGCTATGGCGTTGAGAAAGCTGGCGCCAACGTCAAGGTCAAGTGCCCGGTGCTGAGCAAGCAGTTCGCCCCCGAGGAGGTGAGCGCCCAGGTGCTGCGCAAGCTGGCCGAAGACGCCGGCAAGTATCTCGGTGAGACCGTCACCCAGGCGGTGATCACCGTCCCGGCCTACTTCAACGACTCCCAGCGCCAGGCCACCAAGGACGCCGGCAAGATCGCCGGCCTTGAGGTGCTGCGCATCATCAACGAGCCCACCGCGGCGGCCCTGGCCTACGGCCTCGACAAGAAGAGCAACGAGCGCATCCTGGTGTTCGACCTGGGCGGCGGCACCTTCGACGTGTCGGTGCTTGAGGTGGGCGACGGCGTGTTTGAAGTGCTCTCCACCAGCGGTGACACCCACCTGGGCGGCGACGACTTCGACAAGGTGATCGTCGATCACCTGGCCGACAGCTTCAAGGCCAACGAGGGCATCGACCTGCGCGCCGACAAGCAGGCGCTGCAGCGCCTCACCGAGGCTGCCGAGAAAGCCAAGATCGAGCTCTCCAGCGCCACCCAGAGCGAGATCAACCTGCCGTTCATCACGGCCACCCCCGAGGGCCCCAAGCACCTCGATCTGACCCTGACCCGCGCCAAGTTCGAGGAGCTGGCCAGCAAGCTGATCGACCGCTGCCGCGTGCCGGTGGAGCAGGCGCTCAAGGACGCCAAGCTCAGCTCCTCTGAGCTCGACGAGATCGTGATGGTGGGCGGTTCGACCCGCATTCC
>VGQS01000070.1 GCA_016882285.1 Cyanobacteria bacterium K_DeepCast_35m_m2_155 | reverse complement strand
GCCTCAAGGAGATGCTGTTTGACGGTGAGGTGTTCCGCTGGCAGCGGCTCGACAACCTGGTGGCCAGCGCCGCCCAGGGCAGCCAGCTCGACCTGGAAGGACTGCTCGATCAGGTGATCGCCTTTCTGTTCTCAGACAACGGCGGTCTGCTGCGCAACCAGTTGGTGCAGGCCGCCGTCGACAGACTCGACAGCCTGGCCTGGCAGGCCACCTTGCGGCTCAGCCGCAGCCTGCCCAAACCGCTTCAGGCTCTGCAACCAGTCGGTCTGCGGGACCAGGCGCAACAGGCCAACACCGCGATGGATGACCTTCTGCTCGACCTGGAGCCGATCCGCCAGCTGCTGCGGATCCTCAGTGCTCTGCCGGGCTTTGAACCGCAGCTGCTGCTCAGCCGCCTGCCAGCGGTGCTGTCGGCACCTCAGTTCCGACGCATGGGTCTGGATCTGGCCCAGGGTCTGGCCGAGCGCTCACTGGTGCGTTTGCTGCGAGACGTGCTGGTGAAACCTGATCAGAGCTCACTGCAACCGGCCTAAATTTCAGCTGCACTGGATCAGCAGCGGTGAACAGTCGAATCAGCAGGCGTCGGCGGATCGTTGGTGCTGCCCTAGCCCTGCTCACGCTTGCGCCCGTGCTGCAGCCGCTGCCTCTGCAGGCTGCCCAGAACCTGGTGTTTGTCAGCGGAGCCTTTCGCCGCTCCATTCCGGTTGCCGATCTGGAGTACCTGGCCGAAACCGGCCGTGCCCGGGGCTTGCTGGCCGATGTGCTGAGCCTGACCAAGCAGGACCCCGCCACCGTGGCCAAGTTGCTGAAGGAATCGATCAGCCTGCCGATCACCCTGGTGAGCCGGCTGCTCAACACCCGCATCGGCGAAGCGCTGCTGCAACGGGTAGGGGCGATCCTGTCACCGCTCTACGCGGGCAACGACAGCATTCCTGCACTGCGTTCAGCCATCATTTTGGGCATGGTGCAGGGCAAGGGATCGCTCTCGGCCATCTCGTTCTTCAAGGCCTATCCAACCGCCGAACTCGAGGTCAGCATTCCGGCCCTGTTGAGCCTCATGCAGAAGGCCAGCTCGATCAGCGATCTGGTGCGATTCTTCTCGGAATCTCCGCTCGATGGGCTCAAGGGCAACGATCGCCCTGCTGGCGGCACTGGGACCGCTGGTAGCTGAGCCGTAGATTCGCCTCAGTCCTTCCTGCCATGCCGTGCCCCTGCTGCGATCGCTGCGGAACCTGGGCAAACGGCCGATTCACCAAGACTGGCCAGGCCTGATCGAGGCCTACAGAGCTTGGCTGCCGGTCAGCAGCAGCACGCCGGTGATCAGCCTGCGCGAAGGCGGAACCCCGTTGATTCCGGCGCCATCGATCGCGGCGCAGATCGGCCGAGGGGTCAGGGTCTTCTTGAAATACGACGGTCTCAACCCAACCGGATCCTTTAAGGATCGGGGCATGACCATGGCCATCTCCAAGGCCAAGGAAGCTGGTTCAGAAGCCGTGATCTGCGCCAGCACCGGCAACACCTCAGCAGCTGCAGCGGCCTATGCCAGACGGGGCGGCATGCGGGCCTTTGTGCTGATTCCCGATGGCTATGTGGCCCAGGGAAAATTGGCCCAGGCCCTGCTCTACGGCGCCGAGGTAATCGCCATCAAAGGCAATTTTGACCGGGCCCTGGCGATCGTCCAGGACGTCGCCAACCAGTACCCGAT
The DNA here is from genome assembly GCA_016882285.1 of Cyanobacteria bacterium K_DeepCast_35m_m2_155. Taxonomy (GTDB): domain Bacteria; phylum Cyanobacteriota; class Cyanobacteriia; order PCC-6307; family Cyanobiaceae; genus RGUW01. The sequence continues at coordinate 5,760 of VGQS01000070.1, read as the reverse complement.
CACCCTAGTCAATTCGGTCAACCCCTACCGCCTGCAGGGCCAAAAGACGGCGGCCTTTGAAGTGGTGGATGCACTGGGCGATGCCCCCGACTGGCTCTGCATTCCAGTGGGAAATGCCGGCAACATCACCGCCTACTGGATGGGCTTTGGCGAATACCGCCAAGCAGGCCGTAGCCGCAAACTGCCCCGCATGATGGGCTTTCAGGCTGCTGGATCTGCCCCACTGGTGCTGGGTCAGACCGTTGAGCAGCCCGACACGATCGCCACGGCGATCCGAATCGGCAATCCGGTCAACAAAGACAATGCCCTGCGCGTCGAAGCCGAGAGCAACGGCGGCTTCATGGCCGTCACCGACAGCGAAATCATCGCCGCCTACAAGCTTCTGGGCAACCATGAAGGGGTCTTCTGTGAGCCCGCCAGCGCTGCCTCAGTCGCTGGTCTGCTGAAACGCAAAGACGAGGTTCCGAGCAACGCCACCGTGGTCTGTGTGTTGACCGGTAACGGACTGAAGGACCCCAGCACCGCCATCGAGAACAACGACGCACGTTTTCATACCGGCCTTGATGCGGATACGGCGACAGTCGCCAAGGTGATGGGTTTTTAAAACCAGAACCAGTCGACAAAGCGACTGCTGAAAGGCTGGGGAAAAGATCCCGAGAATTGCGGGCAACGGGCAGCCTGCGTCCGGGCGTTGATCGAGCCTGTTTTCCCAAGCGACGGGAAACCTGGGAAATCGGCCAGTTTTCCAAGATCCAGAACCGCGATTCCGCAATCCAGAAGGCGTCAATTTCCTTGGAGCAGCAGGGGCTTTGATCCGTTTTCCACGGTTTCCGAAGGCCCTACTACGACGGATTGCTTTTGTTTTTTTGAATCAATCCAATCCAAACAGCACTGAGGCTTGGGGGGCTTCCCGGCCCATCAGCCCCGTTGCGCTTCGCAGCAGGCTGTGGAAGCGTGGGGAGCCCATCGGGCCCCTGCCCTGTCCTGTTGCCATGAAGCTGGTTTGCTCCCAGTCAGAACTCAGCTCTGGCCTGCAGCTGGTGAGCCGTGCCGTTGCCGCCAGGCCCACCCATCCGGTGCTGGCCAATGTGTTGCTCACCGCCGATGCCGGCACCGGTCGCCTCAGCCTGACGGGGTTTGATCTGAGCCTTGGCATTCAGACCAGCATTGCGGCAACGGTTGAGGTCAGTGGTGCCATCACCCTGCCGGCGCGCCTGTTTGGTGAAATCGTCAGCCGCCTCTCATCAGACAGTCCGATCACCCTGAGCTGCGCTGAGGGCAATGAACAGCTCGAGCTCACCAGCCTCTCGGGCAGCTACCAGATGCGGGGAATGCCCGCCGATGATTTTCCCGATCTGCCCTTGGTGCAATCCGGGGTTTCGATTCGCCTGGAAGCGCAGTCCCTGATCCAGGGACTGCGCGCCACCCTGTTTGCCAGCAGTGGCGATGAGGCCAAACAGCTGCTGACTGGGGTGCATCTGCAACTTGAGCCCGATGCCCTTGAGTGTGCCGCCACCGATGGGCACCGCTTGGCGGTGTTGCGCTTGCCGCAGGCGCAAACCACTGCGGAGCCGTTTGAAGTGACCGTTCCGGCACGCTCGCTGCGTGAACTGGAGCGTTTGCTCTCAGGGCGCTCCAGTGACGAGCCCCTGAGCCTGTTTTGTGATCGCGGCCAGGTGGTGTTTCTCTGGGCTGATCAGGTGCTCACCAGCCGCAGTCTCGATGGCGCCTATCCCAAGTACCGCCAGTTGATCCCCGAGAGCTTCAGCCGTCAGATCCAGATCGATCGTCGCGCCCTGGTCGCTGCACTCGAGCGGGTCGCCGTTCTGGCTGATCAGCACAACAACGTGGTCAAGCTCAGCGCTGACCCCCAGGCTGGCCAGTTGCAGATCAGCGCTGATGCGCAAGATGTCGGTAGCGGCTCAGAGGCCATCGGCGCCCAGGTCAGTGGCGAGGCCATTCAGATCGCGTTCAATGTGCGCTACCTGCTCGACGGCCTCAAGGCGATGGCCTGCGAGCAGGTGGTGCTGTGCTGCAACGGACCCACCACCCCGGCGATCCTGTCGCTGCCCGATGATCCCCAGTTCACCTATCTGGTGATGCCGGTTCAGATTCGTCAGTGATCGGCCGGTGAGCTTGCCGGAGCAACTGTTGCTGAGCGATCTGTTGCGGCGCCGTGTGCGCTGCGACCAGGGGCTCGATCATGGTGTTGGCTTCGTTGCCTGGATGCATCCTCCGGTGCATCGTCTGTTGGGTTGGGCGAGCCGGCCCTCCTCGTTTGGGCCGAAGCGAGAGGTCTGGCGTCTCAACCAGCTGCGTGGCCTTGGCGAGCTTGAGGTGCTTGTCAAAGGTGAACCTGCCCAAAGTGATCAGACCACCCTTGAGCGTTTGCCCACGCTGATGCAGGCCCAGTTGTTTGGTCTTGGCGATCAGCCCCTGGGAACGCTGGTTGATGCCGCGGTTGACCTGCGTACCGGTGCCATTCGCCATTACCTGGTCAGCCGCAGCGATCCGCGCCTGCCTGGCAGCAGTCGCTGGCGCCTGAGCCCGGAGCGGATCGACGATCAACGGCCTGGGCAGGTGTTTGCCCGATTGCAGGAGCTCGACGATTTGCCGCTGGCCCGCGCCAGTGTGCGCCAGGAGTTCATGCGCCGCTCGCGCCGTTGGCGCGACCAGGTTCAAGATCTGGGCGATCGTTTTGAGCAGAAGGTGGAAGGCTGGCTCGAAGACCCCCCTTGGCCTGAAGAGTCGCCACGGCAGCCGTTTGAGCAGGAGCCCTGGGACCAGGACGACTGGGATCAGGAGCCTGCGCAGCAGCCGAATCCTCGCTCGCGGCGATCGCACGAGCGGGCTTCACAGCCTGGAGACGACCCCTGGATCTGATACTGGAGGGCTGACGCCCGGCCACCGTGTTCGAGCCTGACTATCCCCTGGCCGAGGCTCTCAAGAAGGAGAACCTCTCCCAGGCCGATTACGACGAGATCTGCCGGCGTTTGGGGCGCGCCCCCAACCGGGCCGAGCTGGGCATGTTCGGTGTGATGTGGTCCGAGCACTGCTGCTACCGCAACAGCCGGCCGCTGCTGGCTGGTTTTCCGACCAGCGGCCCGCGCATCCTGGTGGGCCCCGGTGAGAACGCCGGTGTGGTGGACCTGGGCGAGGGCCAGCGCCTCGCCTTCAAGATCGAGAGCCACAACCACCCTTCGGCGGTGGAGCCGTTCCAGGGGGCGGCCACCGGCGTCGGCGGCATTCTGCGCGACATCTTCACGATGGGCGCCCGGCCGATCGCCCTACTCAACGCCCTGCGCTTCGGCCCCCTGGAGGATGAGCGCAATGTGGGCCTGATCGAGGGCGTGGTGGCCGGCATCGCCCACTACGGCAACTGCGTGGGCGTGCCCACCGTGGGCGGCGAGGTGGCCTTTGATCCCAGTTACAGCGGTAATCCGCTGGTCAACGCCATGGCCCTGGGGCTGATGGAAACCGAGGAGATCGTCTGCTCCGGCGCCCGCGGGGTGGGTTATCCGGTGGTCTATGTAGGCAGCACCACCGGCCGCGACGGCATGGGCGGCGCCAGCTTTGCCAGTGCCGAGCTCAGCGAGGCCAGCCTCGATGATCGCCCCGCCGTGCAGGTGGGTGATCCCTTTCTGGAGAAGGGCCTGATCGAGGCCTGTCTTGAGGCCTTCCAGAGCGGTGATGTGGTCGCCGCCCAGGACATGGGCGCCGCCGGCCTCACCTGCAGTTGCTCTGAAATGGCGGCCAAGGGCGGTCTCGGCATCGAGCTCGATCTTGATCGCGTGCCTGAGCGGGAGCCGGGCATGACCCCCTACGAGTTCCTGCTGTCTGAATCCCAGGAGCGCATGCTGTTTGTGGTGAAGCCAGGGCGTGAGCAGGCGCTGATGCAGCGCTTCACCCGCTGGGGTCTGCAGGCGGCTGTGGTGGGTCGTGTGCTGCAGGAGAACGTGGTCCGTGTTCTGCAGAAGGGACAGGTTGCCGCTGAGGTGCCTGCCAGCGCTCTGGCCGATGACACCCCGATCAACCACCACGACCTGCTGAGCGACCCTCCGGCCGACCTTCAGGCCCACTGGCGCTGGAGCGAATCCGATCTGCCTGCTGCCGGTGTGTCTGGCATCACCCCCGTCTCGGGTTCAAGGTCAGGGCAGCCCAGCAGCTGGAGCGAGGTGCTGTTGGCCCTGCTCGATGACCCCACGATCGCGTCCAAGCGTTGGGTGTATCGCCAGTACGACCATCAGGTGCAGGCCAACACCGTGGTTCCCCCGGGCGGGGCCGATGCAGCGGTGGTGCGCCTGCGACCCCAGCAGGGGGATGGTTCCCTGCAGGCGTCAAGGCGCGGGGTGGCGGCTGTGGTCGATTGCCCCAACCGTTGGGTGGCCTTGGATCCCGAGCGCGGTGGCATGGCCGCAGTGGCCGAGGCGGCCCGCAACCTCAGCTGCGTCGGCGCCGAACCTCTGGCGATCACGGACAATCTCAATTTCCCTTCGCCTGAAACCCCTACGGGGTACTGGCAACTGGCGATGGCTTGCCGCGGCCTCTCGCAAGCGTGCACGGTGCTGGAAACGCCGGTCACCGGCGGCAACGTCTCGCTCTACAACGAGACCCGGCTGCCCGATGGCTCCATGCAGCCGATCCATCCCACCCCGGTGGTCGGCATGGTGGGTCTGGTCCATGACCTGGACCGCTTGTGCGGCCTGGCTTGGCGCCAGAGCGGAGATGCCATCTGGTTGCTCGGTGTCCCCCTCGAAGCCGATGCAACCGCGCTGGATGCGCGGGTGTCCTTGGCGGGCAGCAGCTATCTCGAGGTGCTGCACGGCCAGCTCACCGGTCGTCCGCCGCTGATCGATCTGGATCTTGAAAAGTCCGTTCAGGCGGCACTGCGTCAGGCGATTGCTGCTGGTGTCGTCGCTTCAGCCCACGATCTCAGCGATGGTGGTCTGGCCGTGGCTGCCGCTGAATCGTGCCTGGCCTCGGGGTTGGGAGCCCAGTTGCAGGTGCCGGCTTCAGGCGTCCGCCTCGATCGTCTGTTGTTTGCTGAAGGGGGCGGCCGCATCCTGGTGAGCGTGCCCACTGAGCACGATCAGGCCTGGCGCGCCCTGTTGGGCTCGGTGCCTGCCCAGCCGATCGGTGTGGTGACGTCCAGCCCCGAGTTGCTCATCAGCGCCGCTGATCAGCCCCTGCTCGCAGTGTCTAACAAGCAGCTGCGCCAGGCGTTTGAGCAGGCGTTGCCGCGGCGCATCGGCAGCGCTGTGCCCCCCACGGCCTGAGGAATCCGCCTCATGCAGAATGCAAGACGACGGTTGCCGCCGGGTTCTGTGGACGATGTCGTTTCTCCGTCCCTGATCACCGCCTGGGGCACCAGCGCTGCTGATCGTCCTGACAAGCCGGAAGAAGCCTGTGGGGTTTTTGCGGTGCTAGCCGCGGACCAGCCCGTCGCCAATCTCACGTACTTCGGGTTGTACGCCCTGCAGCACCGCGGTCAGGAATCGGCAGGGATCGCGGTTTTTGACGCGTCCAACCAGGTGCGCCTGCACAAGGACATGGGCCTGGTGTCGCAGGTGTTTGATCAGCTGGTGCTCGAGCGCCTCACCGGTGAGCTGGCGATCGGTCACAACCGCTATTCGACCACCGGCAGCAGCAAGGTCTGCAATGCCCAGCCTGTGCTGTTGATGACCCGGCTGGGTCCATTGGCACTGGCCCATAACGGCAACCTGGTCAATGCAGCTGAACTGCGCGAGTCACTGCTCGAGC
>VGQS01000069.1 GCA_016882285.1 Cyanobacteria bacterium K_DeepCast_35m_m2_155 | reverse complement strand
TCAGGCCCTCGTTGAGGGCCAGGATCTGCTCCTGATCCAAAAAGCTCATCTCCATGTCGAGCTGGGTGAACTCGGGCTGGCGGTCGGCGCGCAGGTCTTCATCCCTGAAGCAGCGCGCGATCTGGTAGTACCGCTCCAGGCCGCCCACCATCAGCAGCTGCTTGAACAGCTGGGGTGACTGGGGCAGGGCAAACCATTCGCCCCCGCACACCCGGCTGGGCACCAGGTAGTCGCGGGCGCCCTCGGGGGTCGAGCGGGTCAGCACCGGCGTCTCGACTTCGATGAAGCCCTCGGCCTCCAGATAACTGCGGATCGCGCGCACGGTCTGGTGCCGCAGGCGCAGGTTGGCCCCCATGCGCTCGCGGCGCAGGTCGAGGTAGCGGTAGCGCAGGCGCAGCTCCTCGCGGGTGTTTTCCTCGTCGTGCACCGACACCGCAAACGGCAGGTTGCCGCGCACGGCGTTGAGCACGGTGATGCCGCTGGCCAGCACCTCGATGGCGCCGGTGGCCAGCTTCTCGTTGAGCGAGGCGGCTGGCCGCGGCCGCACCACACCGCTCACCTGCAGCACGGTCTCATTGCGCAGGTGCTCGGCGGTGGCCACCACAGCAGCCATGGCGTTGGCCGTGATTCCTGCTGCGCCGGCCAGCTCGGGATCGACGGTGATCTGCACGACGCCGCTGCGGTCGCGCAGGTCGATGAAGATCACGCCGCCGTGGTCGCGGCGCCGGTCGACCCAGCCGCACAGCTGCACGCTCTGGCCGGCGGCGTTCTGGTTCAGTTCGCCGCACCCGTGGCTGCGCATGCTCAGATCCTGCGTCCAATCGGCGATTTTCCCACGCCGGCAGCAGTGGTCTCAGCGCCGGTAAAAGGGCCGCTTGACCACCACCGCTGGCTCAGCCTTGCTGCGAATCTCGACGGCCAGCTCGGTGCCTGGTTTGGCCAGCTCGGCAGGCACATAGGCCAGGGCGATGCCCTTGGCCAGCGTGGGCGACCAACCTCCGCTGCTCACCTCGCCCACCACAGCGCCGTTGTGCAGCACCGGGTAGCCATGGCGCGGGATCGCCCGGCCGGTCAGTTCCAGCCCCACCAGGCGCCGGCTGACGCCGCCTGCGCTCTGGCGCTCGAGGGCTTCACGGCCCACGAAGGGCTTGGGCATCTCCAGGTGCACCAACCAGCCCAGTCCCGCCTCGAGCGGGGTGGTGCGGCTGTCCATGTCGTTGCCATAGAGGTGCATGGCCGCCTCAAGCCGCAGGGTGTCGCGGGCGCCCAGGCCGCAGGGGGTCACGCCAGCGGCCAGCAGCTGCTGCCACAGGGCCAGGCCGGCCTGCCGATCGAGCAGCAGCTCAAAGCCGTCTTCGCCGGTGTAGCCGGTGCGGCCCACAAAGGCCCTGCCGATGCCCGGCAGCTCCAGATCGCGGTGCCCAAAGCGGGGCAGCCCCGCCAGCGACACGCCGCCGGCCAGGGCCTCGAGCTGCGCCTGCGCCTGCGGCCCCTGCAGGGCCAGCAGCACGCCATCGCCCTTGCGGTCGCTGATGCTGATGCCCTGGGGCTCGAGCTGCTGGCGCAGCCAGGCGGTGTCGGCATCGGCGCAGGCAGCGTTGATCACCAGCACCAGCTCATGGGCGCCGGCGGCGGCGTTCCAGCCGCGGTCGTAGACGATCAGGTCATCGCGAATGCCGCCTGCGTCATTAAGCAGCACCGTGTAGCAGGCCTCGCCCGGGCCGATGCGAAACAGATCGCTGGGCACCAGGGCCTGCAGGGCATCTTTGGCGCCGGGGCCCTGCAGGGTCACAACGCCCATATGGGAAATGTCGAACACGCCGCAGCCGTTGCGCACTGCCTGGTGCTCGGCCACCAGGCCGGCAAACTGCACGGCCATGTCCCAGCCGGCAAACGGCACCATGCGCCCCCCGGCGGCGAGGGCCGCAGCATGCAGGGGGGTCTTGTGCAGCGCTTCGACCACGGCGAGGCCTTGAACGGAGTGGCCGGATCCTATGGATCCATAGCTGCCAACGGTGTCACTTGTGCATACGATTGGAGGCCGCCCAGCCGCAACCATGGGCCAGCGACCCTGCTGCCGTAGCTGCCGCCATTGCGCCCCGCCCAGCGGGGCCGAATTTGGCTGGTGCCAGCTGCGCCAGTTGCCGATTCACCCGGAGCTGGCTTCAGACCTGTGGTGTCACCACTGGACCGCCAGACCGCCCCGGCTGCCTGTGATGTCGCCTGCCAGCACCAGCGCGGCGGCTGCCCCAGTAGCCACCAATCGTCAGCTGAAGCTGGACGCCGTTCTGCACAACGATTGAACGTCACCTGCGCCGCAGCAGATCAGACACAAAGGAACCGCAAATCTGAAGCAAAGCTGAAGTTTTTGGTGTCATGGCGCCCTCGTGTTCTTCGTAACCTGTTTTCGGGAAGCCTGTGGGAGTAAAACGAGGTCCTTCGTTCGTGGAGATGTCTGAGGTGGTTGCTGCACCCACATTCACCACCCCGATCGAATTGCTGGCAGCCCAGGTGGACTGTGAAGTGATCACCCTGCCCACTGGCGCCCATGTCTACGAGGTGGGCCAGCCGGCCAATGCCATCTACGGCCTGCGCCGCGGCATTGTTGAAGTGGTCAGCCCCAAAGGCGAACGGCTCTGTTACCGGGCCGGCGAGCTGTTCAGCTACGAAGACATCGTCTGGCGCGATGGGGTCTACAGCAACAAGGCTGTGGCTCGCACCCCGGTCGAGATCCTGCGGCTTGAGCGGTTGCGCTTTCTCAACCTGCTGCACAACCACCCGACCCTGGCGATCCTGCTGATCGGCCAGCAGCACGAACGCCTGCGCGAGCAGCGCACCAGCGGTACCTGCTGCTACTGACCGAGGAGCAGCAGCAACGATCGCGTCACCTTGGCGGCCAGCACGCTGCTGACGCCGGTTGGATCGAGCTGTGGCGCCAGCTCCACCACATCGGCGCCCACCAGCTGGTGGTGGCGCAGCTCGTCGACCAGGGCGCTGAAGTGGCTCCACAGGAACCCGCCGGGTTCGGGTGTGCCGGTGCCAGGCATCACGGCTGGGTCGAACCAGTCCAGATCCACCGTCAGATAGAGGGGTTTGCCCCTCAGCGGTGCCAGGACGGCCGCCATCTGCTCAATCGCCACCAGCCGGCCCGTGTGCCGCAGTTCTGAAAATTCGTCGCGCGTGCCGCTGCGGATCGCGATCTGCAGCAGCTGCCCGCTGGGCAGCACCTCGAGGCAGCGGCGCATGGCGCAGGCATGGCTGTGCTGCGCCCCCAGCCATGTGTGGCGCAGGTCGGCGTGGGCATCGAGCTGCACCAGCACCAGCTCCGGGTGCCGGGCGGCCACCGCTGCCACCGCGCCGCTTGAGATCGAGTGCTCACCACCCAGCATCAGCGGCCTGAGGCCCAGCGCCAGCACCTGCTCGGTGGCGGCCTTGACGGCAGCCACGACTGGCTCGGGGGCACCAAAGGGGATGTCGACCGCGCCCAGGTCGGCAAAGGCCAGATCTTCAAGATCGAGATCCAGCTGGGGGCAATAGCTCTCCAGGCCGCTGCTCACCTCGCGGATCGCCGCCGGGCCAAAGCGGGTGCCAGGGCGAAACGAGGTGGTGCCGTCATATGGCACGCCAAACAGGCCGACGCGGCAGCCGGCGGGGTCGCGGCGGCTGGCCATGTAGATGGCGCCATCGGTGTCAAACAGATCGCTCATGGTCACGGCCGAGGTCAGGAAGCTTGGCTTGGCTCAGCTTCTCAGTGCGCTTCGTCGTAGGCCCCAGGGACGAGATGACTCCAGCGCTGGTGCCAGTGGGCCACAAACGTGTCGGCCTTGACCAGGCACTGATGCTGCAGCCCACCCCGGCTGGGTTGGTTGGCCAGCAGTACCGCCAGGTCTTCGGGTTGGACGAAGCGGGCCTCAAACCAGTTCGACAGGGCCGAGAGCAGCTTTGGAAAGGGAGCTCTGAGCAGGTAGCGCACCCAGCCGATCGAACGGTTGCGATCGATCGGAGTCAAGGTGGCGTAGAGGTAGACGCCATGGCCGAACGCCAACAGCGCCTGGTTGGGAAACAGCAGCTGGTGGGGCAGGCGAAAGGGTTTGCCGCCGCCCCCATCGGGTTCAAACCGAGGCGTACCGCGCCAGTGGTCACCCTCCAGGTGCAGGTCCTCATAGACCACTCGCGTGTTGCGTTTTGACGTCGCCGAGAGCCACACCAAAGGATGGGTGAAGGGGGTGTGGTGCATGTCGAGTAGTTGTTCGGCGGCGCGCTCGATCGGCATGGCCCACTCCAGTTCTTTGTCGGCTCCTGGGATCGGCGGCAGTCCTGCCAGCGCAGGCAGATAGGGCACCTCGGCTGGCATCGAGGCTGCGCTGCCGCTCCAGAACCAGACAAAACCCTGGGCTTCGCGGCACGGATAGCGCCCAATCGTCATCCCAGGGGGGATGCGGGCTTCGCTGCCTTCGCAAGGCATCAGGCGGCACTGGCCTGTGCCATCGAAGGCAAAGCCATGGAACCGGCAGATCAGATGCTCCCCTTTGACCTCGCCTTGACCCAGATCGGCGCGGCGGTGCGGGCAGAAGCGTTGATGCAGCTGGGCCTCACCGCGACTGTTGCGCCAGGCCACCAGCTGCAGGCCAAGCCGCTCCAGGCCGATCGGTCGGCGTTTGAGTTGATCGGAGCGCAGCAGCGGCCACCAGGTGTCCACCGGGACCAGGGGACTGGTGGATTCAGCAGTGGTTGTCATGGCCCGCGTGCAAGCACCTCGCTCCCAACCCTGGCTCCATCGGGCTGTTCTGGCCACAAGCAGCTCCCTGCTCTGGCCAGATGGTGCTGATGGGCTGAGCTCAGCTGGTTCGGGCCAGCTCGAGCTCCCGCTCGATCGCCGCCGGCACCGCATCAAAGGCGCCGCGCTGCCAGCGGGGGCTCCAGATCTCGCAGCCAGCGGCCACCGCCGCCGCCCGCGCCGGATCAGGGTCGCGGTACCGCGGACCATCGGTGGCGGCAAAGGTCCAGCTCCACCAGCCGCTGGGGTACATCGGTACCCAGCCATACAGGGGGTCAGCGTGGCCGAAGACCTCTCGTAAGAGCTTCACCGTTTCAAGGTGCACATTGCGGAAGGCCTCGGGCGATTCGCTCTGGGTGGCGAACACGCCTCCGGGCCGCAGGATGCGGCGGCAATGTTCAAAGAAGGCGCGGTTGAACAGGCCTTCGGCAGGGCCAGCGGGGTCGGAGCCATCAACGATCACCACGTCGTAGCTGGCGTCGGCAGCGTTCGCCGCCCAGGCGATGCCGTCGCCCACGCTCAGGTGGAAGCGCGGATCGCTCCAGCAGCCCCCGCCGATGGAGGGCAGGTGCTGCTGGCTCCACTCCACCACCAGCCCATCGATCTCGACCATGTCGAGGTGTTGCACCCCGCCGTGCCGCAGGCACTCGCGCGCGGTGCCGCCGTCACCGCCGCCGATCACCAGCACCCGCTCGATGCGCTCGGCGCTGCACAGGGCCGGATGCACGATTACCTCGTGGTAATGCCGCTCCTGCCGCTCAGCCGTCATCCAGCAGCCGTCGAGCAGCAGGCCTTTGCCGTAGCGCTCGCTGTCGATGATCGTGACGCGCTGAAACGCCGACTGCTGCTCAGCGATCACCCGGCCGGCCAGGCCGTAGCGCACACCATCAAAGATCTCGTCGATCCAGCCGGGGGTGGGGGCTGGGTGGTTGCTGCTCTCGGCCATGGGCGCAGGGGTTCCTGATTCCAGACTTGCGCATCAGCGGCGTTGGGCCGTGACAGGCTCGGCACATGGCCCCCGAGCGCCCCCCTGCCGATCTGCAGCTGACGCCGGCGCTGCGGTTGCCGGCGTCGGAGCTGCAGTGGCGCTTTTCGCGCTCCAGTGGTGCCGGAGGCCAGCACGTCAACACCACCGATTCACGGGTGGAGCTGGTGTTTGATCTGGCGGCCACCCAGTCCCTACCGCCGCACTTGAAAGCCCGCGCCCTGCGTCGCCTGGAGACCAGGTTGGTGGCCGGCACCGTGGTGATTGCGGTGCAGGAGCAGCGCTCCCAATGGCAGAACCGCGCCACGGCCCAACGGCGCCTGGTGGCCCTGTTGCTGGAGGCGATCCAGCCGCCGCCACCGCCCCGCCGGCCCACCAAGCCCACCCGCGGATCCAGGCAACGGCGCTTGGCGGCCAAGCGCCTGCGCTCGGTCGTCAAAGGTCAACGCCGCGGTGTGCAGCCCGACGATTGATCAGCACACTGGGTGTTGTGCCACAGGCAGCCCATGGCTTGGCAGCGCCGGCAGCTGTTGCAGGGGGGCCTGGCCTCGGTTGCCACCCTGTTCACCGCAGGAACCGTCGCGCCGCGCTCCGCTGCTGCGGCGACGACCCCGGCTGATCGCGCCCTGCGTCAGGCCCTGAGTGCCTGCCGGCCCAGCGGCGATCCACTGCAGGCGCTGCTGGCGGGCAACCAGCGCTTCGCTGCCGCCTGGCAGCTCAGCAGCGGTACGGCCCTGGCCGCGGCCGACCGCAGCGCCCGCATGGCAGCTCTGTGGGCAGACACTTGCCAGCTCGATCCAGCAGCCCTGGCACGGGGCCAGCGCCCCTGGGCGGCGGTGCTGGCCTGCGCCGATGCGCGGGTGTCGCCCGAATGGATCTTTGATGTGGGCCCCGGGGAGCTGTTTGACGTGCGCAGCGCCGGCAACACCGCCTTTGCTGAAGGCATCGCCTCGCTCGAGTACGCCGTATGCCAGTTGCAGGTGCCGCTGATCGTGGTGATGGGGCACCAGAGCTGCGGCGCCGTGACAGCAGCCTTGGACACCAAACCGCTCACGCCCCTGCTTGAGGAGCTGGTGACGCCGATCCGGGCGTCGCTGCAAAGCGGCGACGACCTCAGCCTGGCGATCCGGCACAACGCCAGCTACGCCGCCGGTCAGCTCACAGGGCGCAGCGCGGTGCTGCGTGAGGCGGTGGCCGCTGGCAAGCTGACGATTCAGCCTCTCTATTTCGATCTGGAGAGCGGTCTCACAAGCGTGATCTGAGGCTTCAGCCCTGCTCGCCCTCGGCGCGGATCTGGGCTTTGGCCTCGCGCCAGAGGCTCTCCAGCTCGCTGATGCTGCGTCCGCCGATGTCACCCCCCAGGGCTGCCTCGACGCGGGAGAAGCGATCGAGGAAACGGCGGTTGGTGCCGGCCAGGCCCGCTTCCGGGTCGATGCCGCACCAGCGCGCCACGTTCACCAGGGTGAACAGCAGATCGCCCAGTTCCTCCTGGGCGTGGGCTTTGTTGCCACTGGCGACGGCCTCCTTGAGCTCATCGAGCTCCTCGTGCACTTTGGCCCACACCCCCGCCATGTCGTCCCATTCGAAGCCCGCGGCGGCGGCTTTTTTGGAGATGGTCATGGCGCCGGCCAGGGCGGGCTGGCCGCGCACCTTGCTGGTGAGCTTGTCGCTCAGGGGGCTGGCTGAGCCTGCGGTGGACCCTGCCTCGGCGGCCTTGATCGCTTCCCAGCTGCGCTTCACC
>VGQS01000068.1 GCA_016882285.1 Cyanobacteria bacterium K_DeepCast_35m_m2_155 | reverse complement strand
AATGCCTGCTTTGGCCTGCGCCGTGGCGGCGACACCAGCAGGGCCGCCTGGCTGCTCGAGCTGTTGGGCCTGCAGGGCCTCGAGCAGCGCTACCCGCACGAACTCTCGGGCGGGCAACGCCAGCGCCTGGCCTTGGCGCGCGCCCTGGCGCCGGGGCCTGCCGTGGTGCTGCTCGATGAACCCTTTTCCAATCTTGATGTTGAAGTTCGCCTGCGCCTGCGCAGCGAACTGCCTGGTGTGCTGAGCCAATGCGGTGCCTGCGGCCTGATCGTCACCCACGACCCCGAGGAAGCCCTGGCAATCTGCGATCGCGTGGCCGTGCTCGAGCAGGGGGTTCTGCACCAGATCGCCAGCCCCAGGGAGCTGGTTGAGCAACCCGCCAGCGCCTTTGTGGGGCGCTTTGTGTTGCAGGGCAATCTGCTGCCAGCCGCCGCCGATGCAGGCGACCTGCTGCACACCACGATCGGCACGTGGCGGCTGGCCGAGCGGGCAGCAGCGCCCGTCTCGGGCAGCGACCTGCAGTTGCTGGTGAGTCCTGAGTCGCTGAACCTGGTGCCCGACGCCGGGGGTGAGGCGTGGGTGCTGGGCCGCGAGTTTCTTGGCCGTGAATGGCTCTATCAGGTGCAGCTGGGCGATCAGCGCCTGCGGTTGCGTCTGCCGCTTGACCACGACTGGAGCCGCGGGCAGCGCTGCCGGGTGCAGCGTCGCCCCGGCGCCAGAGGGCTGTTGTATCCCGGGCGGCTGGGGGTGCTGGCGCTCTAGCCGCGCCAGGTGTCCTTGTGGCCTCGCAGCTGGGCCAACTGCTCAGGTCCCTGGGCCTGCACAAACAGGTTGGTCGCCCGTTCGCTGGCCACTGTTGTGGGCACGCTGGGCAGGCCGCGGCTGCGCAGCTGCTGCACCTGCGCCAGGCGCTGCTTGAGGGCTTGCGCCAGGGGATCAGCAGCTGGAACCTGTTCGATTGCCCAGCGCAGATTGGCGGCGCTGTACTCATGGGCGCACCACAGGCGGGTTTCTGGGGGCAGAGCTGTCAACCGCTGCAACGCGGTCCACAGCTGCAGTGGCGTACCCTCGAACAAGCGGCCGCAACCGGCCACAAACAGCGTGTCACCGACAAACACATCAGCGCTGAGCGGCAGGTGGTAGGCCACATGAGCGCGGGTGTGGCCAGGCACGGCCAGCACCTGGACCGGCTGCTCGAGCACCGTGAACTGATCACCGCCGGCAACGCCGTCGCTCTGGAACGGGATGCGCTCCAGGTCGGCCGCAGCGGCATAGACCCTGCAGGCGGGCCAGCGCTCGAGCAGCGCCGGTGTGCCGCCAATGTGGTCGGCATGGTGGTGGGTCTGCAGCACCGCCACAAGCTCCAGCGAGCGCGCCTCGAGCAGGGCGATCAGGGGTTCAGCCACCGCCGGATCCACCAGCGCCGCCTGCTGGCCGCGGCTGAGCAGAAACACATAGTTGTCGGCGAGGACCGGCACGGCCTCGATCTGCAGCGCTGGGACCTGAGGTGAGGCCATCGTTAAAGTCCGGACTGCGGCCACACCCATGATCGCCGCCGCCTGACGATGATCACGATTGCCCTGGCCAAGGGCGCCCTGCTCAACGACTCGGTGCGCAGCTTTGCCGCTGTGGGCCTCGATTTTGCGGCCCTGCTCGAAGCCGGCAACCGCCAGCTCATGGTGCCCAGCCGCTGCGGCCGCGCCCGGGCGCTGCTGGTGCGCAATGCCGATGTACCGGTGTATGTGAGCTATGGACAGGCCCAGCTCGGGGTGGTCGGCTTCGATGTGCTGCAGGAGCACCAGATGCCGGTGGCCCAGCTGGTGGATCTGGGCTTTGGCGGTTGCCGCATGAGCGTGGCGGTCAAGGCCTCGAGCCCCTATCGCCGCGCCGCCGATCTGCCGGCCCATTGCCGCATCGCCAGCAAGTTCACCCGCTGCGCCGAGAGTTTTTTTGACAGCCTCGATCTACCGGTGGAGCTGATCCACTTGACCGGATCGGTTGAGCTTGGACCGATCACCGGCATGAGTGAGGCGATTGTGGATCTGGTGGCCACGGGACGCACACTCCAGGAGAACGGCCTGATCGCCATCGAAGATCTGTTTGAGAGCACGGCCCGCCTGATCGGTCACCCCCTGTCGCTGCGACTTGATGACGGTGCGATCAGCGCGGTGGTGCAGCAGCTGCAGGCGCTGCACCACCGCGCCGAGGCGCCCTGATGGCCGCTGCTGACCGGCGCCGGCTAAAGCGGCTGCTGCCCTACCTGGCGCGCGATCGCCGCCGCCTGGGGCTCACGCTGCTGCTGTTGATCCCTGTGGCGCTGGCGGCGGCTGTGCAGCCACTGCTGGTGGGCCAGGCGATTGCCGTGCTGCGTGGTGAGCCCACCATGGCCTGGCTGGTGGGGCTGCCCGTGGCTCAGGCCCTGCAGCTGTTGGTGCTGTTGTTGCTGGCTGCCGTGCTGCTGCGGCTGGGTCTGCAGGGCATTCAAACCTTCAATGTGCAGGCCGTGGGGCAACGGCTCACCGCGCGCATTCGTGATGACCTGTTTGCCCATGCGATGGCCTTGTCGCTGCGCTTTCATGACCGCACCCCGGTCGGCAAATTGCTGACACGGCTGACCAGCGACGTCGATGCCCTCGCCGAGGTGTTCGGCAGCGGCGCGGTCGGGGTGCTAGCCGACCTCGTCACCCTGGCGGTGATCGCCGCCACGATGATCACCATCGAATGGCGGCTGGGCCTGTTGCTGCTGATCAGCCAGGTGCCCGTAACGCTGGGCATTCTCTGGTTGCAGAAGCGCTACCGCAAGGCCAACTACCGCGTGCGTGAAGAGCTCAGTCAGCTCAACGCCGACCTGCAGGAAAACCTGCAAGGCCTGGAGGTGGTGCAGATGTTCAGACGCGAACAACGCAACAGCGACCGCTTTGCCGCCACCACCGCTGCTTACCGCAAAGCGGTGAGCGGCACGATCCTGTACGACAGCGCCATCTCCGCCTTCATCGAGTGGGTGGCCCTGGTCGCCGTGGCCGTGGTGCTGGCGCTGGGGGGGTCGATGGTGAGCGGTGGCCTGATGGGCCTTGGCACCTTGACGACCTTCATCTTGTATTCGCAGCGTCTGTTTGATCCGCTGCGGCAATTGGCCGAGCGCTTCACGCAAATTCAAGGGGGCATGACGGCGGTCGAGCGCATCGGCGAGTTGCTCGAAGAACCCATCGAGATCGCCGATCGGCCGCAGATGGCAACCCCACGGGAGTGCT
Source organism: Cyanobacteria bacterium K_DeepCast_35m_m2_155 (assembly GCA_016882285.1). GTDB lineage: Bacteria > Cyanobacteriota > Cyanobacteriia > PCC-6307 > Cyanobiaceae > RGUW01. The sequence continues at coordinate 4,261 of VGQS01000068.1, read as the reverse complement.
CAGACACGGCATCGACGCCCGCCACGGCTGCCGAGGTGGTCTTCGACGATGTGAGCTTTGCCTATCGCGCCGACGAGCCGATCCTTGAGCACTTCAGTGTGCGCATCGCCGCCGGTGAACATGTCGCCCTGGTGGGTCCGACAGGCTCGGGCAAGACCACGGTGATTCGGCTGCTGTGCAGGCTGTATGAACCCCAGAGCGGCCGCATTTTGCTCGATGGGGTCGACATTCGCGACATTCCCCAGGCCCAACTGCGCCAGAAGCTCGGCGTGGTGTTGCAGGACACGTTTCTGTTCAGCGGCAGCGTGGCCGACAACCTGCGGCTCGAGCGCAGCATCGCGCGCGATCAGCTCGAGCGCACCTGTCAGGAGCTGGGCCTGAACCCGTTGATTGAGCGCTTACCTGACGGCCTGGCGAGCCAACTGCGCGAACGCGGCGGCAACCTCTCGTCGGGTGAGCGGCAGCTGCTGGCGGTGGCGCGGGTGGCAATCCGCCAGCCCTCGGTGCTGGTGATGGATGAGGCCACCGCCTTCATGGATCCAGCCACCGAAGCCACCCTGCAGCGCGATCTTGGAGCCGTGTTGCAAGGCCGCACCGCGATCGTGATCGCCCACCGCCTGGCCACCGTTGAAGCGGCCGATCGGATCTTGGTGCTGCAGCGCGGACGCCTGGTGGAGCAGGGCACCCACCAACACCTGCGCAGCACCGGCGGCCTTTACGCCAGGTTGGCCGAGCTTCAAGAGCGCGGACTGGCGAGCCTCTGATCAAGCCAGGGGTCGATGGCGGCAGCGAGGCGCCCCGGCAGCTGGCGCATCGGCAAATGGCCGCTGCCGGCCAGCTCGATCACGGTGTGATCGCGGGCATAGCCGGCCAGATGGCGCACATACCGCGGAGCCATGACGCTGTCACGGCTGCCGCTCACCCACAGCGTTGGCGTGCTGAGGGCACTGACCATGGCGGGCAGTTGGGCCACGGCCTGACGGCTCATGCTGCAGGCCAGCAGGCCGCGGGCCGCATGCAGATCGGCGCGCAGCGGACTGGCGATGGCGTCTGCCCAGGGCTGCTCCGCCAGCCACTCGGGCCGCCAGCGCAGAAAGGCCGCCCCGCCGCCACGCACAGCAGCAAAGGGCCGTGGCTGATAAATGCCACCACCAAAGCCCACCAGCACCAGGGCCTGCAGCTGCTCGCCCAGGGCCGCTGCGGCATGCAGGGCAATGCTGCCGCCCAGCGAATGACCCACCAACACCAGGGGACGACCGGCGGCCCGTTGCTGGGCCGCCGCCGCCAGCCAACGCCCATAACTGGACAGGCTGGGCTGCAACGCCCGCGGCCGCTTGCGGGCGCCAAAACCCGGCAGGTCGGGGCACCAGCAGCTGCGCTGCCCTTGCCAGTGGCGCACCAGCGGATCCCACAACCGCCCGGCCAGCAGCCAGCCGTGCACACAGACCAACAGCGGCTCAGCCAGTTCGGCAGCTCCGGCCGTGGCGGTGATGGGAGAGGATCGGGACGTCTCCATCAGGGATGCCGGGCGTTCACAGGTGTCAGAGCTGCTCAATCATCTCTACGGGCAGCACCATCGCCTCTGCACCACCCCTGCCGGGCAGGTGACGCTGGTGCTGAGCCGCGATCGTGAGATCGATCTGATCGAGCTGGAGCAACTCTGCGATGCCGTCGGCTGGAGCCGCCGGCCGATCAGGCGGGTGCGCCGCGCGCTGCAGAACAGCCTGCTGGTGGTGGGACTGTGGCGACACGATGCGCGCCTGCCCAAGCTGGTCGGTTTTGCCCGCTGCACCGGCGATGGCATCGTTGATGCCACCATCTGGGATGTGGCCGTGCATCCGCTGTATCAGGGCGCCGGCCTTGGCAAACAGCTCATGGTCTACGTGCTCGATGTGCTGCGCAGCTGGCAGGTCGAGCGGGTGAGCCTGTTTGCCGACCCAGGGGTGGTCGACTTCTACAGCACCCAGGGCTGGGAGCTGGAGCCCAAGCAACGCCGCTGTGCCTTTTGGTACGCCCCGTAGCTGAACGTCCAAGCACTCAAGCCCTGTAGCGATCACTCAAGGCGACGTCGCTGACGCCCTGGCGCCAGGCCCGCCGCAGGCAGGCATTGCGCCAACTGGTGCCCAGCAGACCGTGGCGGCGCCAACGTCGCGGGCTGACCTGCAGGTCAAGACCCAGCGCCGCAAAGCGGCCGCTGCGGCTAAAGCGCTCGGCAAAGTCCAGGTCCTCCATCAGGGCCAGGGGCCTGAGGCCACCCGCCTGCCGGTAGGCCTCGCGGCTGATCAGCAACCCCTGATCGCCGTACGGGCGCTGCAGCACGCGGCTGCGCAGGGCGACCAGGAACTCCATCAGGCGGTACTGGGGTGCCGCCAGGGGCACCTTGAGATCGCCAAACCAGGCGATCGGCGCCGGCGCGGCCTGGCGCTGCAAGGCCAGCAGCCTCTCAAGCCGTTGCGGCCAGTGGGGCGGCAAGCGCACATCGGCATGCAACAGCCACAGCAGCGGCGCACTGGTGGCGGCGACACCCGCCAGCAGCTGACCACCGCGACCTGGGGGGCTGAGCACCACCTGCGCGCCCGCCAGGTGTGCACGTGCGGCAGTGCCATCCGTGCTGCCGCCGTCGACCACCAGCAGCTCAGCAATCAGGTGAGCACCCAACGCCAGATCGGCCAGCAACAGCGGTAACGCTGCGGCTTCGTCGCGCGCCGGAATGATCACCGCCAGCTGGGGGCGCATCAACGCCACCGGCGTAGATCGGCAGGGCGATCCAGGTCGTGGCGCAACGCCAGCAACGCAGCAGGCAGCGCTAGCGCCTGTGCCACAGCAAGGGTCTGCCGCAGCACCTGATCGCCCCCCCAGTCGATACCGGCAAACAGTCGCGGCTGCAGCTGGCTGAGCCCCACCAGCCAGTAGCCGCCATCGGCAGCAGGGCCCAGCACCAGAGGAGCCTGCTCGAGCGCTGCAAACGCCTGTGACAGATCGCCGGCAGCCAGCTCCGGAAGATCACTGCCGACCATGACGACCTGCGCAAAGCCCTGACGAAAGGCCGCCGCAAACTGCCGCTGCATGCGCACGCCCAACCCGCCTGAGCCCTGCAGCACCACAGAACCGGCCTGGAGACGCCGAGCGGCACGCAGTCCAGCACCAGCGAGGGCCAGACGCTGGCTGGCACCGAGCTGGCTGCAGGCCTGCTGCACCGCCACCTGGGTATGGCGCTGCAGGCGCTGCTGCACCGCCGCCGCCTGCCGGCTGCCCAACCCGTGGGCCAGACGCCGCTTGCAGCGCCCCGGTGCCGGCCAGCGGCCCATCAACACCAGCAGGCGCCGCGGCATCAGCGGCGACGGGGCAGCTCGGCGGGTCTGACGCCGAGGGTCTGTTGGCTCTGGCCGCGTCGCACGCGCAGCTCGAGCGAAGAGCCCACACGGGCCGCATCGACCGCCAGTTGCACCTCTGAGGGGTTTTGCACCGCTTTCCCGCCCACGGCCTCGATCAGATCGCAGCTCTTGAGCCCGGCTTTGGCGGCGGGGCTGCCGTCGAGCACATCGACCACCACCACGCCCTTGACCTCGGGCAGACGGCAGGCGCTGGTGGAGGCGTTGATCTCGCGCGCCAGTTGCGGCGTTAAGGCCTGCAAGCGCACACCGATGTAGGGGTGACTGGCATAGCCGCGCGCCACGATCTGCTCGGCGATCTGCCGGGCCACATTGATCGGCACCGCAAAGCTCAGGCCGGCGCCGGGGGCCTGGCGGATCGCAGTGTTGATGCCGATCACCTGACCGCGATCGTTGATCAGCGGACCGCCGCTGTTGCCGGGGTTCACCGCCGCATCGGTCTGGATGTAGGGAACCCGCTGCCCCTCACCCAAAGCATTGGTGCGCTGAATCGCGCTGATGATGCCGGCTGTCACCGTGTTGTCGAGGCCGAGCGGGTTGCCGATGGCGATGGCCCATTCGCCGGGGCGCAATTTGCTCGAATCACCCAGGGGTGCCACCGGCAGCCGGCTGGCCACCACCTTGACCACAGCCACATCGGTCAAAGGGTCACCCCCAAGCACCTTGCCGGTGAAGGTGCGCCCGTCGGGCAGGGTGACGCTCACCTCCGACGCCCCCTCAACCACGTGGGCGTTGGTGAGGATCACGCCATCCGAGCGGGTGATGAAGCCCGACCCCTGGCCCTGCTGCTGCTGGATCGAGGGGCCCTGACCGAACAGGCCACCCAGGGGATTGATGGTGCGCTTGACCGTGTCGATGCGCACCACGGC
>VGQS01000067.1 GCA_016882285.1 Cyanobacteria bacterium K_DeepCast_35m_m2_155 | reverse complement strand
TGGCTAGATCGAGCAGGGGGGCTGCGGCGCTGGTTCGCAGGGCAGCGGCGGCGTCAGCGGGTTCAAAGCTGCGCAGGGCGCGGCGGCGCGGCTCGGGCAGGCCCGCGAGCTGGCGCTGCAGCTCCTGCCGCCAGTGGCCGGCCGGGGCGCTGCTCCCTGATGCGCTCGCTCCCAATGGCCTCGATCCCAATGGCCTTGACCCCAATGATCCGACCGCAGTGCCCAAACGCTAAATCGAGCCTGTTCAACAGCGTGTTGCACCGCGCTGCCACGGCCACGCCGCATGGGACAGCCCGGGCACTAGGGAGCTGGGCTCGCTCGTGTCGGGCCTGCTTGTGATCTCGCTGTAGGGATTTATTTCCTCGGGCAGCTCCGCTCTGAGGCGTTTGCAACCTGTTGAACGTTCTGTTTCACAAACCCAAATCGATCGCCAACCAACACCTCCCCCTGTGGATCCCTGTGCTTCCAACCGCCACCTCTCTCCCAACGGCCAACTCCATGCCCGCCGTCTCCCATGCGACACCCACCACCGCCGGCCGGCACCTAGGGGTGCGGCTCGATCCTGAGCTGGAGGCGAGTCTGAAGCTGGTGGCCTGCCAGATCGGCTGCAGTCTCAGCGTCTGTGTGCGCCGTGCCCTGCGGCTGTATCTGCGCCAGTTTCGCGATGGCGAGGAGTGTCGCCGCCAGTCGCGTCTGGTGGCCCGCTGGGAGGCCTCTGATGCCCAGCTGGCCCGGCTGCCCCGCTGGAACGACTGGACCCCATGACCCCGCCTCCCCTGCGCCGTGGGGCGGTGGTGCGGCTGGGTAATCCTGTGGCGAGTTTTGATCACCAGCGCCGCTTGGCCGTTGTGGTGCAGGCTGATCGCTGACTGAGCGAGCATCCGACCCTCACCTGCTGTCCGCTCACCACGCGGATGGTGGAGGCCCCACTGTTGCGCCTGCCCCTGGAGCCCTCAGTGGCCAATGGCCTGCCGCGACCAGCCCAGCTGATGGTCGACAAGCTGTTCACAGCGTCGCGGCCCCAGGTGCGCGAGCTGCTGGGCCTGTTGCAGGGGGAGGAGCTGGCCCGGCTGGAACGGGCGCTGCGCCAGTGGTTGGAGTTGGCCTGAGCCCCCATAGGATTACTCCATGCCCCAGCCTGCGCCGGTGTCTGCAGCCCTCGATCCGGCGGCGATTTTTCCCTTTCCGCTCGACGACTTCCAGTTGGAGGCGATCGATGCCCTCAACCAGGGGCACTCGGTGGTGGTGAGCGCTCCCACGGGGTCGGGCAAGACGCTGGTGGGCGAATACGCCATCTACCGCGCCCTGGCCCACGGCCAGAAGGTGTTTTACACCACGCCGCTGAAGGCGCTCTCCAACCAGAAACTGCGCGATTTCCGCGCGCAGTTTGGTGCCGACAAGGTGGGCTTGCTCACCGGCGACCTCAGCCTCAACCGTGAGGCCCAGGTGGTGGTGATGACCACCGAGATCTTCCGCAACATGCTCTACGCGGAAGCCGACTCAGGCGATGACCCGCTCGAGGGCGTGGAGGCGGTGGTGCTCGACGAGTGCCACTACATGAACGACTCCCAGCGGGGCACCGTCTGGGAGGAATCGATCATCCACTGCCCGCCGCCGGTGCAGCTCGTGGCCCTCTCGGCCACGGTGGCCAATGCCGGCCAGCTCACCGATTGGATCGAGCGGGTGCATGGTCCCACCCGCCTGGTGTTCAGCGATTATCGGCCGGTGCCGCTGGCCTTCAGCTTTTGCAGTGCCAAGGGCCTGCACCCCCTGCTCAACGACGAGGGCACGGGGCTCCATCCCAACTGCAAGGTGTGGCGCGCCCCCAAGGGCAGCCACCGCAAGGGCCCGAAAACGCCCAAGCCGCCCCAGCCCGAGGCGCCGCCCCTGGGCTTTGTGGTGGCCCAGATGGCCGAGCGCGAGATGCTGCCCGCCATCTATTTCATCTTCAGCCGCCGCGGCTGCGACAAGGGGGTCAAGGAGCTGGGCAAGGCCACCCTGGTGACCCCGGCGGAGCAGGCCCGCATCAGGGCCCGGCTCGATGCCTTCGTGGCCACCAGCCCCGAGGCGGTGCGGGAGGGCGGCCACGCCGAGGCCCTGCTGCGGGGCATCGCATCCCACCACGCCGGCGTGCTGCCGGCCTGGAAAGAGCTGATCGAAGAGCTCTTTCAGCAGGGACTGATCAAGGTGGTGTTCGCCACCGAAACCCTGGCCGCCGGCATCAACATGCCCGCCCGCACCACGGTGATCTCGGCCCTCTCCAAGCGCACCGAGCGGGGCCACCGGCCCCTGATGGGCAGTGAATTCCTGCAGATGGCCGGCCGGGCCGGTCGGCGCGGCCTCGACTCCCAGGGCTATGTGGTGACGGTGCAGAGCCGCTTTGAGGGGGTGCGCGAGGCGGGCCAGCTGGCCACCGCGCCCGCCGATCCGCTGGTGAGCCAGTTCACCCCCAGCTACGGCATGGTGCTCAACCTGCTGCAGCGCTACGACCTGGCCAAGGCCAAGGAGCTGGTGGAGCGCAGCTTCGGGCGCTACCTGGCCACCCTGGATCTGGTCGAGGATGAAGCCCGGATCGCCCAGCTGATGCAGCAGCTCGAGAGCCTGGAAGACGGCTCCGGCGAGGTGCCCTGGGACGACTTCGAGGACTACGAGAAACAGCGGGGGCACCTGCGCGAGGAGCGGCGCCTGCTGCGGATCCTGCAGCAGCAGGCCGAGGAAACCCTCGCCCATGAGCTCACCCTGGCCCTGCAGTTCGCCAGTGAGGGCACCCTGGTGAGCCTCAAGGCGCCCCAGCTGCGGGGCCGTGTGACGCCGGCGGTGATCGTGGCGAAGGTGAAGGGGCCGGGACAGTTCCCCCTGCTCAAGTGCCTCACCGACGACAACGTCTGGCTGCTGCTGCCCTGCGGCGCCGTGGTGGCCCTGCACGCCGAGCTTAGCTGCCTGCAGGTGAGCCAGGTGGAGGCGCCCGAGCTGCGCCATGTCGGCGAACTGCGTCACGGCGACCAGGCCAGCGGCGGTCTGGCCCTGGCGGTGGCCCACATGGCCAGCCGCCACGACATGGTCACCCCCCAGTACGACCTGGCGGGCGAGGTGCAGGCCCACGCCCAGCTTGTGCACCAGCTGGAGGAGCAGCTGGAGCTGCATCCGGCCCACCGCTGGGGTGACCGCCGCCAGCTCAAGAAGCACCGCCGGCGGATGGAGGAGCTGCAGCTGGAGATCGAGGAGCGCCAGCGGCTGCTGCACTTCCGCTCCAACCGCCACTGGGACACCTTCCTGGCCCTGATCGAGGTGCTGCGTTTCTTCGGGGCCCTGGCCGGGGCCGATGGCCTCGAGCCCACCGAGGTGGGCCGCACCGTGGCCGCCCTGCGCGGTGACAACGAGCTCTGGCTCGGGTTGGCGCTGATGAGCGGCCACCTCGATGAGCTCGATCCGCCCCAGCTGGCGGCCGTGTTTGAGGCGATCTCCACCGAGGTGAACCGCCCCGATCTCTGGTGCGGCTACCCGCCGCCACCGGCCGCCGAGGAGGCCCTGCACGACCTGCGCGGCCTGCGCCGCGAGCTGGAGCGCCAGCAGCAGCGCGCCAAGGTGACCTTCCCGCTCTGGTGGGAGCCGGAGCTCACGGGCCTGGTGCATGCCTGGGCCAGGGGGGCTAGCTGGAGCGACGTGATCGCCAACACCTCCCTCGATGAGGGCGATGTGGTGCGGATCCTGCGCCGCACGGTGGACCTGCTGGCCCAGGTGCCCTACTGCGAGGCGATCAGCGAGCAGCTGCGCGGCAATGCCCGCCGCGCCCTCCAGGCGATCAACCGCTTCCCGGTGTGCGAGATCGAGGATCTGCTGGCTGCTGGGGGTGCCGTTGCCACTCCCTTCCGCGATGCCCCGTGAGACTGGAGCAGCGGCGGCGGATCCAGGTGCCCTTGGAGCCGAGCCTGGCTGCTGACAAGGGGGAGCAGCTGCAGACCTTCCTGGCGCGGCCGCTCAGACCGCTGCGCGGCCTGCTCGATCCGGCCCGCCTGCGGGCCGCCGCTGACCAGCGCTACCTCTACCGCTCACGGCCCTACGCCGTGGCCGGCTGGACCCTGCAGCCCCAGGTGACCCTGGAGGCACTCTGGGATGGGGAGCGGCTGACCATTCGCCAGCTGGAGGCACGGGTGGAGGGGCTGGGAGAATGGCAGGAGCGTCTCCAGTTCGGCCTGGAGGCCAGCATCTGGCCACGCGAGGCGGGGCTCGAGGCTGAGGCTCGGGTGTGGGCGGAGCTGCCGGCGGCAGCGGCTCCGCTGGCGGCGCCGGTGCTGCGCCTGGCATTGCTGCAGCTGCTTGATCGCCTCGAGCGCCGCTGCCAGCGGGGCCTGCGCCGCCGCGCCGAAGCCTGGCTCAGCCGCTCGGCCCAGGCCTCCTAGGCTGCCCGCACTGCCCATCCGCCGTCGCTTGGTTTCTCCCACCCTGGTGCTGCATGTGGGGATCCACAAGACGGCCTCCACCTACATCCAGCACCGGCTCAAGCGAAACCAGCCCTTCCTGCGCCAGCACGGGCTGCTCTACCCCAAGAAGCGCCGCGATCACCTGCGTCTGGTCAAAGCCCTGCGCCAGGGAAACCTGCGCCCCTGGGGAAAACTGCTGGATCGGGCGGCGCGGAAGGGCTGCAGGCCCCTGGTGTCGGCCGAGATCCTCTCGCTGGTGCTGGCTGAGCCGAGCCGCTGCACGTCGGGCGGCACCCTCCTGGCCGACCTCCTTCTCTTCCTCGAGCGGCGCGGGGTGGCGCTCGAGCTGGTGGCCTTCCTGCGCGACCAGCCGGCCTATCTCAATTCCCGCTACACCCAGCTGATCAAGCGCCTCTATTTCGGCGTGTCCTTTGAGCGTTATCTGGCCCGCACCATGCGCAGCGGCGGCGAGAGCGCCTGCGATTTCGAGGAGCTGTTTGGCGAGGCCCTGGCCAGTGCCCAGGTGCGCTGCAGCTTTCTGCCCTTCCGCGCCGGCGATGGCGATCCCTGTGAGCGCTTGCTGCAGGCCGTGGGTGTGGCCGACTGCACCGGGCTCCAGCCCCTCGACCAGCGCGCCAATGCTCAGCCGGGCTGGCAGGCGGTGTGGATTGCCCAGCGGCTGGCCCGCCGGCTGCAGCATCAACACCCCAAGGCCTGGCGCAGCCCGGTGTGCAAGGCCAGGATCCGCGAAGCCCTCGAGCGGCTGGCGCTGGAGCAGGGCTGGCAGGCCGAGCCTTACCAGGGTCTCAGCGCCCCACTCCTCAACCGCCTGGAGGAACGCTACGGCGCCAGCAACGACCGCTTCGCCCAGCGGGTGTGGGGCTGCAGCTGGCGGGAGCTGTTTCCCCTGCCGCTGCCCCAGCCCAGCCCCCAGGCTCCCCGTGATCGGGCGGAGCGGCGCGAGCTGCTGGCGGTGGCCCAGTGGCTGCTGGCGGAGGGATTGGGCGAGTCTGCGTGAGCTGCGCCAGGCGGCGCGGCTGGTTGGTGTCTGGCTACCTGGGGTGGGAGTCTTATTGCTCCTGAAGCTTGGTTTTGCTCTGAAGTTTTTTGACGCGTTTGCGCAAGTGCTTCTCTCTTTTTCTGGCGTCTTTTATGGCTGCGCTCATTGATCTGAGCAAGATCAAAAGATCTGAGCGCGACGTCTCGATGTTCAGTAGTTTCTCGCTTTTCGCAAGCAGCTCAAGCATCAGTAGAAGTTCTGCTTGGGCCCCCTGGGGGGATGAATCCAGCCTCAGGCAGGTGCGGTGAGCGGCATAGGCATAGGCGCCGGCTTGGACGATGGGCAAGGGAATCTGAAGCTGGCTCCCATAGGCTGCCGATAGCCGCTGGAAAAAGCCTTGCGAGAGTCCGGACGAGATCTCTCTGTCTTCGCAGGACAGAACGGCAAAATGATGTAGTTCGGCTCCGATGTAATTCCATTCAAGCTGGCCGAAGTCGATCAGGCGGATTTCTTCGTTGTCGGCGAGAGGATTTTCAATTGAGATATTGCCCAGGTGAATGTCGTTGTGGCTCATGATCAATGGCCAAGCTGTCAGCTCCTTGAAGATTCCTGCAAAGCATCCATAGATTTCTCTGGCGGTGAATATTCCGGCGTGGCTGCGCAGGAGGCTTTGGGCGCGACGCCGCAGGATCTGCGCTCTTGGCGGCATGGAAGGGCGAGAGGCGAGGAGCTCGTGAGCGCCGCGGTTGAAATGGGCTATTGCGGCTGCCAATGCAGGCTCGACCTCGGCTGGCCCTTCCTTGTCTCGGGAAGGCAGGAGCCCGATGCCACTCATGAACTCCTGGTAGATCACATGGCGATCCCCGCTTTGGAAGGTGGCAAAGATCTGCGGGGTTGGAAGCGACCTGACCCGCGTGGAGCTGGCGTCCTGATTGAGTTTGGCAAGTGCTGATGCTAATTCGTGCTCGGCGCGTGATGTGGTTCTTTTCTCAACAAAGTAGCCCAGCTGTCTTGGCGCGCGGTCGCTGGCTGCGTCGATGATTTCATGGATGATCACGTGGCTGCGATCGCCTTGCCGAGCTTCTCTGGAGAGGCGTGCAGTGGCATGCTTCTCTCCTGAAATCTGTCTGGCAATCTGATCGGGATTCATGGTGTGATCAGTGGGCGATTCGCTAGGCCGACTCGATCAGCGGGAAGGGGATGCGCTGGAAGCAGATGCCGTCGTGGCGGCGATGGCCGCGGCCCTTCAGCGCGCTGGCGCCGGCTTCCACCAGCAGCGCCAGATCGCCGTTAGCGAAGCGGGCGAGGTCGCTGTAACCGCTGAAACTGCCGGGGCCGTCGCCATAGCCGAAGCCCCGGTTCCAGGTCTGGCCGTTGTCGCGGCTGAGCCGCAGGCGACCGTTGGTGCGCTGCTCCGGGTCGGCCGGATTGGAGAACAGCAGGGTGGCCTGGCGGTTCGGGCCGAAGGCATAGGTGAGCAGGCTGGCCTGGCAGCCGTTGCGCGGTTCGATCAGCTGGGGGTCGGGGCCGCTGCTGGCCATGGTGAGGCCGCCGTCGTCGCTGATGCTCACGATGCGCCGGCCGCCGTCGCTGCGGCTGTTGAGCATCAGTCGGCCATCGCCCAGTTCGGCCACCGTGCACTCGCTCGAGGGGCTGTAGCCGGCCACCGCCCCCACCCGCCAGCTCAGGCCACCGTCGTCGGAGAGCAGCAGGTGGGAGGCGCTGCCGCCACCGCGGCGGCCGTGCCGGGCGGGCACCACGATGCGGCCGGCGGCGGGCTCCAGCTGCTTGACGATGCCGTGGCCGGGGCCGATGCCATACCAGGGCTTCCAGCCCCGCAGCCGCACCTGGTCGGTGATGTCGCGGCTTGGGGCCCAGCTGCGGCCGTCGTCATCGGAGTGGGTGATGCGCACATAGCGCCTGCCTCGGTCGGCCTCGCGCTTCACCGAGGCATTCCAGAGCCACAGCAACAGGATGCGGCCGCTGGGCAGCACCACCGGCAGCGGAATCTTGCAGGGATTGGGGCCGTCGTCAGCCAGCACCTGCAGGGGCCCCCAGCTGCGGCCCCCATCGTCGGAGCGGCGCAGCACCACGTCGATGTTGCCCTCATCCTTGCAGTTGTCGACGCGCCCGCCGCAGAACGCCAGCACGCTGCCCGCCCTAGTGATCGCCAGGCCGGGGGTGCGGTAGCAGCTGTAGCCAGCCTCACCGGAGAGGAAGGGGTGGCTCACCAGCCGCCCAGCGACGCTGGTCGCTGGGCGCGAGGTGGGGGCTTGGC
>VGQS01000066.1 GCA_016882285.1 Cyanobacteria bacterium K_DeepCast_35m_m2_155 | reverse complement strand
AGGTTGTCGCGCAGTCCGAAGGGCAACGAAAAATATTCGACCATCTGTCCAGCCAGGAAGGCCGCACCCAGGCCGCCACTCAGCAACAACCAAAGGCGGCAGGTCTGCATGGCTCCGCGGCGGCAGCTGCTGCCAGCGCGATGAAAGGTCAGGCTGCTGATCAGCAACAACACCGTGTTGATGGTCGGCAGCAAGAGCTCCAGCTCATAGATCGCTCCGCTGGGCAGCGGGTTGACGGCCTTGAAGGTGAGATAGGCAGCAAAAAAACCGGCAAAGGTCATGCCGTCTGCCACCAGGAACGTGGCCAGCCCAAACAGGCGAAAATCACCGTGACCATGCTCTGCAGCCACGCTCAACCCCGCATGGGTGGAGTCGCTGGCCAGGGCGCTGGGCTCAAGCCCATCGGCAAGGGGTTGCAGGCGGGTATCCATCGTCAGAGCAGGGGGGAGGGGGAAGGGGACATCGCAGAGGATCAGGGCTTGCCCTGGGCCCAGAGGTCCTTGCCGCTCAACCTGTTGACCTCAACGGTTCCAGGCGCTTCGCCATAGCCATAGGGCTCAGTGACCAACGGGGCTTCGCCAATCCAGTTCTCAACCGGGGGAGGCGAACTGGTGAGCCACTCCGGGGTCAGGGCATTCCAGGGGTTGTCACCGGCGTGCTGGCCACGCATGGCTGTCAGCACCACATTGATCAGCAGGGGCAGCGTGCTCACGGCCATCAGCAACGCACCAACGCTGCTGACCTGATTCCAGGTGGTGAAGGCGGGGTCGTATTCGGCCACACGACGGGGCATGCCGTTGAGGCCAAGCCAGTGCTGGGGAGCAAAACAGAGGTTGAAGCCGATGAAGGTGAGAACGAAATGAAGACGGCCGAGATCTTCGTTCAGCAGCCTGCCTGTGAATTTGGGATACCAGTGATACAGAGAGGCGAAGATCACGAACACCGAGCCGCCATAGACGATGTAGTGGAAGTGACCGACCACAAAGTAGGTGTCATGCACATGAATATCAAAGGGCACCTGCGCCAATGCGACACCGGTGATGCCACCGAAGACAAAATTGAAGATGAAGGCACAGGAGAACAGAACGGCGCTATTGAGAGCGATCTTGCCGCCCCAGAGTGTTGCCAGCCAGTTGAAGAACTTGATGCCAGTCGGAACGGCGATAAACGACGTCGCAATGGTGAAAAAGAGCCGCATCCAGGGGGGAGTGCCGCTGGTAAACATGTGGTGAGCCCAGACGATCAAGCCCAGCACAACAATGGCCATGATGGAATAGACCATGGTGGTGTAGCCAAACAAGGGCTTGCGTGCGTGCACCGGCAGAATTTCGCTGACCAGGCCAAAAGCAGGCAGCACCATGATGTAAACCGCCGGGTGTGAGTAGAACCAGAACAGGTGTTGGTACACCACCACATTGCCACCCAGCTGAGGATTAAAGAATCCCGTGTGGGCAATGATGTCAAAGCTCAAAAGAATCAGGGTCCCTGCCAGAACGGGGGTAGCCAGCACAACAAGGATGCTGGTGCCGAGCATGGCCCAGCAAAACATCGGAAGTTGCATAAGTTTCAGCCCTGGCCTGCGCAGCTTGAGCACCGTGGCAATGAAATTGATGCCCCCAAAAATGGAGCTGCCGCCAAGCAGCAGCACGCTCAGAATCCAGACGATCTGACCGGCCGCAGGGGTCGTGAGACTCAGGGGCGGGTAGGCGGTCCAACCTGACTGCGAAGCAGCGCCAGCCAGAAAATAACTGCTGATCAACAAAATACCCGCCGGCGGAATCAACCAAAACGCGACGGCGTTAAGGCGGGGGAAGGCCATGTCACGCGCGCCAACATAAAAGGGAATCAGGTAATTGCCAAAAGCCCCATTCACCACAGGAACAATCCACAAAAAGATCATGATGGTGCCGTGCAGCGTCAACACCTCGTTGTAGGTATCGCGGCTCACGAAATCAGACATTGGACTCGCCAGCTCAGTACGAATCACACCGGCCAGCGCACCACCAATCAGATAAAACGCAAACCCGCACACCAGATACTGCAGCCCGATCACCTTGTGATCGAGACTGAAGCTGAAATATTTGAGCCACCCCTGGGGTTGCAGGCTGCGGGGCTCAAGTTCGGCTGGAGTGAAGGCGGTCATGGCAAACGGGTCCGTTGAGCTCAGGAAATCGACTTGGTGCTGATGCCGCCGCTGGCCGAGGCCAGGGTGGCCGGGGTATTGCTCTTGAGCCAGTCGTCAAAAGCCTCCGGTTCGTGCACCACAACAGTGGAACGCATACCGCCGTGGTACGGGCCGCAGAGTTCTGCGCACACGATCGGATAGCTCCCAGCCCGCGTCGGCGTGAAGGTGAGCAGGGTGGGCTGACCAGGAATCACATCCTGTTTGAGCCGAAACTGCGGCACCCAAAATGCATGGATGACATCCTTGGCCTCCATGCGCAGCCGCACGGGCTGACCCAAGGGCACATGCAGCTCCCCTGCGGTGATACCAGGCCCTGGGTAGTGAAAGATGAACGCAAACTGCATCGCTGTGACATCAACCGGCAGCACGACGGGGCTCACACCGTCTTGCGTGCTGCGACCAATGCCGCCCCAGATGCGCTCTGCCGGTGGATCCTGCGTTGCCTCGACCGATGCGCTCTGGTAGGCGACCTGCTGCGTGGCGACCTGCATGGCGCTGTGGTCATGAAAGGAGGCCATACCCCCCATGCGCTCGTAGATGTCGTAGCTGTAGATGCCGACAAACAGCACAACCACCGCAGGAATCGCGGTCCAGACAATCTCCAGGGGCAGATTGCCTTCAATCGCCGCGCCATCGCCCAGGTCGCCAGCGCGGCGGCGAAAGCGCACCAGGCTGTAGATCAACAGGCCGACGATGCCGAGGAACAGCACCGTGCCGATGCTGAACAGCACTTCAAACAACGCGTCGTAAACCGGTGCGTTGCTGCTGGCATCAACCGGAAGCAGGTTGACGTTGTGCCCGACCCAAAGCCCGGCAAGGGTGAGCACCATGCCGATAAGCAACGTGATCAGTGCGGTAGGCACGGCCATGGCACCAGTTCAGCGAGCCAATGGGGTCACGTTATGGAGTCAGGCCCGGTTGCGCGCTCTTGATCTTGAGATGCACGCACTTTGAGATCTGTCGTTGGCAGCACCCAGCAGGAACGTCAGGGGTTATCGGTGCTGTGTTTCAAAACCGCGACCTGATCGCCACGGGAGCACCACTTCGAAACAGCCTCCCTAGGTTGACGCCAGTCGCACTCGCCTGCTGTGGACACCCGCTGGAGCGAAGCACTTCTCTCCACGCGTCTGGCCCAGCTCTGCAGCCACTTGGTCGTCGCGCTGGTCGCCCTCGTTGGCATTGGCGGCGCCACCCGTGTGATGGAGGCCGGCCTGGCCTGCCCTGACTGGCCACTTTGCTACGGCTCGTTGCTGCCGGGCGGGCGCATGAACATGCAGGTCTTCCTGGAGTGGTTTCACCGGCTTGATGCCTTTGTTGTTGGGGTGGCACTGCTGGTGCTGTGCAGCATCAGCATCTGGCAGCGGCGGCAACTGCCGCGCTGGCTGCCCTGGCTGAGCGGCGCTGCGCTGCTGTTGGTGATGGTGCAAGGCGGATTGGGCGCACTCACAGTGCTGGCCCTGCTCCCCAGTGCCGTCGTGACTGCGCATCTGGCCACGGCACTGCTGCTGGTCGCACTCCTGAGTGCCACCAGCCAGCAGCTGCTTGGCCTGCAGGCACCCGCTCCAACCAGCGGCTCACCACGGCTGTGGATGGTGCTGGCTGCGATCAGCCTGATCGCCGTTCTGGGGCAATGCCTCGTCGGCGGTTTGATGGCCAGTCAATGGGCAGCCAAGGACTGTCTCTCAGCAGGTATTGGCTGTCAATGGCTCAACGCCCATCGCCATCTCGGCAGCATCGCCGCAGGCGCTGTCGGCGTGCAGGCAGTGCTGGCGCTGCAGCGGGGGCTGCACCCCGTTGTGCGCGCGCTGAGTGTGAGCGCCGTGGTGTTGGTCCTGCTGCAGCTCGGCCTGGGACTGAGCAGCTGGCATTGGCAGCTGCAGGCACCACTGCTCACCGTCGCCCATCAGGTCGTGGCTTCGTTGTTGGTGGCGGTGCTGGCCGCCGGTTTAAGTCGCGAGGTCGCCCATGGTTAGCGCCACCGTCAACGCCCAGCCCAGCGCCGCTTGCCATGAACGTGCACGGCCCAAGGCCAAACTGCCGGCCTGGCTGGAGATCGCCAAGCCAAGGCTGATCCCCTTGCTGCTGGCCACCACCGCTGGAGGCATGGCCTTGAGCGAAGGCTGGCCAGCCAACAGCGCAACGATCAGCCTCACCCTGCTGGGCGGCAGCCTGGCATCAGCGGCTGCCGGCATCTTGAACTGCCTCTGGGAGCAGGAGCTCGACGGTCGCATGCAGCGCACCAGCGGACGAGCCCTGCCCTCTGGCCGTCTGGCTCAGGGTATGGCCATGACCCTTGCTGTGGCCCTGACGACGGCCGCTGTGCTGGTGTTGTGCCTGGGCGCCAACCCGCTGGCGGCGGCGTTGGCCCTGCTGGGTCTGTGCAGCTATGTGCTGCTGTACACCGCGCTGCTGAAACCACGAACCGCGCAAAACATTGTGATCGGCGGGGTCGCTGGAGCGATTCCGCCCCTGGTTGGGGCCGCTGCGATCAGTGGCCATCTCAGCTTGGGGGCCTGGTGGTTGTTCGCCCTGGTGATGGTGTGGACGCCCGCCCATTTCTGGGCGCTTGCGTTGTTGCTGCGCGATGACTACCGCGAGGTCGGCATCCCCATGCTGCCTGTGGTCAAGGGAGTCGCCGTCACGGTGCGCGGTATCCAGACCTATGCCTGGCTGACCGTGCTGGTCAGCCTGCTGGGCGCTCTGGTCTTGCCCAGTGGAGGGGTGCTGTACGCGCTGCTGGTGATTCCATTCAATGCAAGGTTGCTGCAGCAATGCCACGCCCTGCGCCAGCGTCCCGACGACCCTGCTGCGGCCCGGGGGGTGTTCCGCTGGTCGATTTTTTATCTGTTCGGCATCTGCCTGCTGCTGCTGCTGGCCCGCTCTCCCCAGGGATCCGGACTCGCGGTTGGCGAGCTGATGGCCCTGCTACCTCCCCTGCAAGGCCTCTAGATTCACCCCAGCGCCGAGACCAGGAGATCCGACGGCTTGAGCACTGGCTTGTCCACCGGCTTGATAGAGCTCCAGAACCTCAGCAAACGCTTTGGCGCTGCCCGGCGCGGCGAGGGCGGGGTCGTTGCCCTCGATGGGCTGTCCCTGAGCGTGCCTGAGGGCTGCCTGTTTGGCCTGCTGGGGCCCAATGGGGCCGGCAAGACCACCACGCTGCGCATCCTGTGCACCCTGTTGGCTCCTGATGCGGGCAGCGTGCACATCGCCGGCATCGACGCCCTGCGCGATCCGCGCGGCGTGCGACGTCTGCTGGGCTACGTGGCCCAGGAGGTGGCGATCGACAAGATCCTCAGCGGCCGCGAGCTGCTTGAACTCCAGGGCGATCTCTATCACCTGGAGCGGCAACAGCGCGATCAGCGCATCACTGAACTGATCGCCCTGCTGGGCATGGCCGATTGGATCGACCGCCGCTGCGGCAGCTATTCAGGTGGCATGCGGCGCCGCCTCGATCTGGCCGCAGGCCTGCTGCACAGCCCCAAGGTGCTGGTGCTCGATGAACCCACCGTCGGGCTCGACATTGAGAGCCGCAGCGCCATCTGGCAGGTGCTGCGGCAGCTGGCCAGCAGCGGCACCACCGTGCTGCTCAGCAGCCATTACCTCGAAGAGGTCGATGCGCTGGCCGACCAGCTGGCCATCATCGAAGGCGGCCGTGTGATCGCCTCAGGATCACCGACTGAACTCAAAGCCGCGCTGGGGGGCGATCGGGTCACCCTGCGGGTGCGCGAGTTCAGCTCTGAGAGCGAAGCCGAGCGGGTGCGCTCGCTGCTCGAGGCCTGCAGTGGGGTGCGCCAAGTGGTGGTCAACCGGGCCCAGGGCTTCTCGCTCAACCTGGTGATCGAACACGACGGCGTCATCGAACAGCTCAGGCGTCAGCTGGCCGAAGCCGACCTGCCGGTCTTTGCCCTGGCCCAGAGCCGCCCCAGCCTCGATGATGTCTACCTGCAGGCCACCGGCCGCACCCTGATGGATGCGGAACTGGCCGTGGCCGGCAGCCGCGATGCCAAGGCCGAACGCAAACAGAGCATGCGTTAACCGATGACCAGCGCCAATCCCACCCTGAACACCGCATCCGCAGCAGGCAGCCGCGAAGGCTCAGCCTTTGCCGAAATCAGTCAGGAGACCCTGGCCCTGACCCGGCGACTGTTTGTGCAGCTGGCGCGCCGCCCGTCCACGCTGGTGGCAGGCGTGTTGCAGCCGCTGATCTGGTTGATTCTGTTCGGAGCTCTGTTTGCCAAGGCTCCCGAGGGCTTGCTGCCAGGGGGGCTGAGCTATGGACGCTTTCTCGGTGCCGGGGTGATCGTGTTCACCGCGTTCAGCGGTGCCCTCAACGCCGGGCTGCCGGTGATGTTTGATCGCGAATTTGGCTTCCTGAATCGTCTGCTGGTAGCCCCGTTGCGCTCACGCAGCTCGATCGTGCTGGCTTCGGTGCTCTACATCACAACGCTGAGCCTGCTGCAAAGCGCAGCCATCATGGGCACCGCCGCTGTGCTGGGTTACGGCTGGCCTGGTGCGGGCGGTCTTGTGTTGGTGCTGATCACCCTGCTGTTGCTGGTGTTTGCGGTGACGGCCCTGAGCCTCGGGCTGGCCTTTGCCCTGCCGGGCCACATCGAGTTGATTGCGGTGATCTTTGTGGCCAACCTGCCCCTGCTGTTTGCCAGCACAGCCCTGGCCCCGTTGAGTTTCATGCCGAGCTGGCTGGGGTGGCTCGCGGCCCTAAATCCCCTTACCTTCGCCATAGAACCGATTCGGGCCGCCTACGGCGGCGAACTCTCCCTCCATGCCGTCGTGCTGAACGCTCCCTACGGTCAGCTCACCAGCGGCACCTGCCTGGGAGTGCTCGCCGCATTGGCCACCGGATTGTTTCTGGCGATCCGCCCCTTGCTGGATCGCAAGCTCTCCTGATCCCCCAAGGCCGTGTCTGACCCCCTGCAGCTGCCCCATCAGGACCGCCCCGATCCAGCGGTTCTGCTGATCGACGCGGTGATCAACCGCCAAAGCGAGCTGGCCCAACGCCTGAGCCAGCAGATCGTGCACCGCCAGGGCGTGAGCGCCTTGGAGCGCGTTGTCCAAGCCAACGTGCTGACAAGCTGCGGGGAGGAGGGGGCCTTCTGGCTGAGCCAGCAACTCGGTGAGGTCCAGCAGCAACCCCCGGCACCTCCAGCTGCAGCCAGCATGGGCAGCCTGATCAAGGAGGCCCTGCACGAAGCGGTGGCGCCATGGCGCAACGAAGCACCCGCCGCCGATGCAGCCAACCCAGAGCTCAACCAGGCGCCAGATCCCTGGGAGCTCAACCAACCGCTGGTTGCCGCCGCGAGCACCCCGGCCAGCACCCCGGCGAGCGGCCAACCGGCACCGCGGCCGGCTGATCTGGCCGAATGGCGCTCCTGGCTCTGCAGTGATGCAGCCTGAAACGCGGGTACCGGCGCGCGCCTCGGGCCTGATCGTTTCGGTTCAGGCACCGGAAGGATCTCCCCTGCGCCATCCGGATGTGATCGCAGCCATGGCCGAAGCGGCCCTGGCCAATGGGGCC
>VGQS01000065.1 GCA_016882285.1 Cyanobacteria bacterium K_DeepCast_35m_m2_155 | reverse complement strand
TGACCCTGCAGTTCGGGAGCCACGACCACATCCCAGAGCACGGCGCGATACCGGCCATCGCTGCTCGCCCGGCAGAAGCCCACCAGTTGCCTGCCGCGCCACAGGCTGATGGCCGCGGCGCTGCCCTGGAGCATGGTGCGCAGGCCACTGAGGCTGCGCCCTTGCCCCCAGAAGCTGTGCTCATCGAGCAGTCGTTGCAGCTGCCGTACGGCGGCTGCCGGCAGCCAGCGTGGCCCAAGTCCCAGCCGCAGGGCACGCGCACCGCTGCCATGGCGCATCAAGTGAAGCTGGGCCGCGCTGTGCATCGCCTCATCCTCGCGCCAGGGTGCAACATGCTGGCAAGAAGCCTTGCCCCGGCTTGCTTTTGGGGCACTGCTGCCGGTTTTGCAGTGGTAGGGTGAGCCCCATCGATGGCCGCACAACCTCATGCTGAAGCTGCTGCTGGGGGATCCCAACGCCCGCAAGCTCCAGCGCTACCAACCCCTTGTCTCCGACATCAATCTGTTGGAGGAGGAGGTGGAGCAGCTCAGCGATGAGGAGTTGCGTGGACTGACCGGCGAATTCCGCCAGAAATTTGAGGCGCTTGCCGGCCAGAGCCAACGGCAGCGCCAGCTGCTGGCAGAGCTCTTGCCCCAGGCGTTTGCCGTGGTGCGCGAAGCCAGCCGGCGCGTGCTGGGCATGCGGCACTTCGATGTGCAGTTGATCGGCGGCATGGTGCTCAACGACGGCCAGATCGCTGAGATGAAGACCGGCGAGGGCAAGACCCTGGTGGCCACCCTGCCGGCCTACCTCAATGCGCTCACCGGCCGCGGTGTGCACGTGGTCACCGTCAACGACTACCTGGCCAGGCGCGACGCCGAGATGATGGGCCAGGTGCATCGCTTCCTCGGCCTCAGCGTGGGCCTCATCCAGCAGGACATGTCGCCGGCTGAACGCCGCCGCAACTACGCCTGCGACATCACCTACGCCACCAACTCGGAGCTGGGGTTTGATTACCTGCGCGACAACATGGCGACCGACATCGCCGATGTGGTGCAGCGCCAGCCCTATTTCTGCATCATTGACGAGGTCGATTCGATCCTGATCGATGAGGCCCGCACGCCGCTGATCATCTCGGGCCAGGTGGAGAGGCCCCAGGAAAAGTATGAGCAGGCGGCCCAGGTTGCCGCTGCACTGCTGCGCGCCGCCGAGATGGGCAAAGACGGCATTGATCCAGAGGGTGATTATGAAGTCGATGAAAAACAGCGCAATGTGACCCTCACCGATGAGGGTTACGCCAAGGCCGAGCAGATGCTCGGCGTCGATGATCTGTTCAACCCAGCCGATCCCTGGGCACACTTCATCAACAATGCGCTCAAGGCCAAAGAGCTCTTCATTAAAGATGTCAGTTACATCGTGCGCAACGATGAGGTTGTCATCGTCGATGAAGGCACTGGCCGGGTCATGCCTGGACGCCGTTGGAGCGATGGCCTGCATCAGGCGATCGAGGCCAAGGAATCGGTTGCGATTCAGCCTGAAACCCAGACGCTCGCCAGCATCACCTACCAGAACTTTTTCCTGCTCTATGAGCGCCTCTCCGGCATGACCGGTACGGCCAAGACCGAAGAAGTTGAGTTCGAAAAGACCTACAAGCTGGAGGTCACCCAGGTGCCGACCAACCGGCCCAGTCAGCGCAGTGACTGGACAGATCAGGTCTACAAAACTGAGGCTGCCAAATGGCAGGCGGTTGCCGCCGAAATCGCCGGGGTTCATGGCCAGGGCAGGCCTGTGCTGGTGGGTACCACCAGCGTGGAGAAATCGGAGTTGCTCTCCAGCCTGCTGGCCGAGCAGCAGATTCCCCACAATCTGCTCAACGCCAAGCCCGAAAACGTCGAGCGCGAGGCCGAGATCATTGCCCAGGCCGGTCGCTCTGGGGCGGTGACGATTGCCACCAACATGGCCGGCCGCGGCACCGACATCATTCTGGGCGGCAACAGCGACTACATGGCACGCCTGAAGTTGCGCGAGGTCCTGCTGCCGCGTCTGGTGCGACCTGAGGAGGGTCATCGGCCGCCGGTGCCGCTGCAGCGCGCAGCGTCTGGGGGCGGCGGGTTTGCAGGTGAGGGCGCGAGTTTCAAGGCCCCCAGCGAAGCGCGGGCGATCGGCAGTCTGTACCCCTGCCAGCTTGGTGATGACACCGATCAGGCGCTGGCCCAGCTTGCCAAAGATCTGGTTGCTGCCTGGGGCGACCGCGCTCTCAGCGCCCTGGAACTCGAAGAGCGCCTCACCCAGGCATCTGAAAAGGGCCCTACCGATGACGCTCAGATTCTGGCGTTGCGCGATCTGCTCGGCCGGGTCAAGGCCGAATACGACAGCGTCGTGATTCCCGAGGGTCTGCAGGTGCGCGAGGCTGGTGGACTGCACGTGATTGGCACCGAGCGTCACGAATCACGCCGCATTGACAACCAGTTGCGCGGCCGCTCCGGACGCCAGGGTGATCCAGGCAGCACACGCTTCTTCCTCTCACTGGAAGACAACCTGTTGCGCATCTTTGGTGGCGATCGCGTTGCTGGCCTGATGAACGCGTTTCGCGTCGAGGAGGACATGCCGATTGAATCCGGCATGCTCAACCGCTCGCTTGAGGGTGCTCAGAAAAAAGTTGAGACCTATTACTTCGACATTCGCAAGCAGGTCTTCGAGTATGACGAAGTCATGAACAACCAGCGCAAGGCGGTCTATGCCGAGCGTCGCCGTGTGCTGGAAGGCCAGGATCTCAAGCTTCAGGTTCTGGGTTACGGCGAACGCACCATCGATGACATTGTCGAGGCGTATGTCAACCCTGATCTGCCGCCAGAAGAAAACGACTACACCAGCCTGGTTGAGAAGGTCAAGGAGTTTATTTACTTGCTCGAAGATCTCTCTACAGAGCAGCTCAATGGACTTCAAGTTGATGAACTGAAGGCCTTTTTGCAAGAGCAGATGCGCAATGCTTATGACATCAAAGAGGGCCAGATTGAGCAGCTCAATTCGGGCCTCATGCGACAGGCTGAACGCTTCTTTATTCTGCAGCAGATCGATACGCTTTGGCGCGAGCATCTGCAGTCGATGGATGCCTTGCGCGAGTCGGTCGGTCTGCGCGGTTATGGCCAGAAAGATCCGTTGATTGAATACAAAAACGAGGGTTATGACATGTTCCTCGAAATGATGACGCAGATGCGCCGCAACGTGATCTATTCGATGTTCATGTTCCAGCCACGCGCCCAGGTAGAAGACGATGCCAGCACGGTGGCCTGAGGCAGCCCGGGCTGCCATGCTTCCGGGCTGACATCGTCGTTAAAGGCCGGCGTCGCGATTGACCAGCTGGCTCTCTCCCAGAAATTCCAGGATTTCCCGGTCCTTCAGGTTCTGGGCCTCGCCGCGGCAGGGTTCCTGCAGGGGCCGGCCGGCCGCGAGTTCACGCAGGCAGGCCTGGGTGCGGGCCAGCTCGCCCTCCAAGGCATCAATGCGCTCCATCAGGTTGCGGATCACAGTGGCCTCGGCGTCAGGCAGCGCTGAGTGGGCCAACGGATCAATCCGAACCCCCGACTGGTGAATGACCCGTCCGGGGATGCCCACCACGGTGCTGTCTGGAGCCACGTCACGCAGCAGCACCGAGCCGGCACCGATGCGCGTGTTGCTGCCCACGACGATGGCGCCCAGCACCTTGGCCCCGGCGCCCACCACCACGTTGTCTTCCAGGGTGGGGTGGCGTTTGCCGCTGGCCTTGCCGGTGCCCCCCAGCGTCGCCCCTTGATAGAGCAGACAGTTGTTGCCGATCACTGCGGTCTCGCCGATCACCACCCCCATGCCGTGGTCGATGAACACACCGCGGCCGATGCGGGCACCGGGGTGGATCTCCACGCCGGTCAGGCTGCGGCCGAGCTGGCTCAGCAGCCGCGGCAGCAGCGGCAGGCCCAGACCCCAGAGCCTGTGGCTGATGCGATGCAGCACCAGGGCGTGAAAGCCCGGGTAGCAGAGCAGGATCTCGAGCGTGCCCCGGGCGGCGGGGTCACGCTCTTTGATGATGGCGAGATCGGCCCGGATGCTGTCGAGCATGGCCTGAGCCTAGGCAGGCTCAGGCCGCGAGCAGGCCGATTTCCTTGCGCAACAGATCGATTGTGGCGTTGCCCAGATAGCTCTGCGCGCAGTGCACCACCGGCAGCCGCATCAACTGGCCTCTGTTCTGACGCAGGGTTTGCTCCACCAAAGGCAGGCTGGGGCGATCGCAGAGAACATGGCTGGCGGCCCGCAGCAAGGCCAGCAGCCGGCTGCCGGTGTCCGGATTGGCGGTCATCACCAGCAGCTCGCTACCGCGCATGCTGTGCAGAATCACCTCGGCGGCACGCAAAATGCCGGGGCTGATGCTCACCAGTCCCACGCAGCTGCCGGTGCGCAGTTCCTTGAGCAGATCAAGCTCATGGCGGAAGTCGTTGAGATCGACGGGCACGGCACGCACGCTGTGGCGCTGGGCGATCGCTTCGATCGGCTGCAAAAAGTAGCGGCTGGTCACCACGGTGCCGTTGTTGGCACTCTCGAGCACAGCCTCGAGTTCCTCCATCGGCACCACCTCGACCGGTACGTCGAGATGGGGGCTCAGCTCTTCGGCGATCAGCAGCGAGGCGCCAATGTCTTCTCGAGGCGTGCTGACCAGCACACGGGCGCCGCAGCGCAGCCGCCAGTCGATCTCACGGGTGAGCAGGTCTCGTGCCTGCTGCAGCGTGCAGCCTGCGTTGAGCAGGCCATCAACGCTCTGGCGCACTTCGCGGTCGATGTCAGGGATCGCCTTGTGGCGCGGTCCCGGCGGCGGCTTGATTTCGCGTGGGTTCTGTTGGTCGCGCACGTAGATGCCCGAGCCGGCCATGGCTTCAACGACACCATCGCTTTCCAGTTGCCGGTAGACCTTGCTGATGGTGTTGCGGTGCAGCCCGGTCTGCATCGCCAGCTGCCGCGTGCTTGGCAGCCGGTGACCTGGCGGAAAATGCCGCGCTGCAATGGCGAAGCAAATCTGGTTGTACAGCTGGGTGGACGCCGGAATGTCGCTTTCCTGCTGAATGTGGAATCGCACGCCGGGTGTGGGCCAGATGATCGTCTGGCCACCTTACGGACCCTGGGCTCAGGTGACAATTGCGTCTTTGGCATAGGCATGCCACGAGTGCGCCATGGCCGCTGATGCGCAACGCCTGGATGCTGCTGTAAGCGCCGCATGGGTTGAGCTGCCGCCCGCCGCCGCTGGGCCCATGCTGCGCTGCTGGTACGCCAGGCCTGAGGCTGCTGGCAGCTGCCGCGGCGCCGTGTTGGTGCTGCCTGAGGTGTTCGGTCTCAACAGCTGGGTGCGGGGGCTGTGCTCACGGTTGGCTGCAGCTGGCTATGCCGCCCTGGCGCTGCCGATTTTTGCCCGCACAGCCCCCGATCTGGAGCTGGGGTATGGCCCCGATGGCCTGGCCGAGGGGCGGCTGCACCGCGATCAGGTCAGCGCTGCAGGTGTGCTCGCCGATGCCGGCCGCGCCATCACCTGGTTGCAGCAGCAGAGTGCGCATCCAGAGAGGCCCGTGGCGTGCGTGGGCTTCTGCTTTGGGGGTCACCTCTCGCTGCTGGTGGCCAGCCTCGAGCAGGTCGCCTTGACCTGCGATTTTTACGGTGCGCGGGTGTCGAGCTTTCGCCCCGGCGGCGGGCCGCCCACCTTGGAGCTGCTGCCGCGCATCGCTGGCGATCTGTTGTGCGTCTGCGGTCAGGACGATCCGCTGATGCCACAGCAGGAGCTCGAAGCGATCGAGCAGGCCCTGCGCGCTTGCGCTTCGCCACGCCGGCGCGACCTGGTGGTGGTGCCGGGGGCCGGCCATGGATTCATGTGCGATCAGCGCGAGGACTTTCGTCCGCAAGCTGCCGCCACAGGTTGGCAGCTGCTGCTGGAGGCGTTGGCGGCGTCGCTGCCGGCGCCTTAGACCTTGCGCTCGGCTGCAGCGGCAGCGGGGACCTCTTTGGTGGCCTTGGGCTTGGCCTCGCCCTGCGCTTTGCCAGCGCTGAGCTTGCGGGGGCTCAGGAACATGATCATGTTGCGGCCTTCGCGCTTGGGCGGCTGCTGGATCTCGGCGCTTTCCTCGAGATCCTTGGCCATCCGCATCAACAGCACCTCGGCCAGCGCGGTGTGCTGGATTTCCCGGCCGCGGAAAATCACGGTGCACTTGACCTTGTCGCCGGCCTTGAGGAAGCGCACGGCCTGACCGATCCGCACGTCGTAATCGTGCTGATCAATCTTGTAGCGCATCTTGACCTCTTTGACTTCGGTCTGGTGCGACTTCTTCTTGGCCTCTTTGGCCTTCTTTTCCTGCTCGAATTTGTACTTGCCGTAATCCATGATCCGGCACACCGGCGGATCGGCTTTCTCGCTCACCAGAACCAGATCAAGCTCCCGGTCCTTGGCCACTTCCAAGGCTGCTTCTCTGGTGATGACCCCAAGCTGACTGCCATCGGCGTCGACCACCCGCAGGTTGGGGTAGCTGATGCGTTCGTTGATGTTGGGCAGCTCCCGAACGGGAGCACGACGATCAAACCGGGGACGGGGAGGCATTCAGGCGGTAAAGGACCAGGCTGTAGGGAATCGGAGCAGCAGTTGCTGGTGCATCGCTCACCCTAGGACCTGCCCCACCGCCTGCAAGGCCTGCTCAAGCTGTTGCTGCAGATCCGTGCCGTCCAGCCACAGGGGGTTGTGCTGCCGGCGGAACCACGTGCGCTGCCGTTTGGCGTACTGACGGGTGCGTTGGCTGGTGCCGGCAACCGCCTGGTCGCGGCTGATCTGGCCGGCCAGATGCCGTCTGGCTTCGTCGTAGCCGATGGTGTTCAGCAGCCCCAGGTCTGCGCCGTAACGCGCGATCAGGGCTTCGGTCTCTGCCAATAACCCCTGCTCAAACAGGTTGTGGCTGCGGCGCTCGATCCGGCTGCGCAGATCAGGCGGATTGAGGCCCAGCTCCAGCACTGTCCAGTTGGGCGGCGTGCAACTCTGCTGCCCGCTCAGCGGGCGGCCCGTGGCATAGATCACCTCAAGGGCCCGCTGGGTGCGCACGGCATCGGCCGCAGCGATGCGTGCGGCGGTGGTCGGGTCAGCGGCAGCCAGCAGTTGGTGGCATTGCGCTTGGCCCAGGGCCTCCAGCTGCCGGCGCAGCTGCGGCTGGGGCGGTACCGCCGGCGGCGCCATGCCTTGGGTGAGCGCTTTGATGTAGAGCCCGGTTCCCCCAGCCAGCAAGGCCACCGGTCTGTTGAGATCGCAGCGCTGAAACTGCTCCTCGACGGCGGCCCTGGCCAGCGCGGTGAACTCCTGCAGATTCAGCGGCTGATCGGGGTCGCGCAGGTCGATCAGTTCATGGGGCGCGGCCTGCTGCTGCAGTGGTGTTGGCTTGGCCGTGCCCACGTCCATACCCCGGTAGAGCTGACGCGAGTCGATGTTCAGCACGGAGCGGTGCAGGGCCTGGGCCAGTGCAATCGCCAGATCGGTTTTGCCGCTGGCCGTGGGCCCCACCACCGCAATCACCAGCGGTGGCGTGGTTGATGGCAACGTCGCGCTGGGCATCGAACCACTTTGCAGGAGCCTGCAGCCGGCCGATAGCAACCCACTGCTCGCGGTCGCCCCAGAGGCGGCGAGCCGGCGCCAGGGGCCTGCCGAATCTGGCCGGCGGTGGTAAATTGCCCCCAGCCAACAGAGCTCAGGCTCTGCCGGCCCAATCGCGGTCTATCTCGAGATTCGCGCGTTTTTCTGCCCCGGGACAGCCTGTCCTGTGCCACTGCCCTGGGGAGCCCCTCCTGCATGAGCGAAGCCAGCAAAGTTCAGGCCGCCTACGGTGC
>VGQS01000064.1 GCA_016882285.1 Cyanobacteria bacterium K_DeepCast_35m_m2_155 | reverse complement strand
ACCGCCACCCAGCAGCTGCTCAGCTCCATTCTCGAGGAGCTGCGCGCCGTGCGCGAGCGGCTTGATCAGTTTGAGTCTCGGCCCACCGAGCTCAGCAGCCGCCGCGATGCGCAAGAGCAGAAACGGCCGGCGGCCTGATCGCGTCCTGGCCTGAACCGCCCCACCGGCTGGTCATCGCGGCGTTGTGTGATCAGCATGCAGGGGTGCACTGCCCTGCTGCCGTCGATGGACCTGAGCATGGTGCCGGCCTCGCCAGGGCCGGGTCTGGTGAATCTGCTGGTCGAAATTCCGGCCGGCAGCCGCAACAAATACGAATACAACGAGGCCGCCGGGGTGATGGCGCTCGATCGGGTGTTGCACTCCTCGGTGCGTTACCCGTTTGATTACGGCTTTGTGCCGGGAACCCTCAACGAGGACGGCGCACCGCTCGATGCGCTGGTGATCATGCAGGAGCCGACCTTTGCCGGGTGCCTGATCGTGGCCCGTCCGATCGGCATCCTCGACATGATCGACAGCGGTTGCCACGACGGCAAATTGCTGTGCATTCCATCGGCTGATCAGCGCCAGGCGGCGATCACCGACCTGCGTCAGATCGCCGCCAGTCAGCTGGAGGAGGTGGCCGAGTTCTTCCGCACCTACAAGAACCTGGAGGGTCGGTTGACCACCATCACAGGCTGGCTTGGCAGCGACGCGGTGCCAGCGTTGCTGGAGCGCTGCATCAAGGCAGCTTCTGCAGCAAAAAGCCCTGCACGTTGAGCGCCTGAAAAATTGGGGCTGGATCGCTCAGCCCTGCCGCTTCAACCAACGCTGCAAGCCGGCTTGTGCCGATCGGATGAATGCCCTGGGTCAGACCGGCCACCGCCGCTTCGGAGGCGGCGATGCCGCTGGCGCTCTGGAATTGAACCCAGGCCGCATCCACCTGGCTTTGCAGTGGTGAGCGCTCTGGTGCCATCAGATCGACCAGCACCAACTGCCCGCCGGGCTTGAGGCTGCGGGCCAGCGCGCTTAAAAAGGCCAGCTTGCTGCCGTCGTCTGGCAGTGACTGCAGCACCAGCACCGAGAGCGCCCCGTCGAAGCTCGCTTCGGCCTGCATGGCTTCAACCGTGGTCTGCTGCCAATGAATGGGGCTGCCCTGGGCGGCAGCGGGCTGCTGCTCAAGGCGTTGCTGGGCCGCAGCCAGCATGGCGGCTGACGGATCGATGGCGCTGAGCTGCCAATCGGGACGCTGCGCGTGCGCCTCAAGCAGCTCGGCGCCTGTGCCGCAGCCGGCCACCAACACCGTGGCCCCAGCCGCTCGGGCCAGCGGTGATGTCGCCAGCAGCGCCACCGACAACCGCGCCAGGCTGGCGTAGCCGGGCACAAGCTGCTGCACGATCAGGTCGTAGTGACCGGCGCTCGAGGTGCTCACAGAGCCTGGGGTGTCAAAGCGACAAGCTATCGGCCGCGGCGCCCCTTGGCCTGGCGGCTGCGCCGGTTTGCAGCTGATGATTGCGCTCGGGCAGCGCCAAACGCGGGAAGGTGGCCCGCGTGGCTTAAGTTGGGCGGCGCCCGTCCCTCTTTTGATCCGTGCCCACCATCCGTTTTGAGCAGGAAGGTCAGCAAGTCGGGTGCATTGAGGGCGCCAACCTGCGCAAGGCTGCGCTGGATGCGGGCATCAATCCCTACAAGGGTCTCAACAACCTCAACAACTGCGGTGGCCTTGGCCAGTGCGGCACCTGCGTGATGGAGGTGGTTGAGGGCATGCAGAACCTTTCGCCCCGTTCCGACGTGGAAGAGGTGTACCTGGCTGACCGCCCGGCCAATTTCCGCCTCAGCTGCCGCACCACCGTCAACGGTGATGTGACCGTGCGCACCCGCCCGACCAATGCCGTCGGCAAGGGCTCCAACAGCCTGGTGGGTGCGCTCAAGGCGCTGGTTGGTCGTTGAAGCTCTACAGCTACAGCTCCTGCAGCACCTGTCGCAAGGCCCTGTCTTGGCTCAACGAGCGCGGCCGGGGCGTTGAGGTGATCGACATCACCCAGCAGCCCCCGACCCGGGCCGAATTGGCCCTCGCACTTGAGCAGCTGGGCCGCAAACGCCTGTTCAACACCAGCGGTATGAGTTACCGGGCCCTGGGCTCAGTCGCCGTTGCCGCGATGACGGACGAGCAGGCGCTTGCTGCTCTTGCTGCCGACGGCAAGCTGATCAAGCGTCCCGTGCTGATCACGGACGATCAGCGGGTGCTCACGGGGTTCAACAGCGACGAGTGGCAGGCGCTACTGGGCTGAGCCTGGCGCCTCACCGGGCCGTTCCTGGCTGGCGTTGCGGGCCATCAGCAGGTCGAGTTCCTCGATCAGGGAGTCGACCCCCAGACGGCTGATCTGGTTGAGGTAGGAGCCTTTGAAGCTCTCCAGCAGGGCGCTCAGCAGCTCCTGGGTCTGGGAGAGCACCGGTCCGTTTTCAAGGGCGGCGGCCAGTTCTTCCCAGAAGCGATCGATGGTGCGCTGCAGCAGTTCCAGTTGGGCCGCATCGGTGCGCGCCAGTTGATTGCCGGTCGAGCGCGACAGCTCCAGCAGATTGCGGGTCATGCCAGCTGCCAGTTGCTGCGTGAGACCGGATTCGATCTGCAGCAACGGTGCGAGCTGCCGCAAGGGCGGCGGCACCACCGTGCCTTCGAGGCTCTGCCTGAGGCTGTAACGGAGCAACCCCTGCAGCTCGGGTGCAAGTCTGGGCGCCACCTGGCTGAGCAGCAGTGGCGCCCAGATGCGCACCAGCGCCACCACCTCCTGCTCCTGGCTTTGGCTCACGCTCTGGTGGCTGCGCAGTGCCCTGATGCGTTGCGGCCATTGGCGCGAACGAATCAGCGACTGGCCACCATCGAGCAGCTGCAGGGTCAGCACCTCAAACAGCTCCAGGGCCAACAGCGCCACCACGGCGCGGCTGATCACGGCGCGCAGCGGCTCAATGTTGATCAGGCCGCTGGTCTGCAGGCGCTCCAGCACCGGCACGAGCCGGAGCCAGCGCCAGAATGGCAGCAGCAGTGGCAGGTCGATCCAACGCCTCAAGATGGCATCGCGCCAGCTCAGCCCCGGCAGCCGTCGGCGCAGCCGGATCACCTTGAGCAGGATGTCGAGCGCGAAAACCGACTGAAACAGCAGCAGATCGATGCGCCAGACGTGATCGGTGGGACGTCCGTTCTCGTCGATGGAGCGCCAGTAGTTGGTGGCCACCAGCGGCATGATCTGCTGCTGCCAGAAGCGCTGCTCGCCTGGCCAGCCCCGGCGTTCGATCCAGGCTGGGCTGAGCAGGGCTCTGGCTGAGGCCTTGGCTGAGTCGAGATCAGCCCGCTGGCGCAGGCGGTTCTTGATTTTTTCCAGCGTGCCGGAATGGCCTGAGGCCAAAAAGGGATTGCTGTCGATCAGCTCCACCGTCAGCCGCAGCTGCTGCTCGAGCAGCCGTTGCTGCGGCGGGGTCAGGGCGCCGCCAGGGCCCCTGCTAGCCGCCATGGCCTGCTCGAGCTGGTCGAACTGGCGCAGGTAGGTCTGGGTTTCGCGGTGCGGTTCGATTCCCTTGATCGGGTCGATCCAAGGGGTCAGATCGGGAATGAAGCCCAGCGGAAGCACCAGCGGTGTGCCGGGCAGGGGATACAGATTGCGCTGCAGCCAGAAGCTGCGCAGTGGCACGTAGGTCAGGTCAAAGGCCACCCACAGCAGGTTGAGGCTGGCCCAGATCGCCACAAACCGGTCCCAGCGGCGGCCGGCGCGGCTGCGATCAAGGCGGCGCAGCGCTTGCCAGCGCGGACGAACCATGGCGGGCGGGGTGGTCGGTGTCTGCCTAATCTGCCTGCTCCAGCATCGAACAGCGGCACGCGCTTTGCCAGACCTCAGCGGCGAATCCAGTTCACAGACCGATCTGGCGCCAGCGCAGAGCGGCAGCGCCAAAAGCCCCCCGCCCGAAAGCGTCTGGCCGTTCTGGCGCAGCGTGCTGATCACCCTTGCGGTGGCCCTGGGAATCCGTCATCTGCTGGTCGAAGCGCGCTACATCCCCTCGGGCTCGATGCTGCCGGGGTTGCAGATCCAGGACCGCTTGCTGGTTGAGAAGCTCACCTACCGCGGCCGCACCCCGCGCCGCGGCGACATTGTGGTCTTTCATGCGCCCCATGCCTTTGATCCGGTGTTGACCGGTGGTCGGCGCGTTTCGCCCTGGGAGTGCCTGCCCAGCAACATCCCCCTGGTGAACAAGGTGCCCGGGCTGGCCAACCCCGCCTGCGATGCCTACATCAAACGGGTTGTGGCCCTGCCCGGTGAGCACATCAGCGTTGACCCCCAGGGCCGTGTGGCGATCGACGGCTCGCCACTCCATGAGCCCTACGTGAGCTTCTATTGCCCCATTGAGGCCGGTTCCAGCGGCTGCAAAACCCTTGATGCCGTGGTGCCTCAGGGGCATGTGGTGGTGCTCGGTGACAACCGAGCCAACAGCTGGGACGGGCGCTTCTGGCCGGGTGGTCCGTTCCTGCCCGATTCGCAGATCCTGGGCCGCGCCTTCTGGCGCCTGTTCCCGTTTGATCGCAGCGGCAGCCTCTAGTCGAGCTGCCACTGTGCGGGCGGTTGCAGCCCGCTGGCTCGGATCAACCCGACCACCGTGCTGCCCGGCGCCAGTGGTTGGTTGGCCGCCAGCGAGCCGCTGTGTTGGGGCGTCCAGCTCCAGCTTGGCTCAGGGTCGAACAGCAACCAGCTGCGGCTACCGCTTTGCAGCACTTCGGCGGGACGCCCCAGCACGCTGCTGGGACCCCAGCACAGGGCCTGCCAGAGCTCGCTTGGACTCCAGTGGTAACGGCCGATCAGCTCGTGCCAGAGCAAGGGCAACACCAGTCCATGGCCGGCCAGGCCGGCGCGGCGTTGGTCGATCGGCAGCAGCTCTTCTTCGGCATCGAGGGCCTGGTGATGCACCGCAATCGCGCTGATCAAGCCTGATCGCAGCGCCTCGCGCAGGGCGCTGCGATCGCCTGGGCCGCCCAAAGGGGGCTCCAGCCGCCAGCCGCAGGCGGTGGGCGTCTGGCTGCCGCTGTCCTGCAGCAGATGCCACCAGTGCACCGTCGCGCGCGGCCGCAGGCCGGCGACATCCAACGCAGCAACGGCCTCTTGGGTCGAGACGTTCATCAGCACCAGCTGCTGCTGCGCGTGGCTCTGCTGCAGGCTGATCAAGGTGGCCAATGGCAGGGTTTCGCTGGCGCTGGGGTCGATCGGCCAGCCCGCGCGTAACGCTTCGACCCGCTCGCGCACCAGTCCGCCGCCGGCGAGGCTGCGCAGCCGTGGTGCCACCAGCAGCGGGTGGCCAGCAGCTTCGTTGAGCTGCAAGCAACGTTGCAGCACGGGGACCGCTGGAAGCTCAGGACCACTGGCCAGGCCCACCGCTCCGGCGCCCAGCAGCTCCTGATGCGGCGCCAGCTCATGTCCCTCGTCTGCGCGGCTCAGGCTGCCCCAGAGGTGCAGCTGCAACGGCTGCGGCCACTGCCAGTGCAGCATCCCCGGTTGGTCGCGGGGTGCCTCACCCCAGGGCAGCAGGGCCACCTGCCCATAGCCGCCTGCAGCAGCAGCCCTGGCCAGGCTGTCCAGGGTTTCGGCGCGCGAGAGCAGCGGGTCGTCCAGCGCGCTGTGCGGGTCCACCAGCGTGGGGGCCAGCAGCATCCCCTCTGCAGACCTGGGTGTCAGACCAGCGCTGGCGGCCAGTGCAGCGGCGGCGTCGCCCAGCGCCAGCAGGCTGCCGTCAGCACCAAGGAGCACCTGCCCCTGCTCGGGCGGCTGCTGAGGGCCCCTCAGCAGCGTCAGCTGTTGCAGCCAGAGCAGGGGCTCAGAGGGCACCGGCGGCCGTGCGATCGAGAACTCCCCCAAGATGATGGGTCAGATTCATCGCGGCCACCACCGGTGGCTCACAGGCGCCGTTGGGGTAGTCGATCACGGTGATGCCGCCATTGCCCTGCTTGATCGCCCAGATGTCACCCGGTGTCAGGCCCAGCAGGGCGCACAGAATGGTTTTGTTGACCGCGTCGTGGGCCACCACCAGCGCCGTTTCAGTGGGCGTCAGGCTGGCGGCAATGGTCTGCCAGCAGGCAAGCGAGCGCTCCCAGACCTCCTGAATCGTTTCCCCCTCGGGCATCTGCACGGTCTGGGGGGCTTGCTTCCAGTCGGCCAGCAGCTGGGGCCAGCCTTCGGCGATCTCGGCTTCGAGTCGCCCCTCCCAGAGGCCGTGGCCGATCTCGACCAGGCCCCTGGTGCTGGTCAATGGCACACCCGGGTGGGCTTTCAAGATCGCTTCGGCGGTCTGGCGCGGCCGGGCCATCGCGCTGGTGTAAGCGCGATCGAGATGCACCCTGGCCAGCGCTTGTGCGGCAGCGTCCGCCTGGGCGCGGCCATTGCTGTTCAGCGGGATGTCGATCTGGCCCTGAAACCGGCCCTGGCGGTTCCAGTCGGTTTCACCGTGGCGCACCAGCAGTAGCCGCGCGCCGGCCCCTTTTGCCGGTAGATCCACACCCAGGTGGGCGGTGCCGTTGAGTGACTCGACCTGCACATCACCGCCAGGGTTGACGTTGAGCACCGAGATCGAGGCGTTGTCGAGCCGCAGCCGCCTGAATTGGCTGGCCGGCAGGTCCAGCAGTTGCAGGATCAACGCCCGCAGAATCGCGTTGTGGCCCACCAGCAGCACCGTCTGAGAGCCCTGGCGCCCCAGCAGCTCCTGCTTGAGCTGAGCGGCCTGGGCCATCAGCTCCTGCAGGGGCCTGTAGGTCTGGCCATCAGCGCGGCTCAGCTCCAGATCCTGCGGGGCGGTGCGCCAGGTGCACTCTGCGGCGGCGTAGCGCGCCTTGAGTTCGTCGCGCAGCAGGCCGCTCCAGGGGGCCAGATCGATCTCCAGCAGCAGATCGCTGTAGCTGGCGCTGGCGCCAAGACCCTGGGCCTCGAGCAGCGCGGCGGTCGTGTCGCGGGCGCGCCGCAGCGGTGAGCTGATCACCGCGTCAAAGGGCACATCGCGCAGCGCCTCTCCGGTCGCGCGGGCCTGCTCCACGCCTGTCTCGGTCAGGCTTGAGAGGTCGTCGCGCCCCTGGATGCGGTGCTCGACGTTGAAGCTGCTCAGCCCATGGCGGACCAACACAAGCCGAAGCGTCACGGGGGCTTTGCTGCTGGGAACTAACTGTATGGGAGCGCTTTCGCCCGCCTGCAGCGACAATCGCAGCACCGTCGCCGCAGGGCATGAGCGCACAACCGGCCGACCAGTGGCGCAGTTGGCAGGGCTTGCTGGCCTTGCTCAGCCTGGCGCTGTGTGGGTTGCTTTGGCTCAACGGCCTGTTGAGCAGCCTTGAGCGCCCCTCGGTGAGCCATGCCCTCGAGCTGCGTCAGCAGGAGCTGGCGGTGCTGGCCGAGCCGGCCGCAGCACCGATCTGGCGCCGCGCCCTGCTGGGCGCTGACCCAACCGACGCGCTGCGCCAGCAGCTGCTCAAGCAGGCGGCTGCCGGCGTTGAGGCTGGCCTCAACGAGAGCCAGCAGTTCACCTTGAGCCTGCTTGAGCAGCAGCCCGACCTGACGCTGCCGCCAGCGCCGCTGAGCCCGCTGCAACAGCGCCTGCTGTGTCAGCGGCAGGGCGGCTCACCCGAGCGATGCATTGATCTGCCGGCAGCCCAGGCGGCGCTGCACCGTCTGCTGCTGATCAGCCTGGCTCCGGTTCTGTTGATGCTGCTGGGTGCCGGTCTGCTTGGGCGGCAGTTGTGGCTGCTGTGGCGCCGCCGCATGCCGGCCCCACCGCCGTTGCTGGGACCGCCCCTGTCGTTGGTGCAGGTCACCCTGGTGGTAGCCGGGGGCTTTGTGGTGCTCGGTGAGCTGTTGGTTCCGTTGTTGCTGAGCCCTGTGGTGGGCTGGCTGCTGCAGCCCCTTGCCGCCCAGCCGCTGCTGCTGCAGGCGACCTCGGTGCTGCTGCTCTATGGACTGTTGATGATCAGCCC
>VGQS01000063.1 GCA_016882285.1 Cyanobacteria bacterium K_DeepCast_35m_m2_155 | reverse complement strand
GCCAGGCTGCCGAACTCGAGGACCTGCAGATCGAGATCGATGCTTTCAACCAGACGCAGCTGTTCGCGCAGGCGCTCGACCAGACGGCTGCGTCTGCCTTCGGCCAGCAGGCTGGTGGCCAAATCGAGTGCTGCAAGAGCGCCACGATCGGCGGCAGGCGGCAACGACCAGGCCATCAACAACCGTGCGGATTCGAGCCTGGCGAAACTCCTGCGGTGCAGACCAGGGGTGAGCTCAAGCGCTGCCGGTTCTGGCTCGGTGCCTGTGGGCTCCAGCGCATTGAGCGGTGAGTGCTGCAGCGCAGCCAGCAACGGCTCGAGGCGGGCTTGGCCGAGGGCGCCGCACAGCGAGAGCACGCAATGGGCACCGCGGTAGCGACGTTGCTGAAATCGGCGCATCGCCGCCGGGGTGTGAGCCAGCAGCTGGGCTTCTTCGCCCAGGATCGCCCGGCCATAGGGGTGCGCGTTGCAGGCCACTTGCAGCAGGGTCTGCAGCGCCAACTCGTCGGGCTGGTCCTGGCTCTGGGCCAACTCTTCAAGTACCACGCCACGCTCGAGATCAAAGTCGTCGCCGCTCAGCCTCGGTTGCAACACCAGATCGAGCAGCAACTCAGTGGCCTCTGCGGCGGCTTCGGGCGGCACCAGCACGTGGTAGTGCACATCGTCAAAGCCCGTCGCGGCGTTGCTGCTGCCCCCCAGCGCCTCAATGTTCAGATCAAAC
The DNA here is from genome assembly GCA_016882285.1 of Cyanobacteria bacterium K_DeepCast_35m_m2_155. Classification (GTDB taxonomy): domain Bacteria; phylum Cyanobacteriota; class Cyanobacteriia; order PCC-6307; family Cyanobiaceae; genus RGUW01. The sequence goes on along the minus strand of VGQS01000063.1, from coordinate 7,346 downwards.
TCGCCTGCAGCCTGACGCTCACTGCCCTTGAACACCATGTGCTCAAGGAAATGGGCCAGACCATTTTCGCTCGGGCTCTCAAAGGCGCTGCCGGCCTTGCACCACAGATCGATGCAGATGAGGGGCGCCTCGGGCAACTCCAGACTGACGACCTGACTGCCGCTTGACAGCGTTTCGGTGGTCGGCGCTTCTGCTGTGATCGCTCCAGCAGGGGGGGCAGCGGGCAAAACAAAACCCATGGCAAGATCTGCATTCTGCTGGCTGGAAACCACCAATGAGCCTGCATCCGTTGATGGAAGCACTGGCGGAGCGCATCCGCAGCCGCTGGCAGAGCTTCCCGGAGCTGGCCGAGCTGCCGCTGGCCACCGATCTGGCCGAGATCAGCGGCAGCCTTGATGGTGAGGCTCTGTTCATTCGCAATGAACTGGCCCAATGCCGCGGTCTGCGCAAGCTGCATCTGGAGACCGCGCGCCTCGGGGCTGGGCTCCAGATCCTGCACTGCGTCTTCTATCCAGATCCTCGCTATGACCTGCCGGTGTTCGGCGCCGATGTGGTCGCCTCGCCGGCTGGAGTTTCGGCAGCCATTGCGGATCTATCGCCGGTTTGCGGCCAGCTGCCCGATGCCATCGATGCGGCGTTGCTGAGCAACCCAGGCCCGGGCTTTCGCCAGCGACGTGAGCTGCCGCCCTGGGGGTCGATCTTCTCGGCGCATGTTTGCTTCATCCGGCCTGATGGCCTCGATGAGGAAGAGGCCTTTGTGCAGCGTGTCGATCAGCTGCTGGCTCTGGTGCACAACAGCTGCATGAGCGTCTTGCCCGATGCTGCTGATGCGCCCGCTACGGTTGGACGCTGGCAGGGACAACTGAGCTATTGCCGGCAGCAGAAGCGCAACGACAAGACCCGCCGTGTCCTCGAGAAAGCGTTCAACCCGACCTGGGCCGACCGTTACATCGAGGAGCTGCTGTTCGACGATCCACCGCGGCCATGAGCGCTCTGTTGGCGCGCATGCCTCGTCTGGGCTGGATCGCCCTGGCTGGTGTGGGGTCTTTGCTGGTGCTGGTTGCGTTGCTGCGGCCCCAGCCGCGCCGGCTGCAGCCGCCAGCCAACCAGAGCGCTGTTGCCCCTGCTCAAGCCCCAGTCATGCAGGGCGTCGCAGCGCTTGGGCGCCTCGAACCCGCTGGTGATGTGCGCACCCTGGCACCGCCTTCCGGGGGGATGGGCATCAGTCCCCGTCTCGCCGCTCTGCATGTTCGCGAAGGCGATGCCGTGCGCCGCGGCCAGCTTCTTGCCAGTTTCGACAGTCGCGCTGGACTGTTGGCCCAGCGGCAGTTGTTGACAGCCCGCATCAACAGCCTTGTCAACCAGGTGCGTCTGCTCGAGTTGCAGACAGCCCGATACCGCGGCCTCACCCGCTCAGGCGCCAACCCTGCCGGTGATCTGGATGAGCGTGAAATGCTGCTCACCGAGCGGCGCGGTCGCTTGCTCGAAGCCAAGGCCGAACTGAAGCGACTCGCCACCGAGATCGACCAATCCGAGTTGCGCTCCCCGATCGATGGTCTGGTGTTGCGTGTGCTGGTGCAGCCAGGCGAGCGGGCTGATGGCACTGGGATTCTTGAAGTGGGTGCCAACCAGTCCATGGAAGTGGTTGCCGAGGTCTATGAAAGTGACATCGGCCGCATTGCGGTTGGTCAGGCTGTGTCGATCGAAAGCGAAAGTGGTGGCTTCAAGGGCACCTTGCAGGGCAGGGTTGAGCGCATCAGCCCCCAGGTGCGGCAGCGGCAGGTGCTGAGCACCGACCCCAGTGCCGATGCCGATGCCCGCATCGTCGAGGTGCGACTGAGCCTCAATCCGGCAGAAGCGGCGCGGGTGCAGCGGCTCGCAGGGCTCAAGGTGATCGCTCGCTTTCAGCCTTAAGCGATGGCAGCAGCGCCAGTCAATCGTCTGTTGACCGTGTGGCGGGCACGGCGCATTCCCCTGTCCTGGCTGCTGTTGACCCGGCAACCGATGCGTCTTGCTGTGGCGTTGGCCGGGATCGCCTTTGCCGGAATCCTGATGTTCATGCAGCTGGGCTTCCGCGACGGCTTGTTTGAGGCCAGCGTCACCGTGCACAAGCTGTTTGATGCCGATGTGGTGCTGCTCAGCCCGCGCACCATGAGCTCGATCGGCATGGCGAGCTTTCCGCGGCGGCGGCTGATCCAGACCCTGGGCGATGCCGATGTGGCAGGGATCAGTCCGGTCAACTGGAACCTGTTGTTGTGGCGCAACCCCGATGCACGCACAACCCGATCGATCCTGACGCTGGGGTTCGAACCCGACGATCCCATCTTTCTGGATCAGGCGATTCGTAACCAGGCGCCGCTGCTGCAGAACCGAGGTTGGGTGCTCTTTGATGAACGCTCGAGACCCGAATTCGGCCCGATTGCCAGCTGGCTCAAGCAGGGGCGCACGGTCGAGACCGAAGTCTCCGGTCAGCGCATCCGTGTGGCCGGCTTGGTCTCGCTGGGGCCGTCCTTTGGCGCTGACGGCAACATGATCACCAGCCGTGAGACCTACTTCCGCCTGATGCCCACGACCCCAGCCGGGAGCATCGAGCTGGGGTTGTTGCGGTTGCGCCCTGGTGCCGATCCCGAAGCGGTGGCCCGCAGGTTGCAGCGCCAACTGCCCAACGACGTCAGAGTGCTGACCAAAGATGAGTTTGAGGAGCTTGAGAAGACCTACTGGCGTACCAGTACGGCCATTGGCTTCATCTTCACGCTGGGTGCCGCCATGGGCTTCGTGGTCGGCTGCGTGATCGTCTATCAGATCCTGTATTCCGATGTCAGCGACCATCTGCCCGAATACGCGACCCTGATGGCCATGGGATATCGCCTTAGCGGTTTGCTCGGTGTTGTGGCCCGTGAAGGATTGCTGCTTGCTGTGCTCGGGTATGTGCCCGCCTATGTGGCCGGGCAGGGCCTCTATGCCCTGGTGCGTTCCGGCACGCGCCTGCCGGTGGTCATGGACCCGCAGCGTGCCCTGCTTGTGTTCGCCATGATCCTGGTGATGTGCATGGCGTCGGCGGCCCTGGCCATGCGCAAATTGGCCGATGCCGATCCGGCTGAAATTTTCTGAGGCCTCAGCGCACGTACGACATGGCCATTGCTGCCGCCAGCGCCATCGCTTCCGCCTCGCCATCCAGCGCGGCGATCTGCACAGAGGGCCTGTGCCACTGGTTTGGCCGCGGGCAGGCGCGCCGCCAAGTTCTGCAGGAGGTGAACCTGGCGATCATGCCGGGAGAGGTGGTTCTGCTGACCGGCCCCTCGGGCTGCGGCAAGACCACCCTGCTCACCCTTGTCGGTGCCCTGCGGCAGGTGCAACAGGGTTCAGTGCGCCTGTTTGGCAACGAGTTGCACGGTGCCGATCGGGGCCAGCGGCAGCAGCTGCGCCGCCGCATCGGCATGATCTTTCAGGGCCACAATCTGCTGCGCTGCCTGAGCGCCGAGCAGAACGTGCAGATGGGAGCTGACCTACTCAGTGATCTTGCCTACCGGGTGCGTCGCGATCAATCGCGCGAATGGCTGCGTGCTGTGGGCCTTGGCGATCATCTGAGCAAATTGCCCCATGACCTCTCTGGTGGTCAAAAGCAGCGTGTTGCCATCGCCCGCGCCCTTGCCGCCCAGCCGGATCTGCTGCTTGCTGATGAACCCACAGCGGCCCTCGACAGCCGCAGCGGCCGCGAAGTGGTCGAACTGCTGCGCCGCTTGGCGCGCGAGCAGGGTTGTGCCGTGCTGATGGTCACCCACGATCCACGCATCCTTGATGTGGCCGATCGTCTGTTGCGCATGGAGGACGGTCGTCTGTTTGTCGATCAAGTGCCCGCGCCTCTGGGGTCGGTCAGCCAGGCTGCGCTCACCGCCGATGGGTAAGCTTTCAGCAAGCACATTTCAATGGCGTCCATCGCATGGCCAAGCGCAGGAATCTGAAAAAGGAAAAGCAGGAGCGCAACAGGGCCTACGCCCGCAAGTTCAAGAAGCGCAAGCTGCGTGGCGATGGCCGTGGTGAGGGCGCAGGCAATGGCGTCACCGGGACCGCCAACAACGGCGGTGCGGCTGATTGATTCAGCCAGCCCCGTGTGTTGCAGGCTGCTGGGGTGACCTTCGGGGCACCCCTTTTTCATGAGCGAGCTCGCGCATGTTTTTAAGCGTCGTCATTCCCACCTACAACCGGCTACCGATCCTGCAGAAATGCCTGCGGGCGCTGGAGGCTCAGCAGCTTGCTGATCCGGCGGTGGGCTTTGAGGTGGTGCTGGTCGATGATGGCTCCAGCGATGACACGGTGGCCTGGGTTCAGCGGCACACCAGTGAGCTACCCCACGTACGGCTGATCTGTCAGGAGCATGGCGGGCCGGCTGAGGGCCGCAACCGCGGAGTCGATGCTGCCCGCGGCGATGTGATCGTCTTCATCGACAGTGATCTGGTCGTTGCCGAGGGCTTTTTGATGGCCCATGCCAAGGCGCTGCATAACAGCTGGAAGCAGCAGGGCAACCGGCTGTGTTTCACCTATGGCGCGGTGATCAACACGGCCAACTTTGACGATCCGACCCGTGAGCGGCACAAGCTGCGTGATGCCTCCTGGGCGTATTTCGCCACCGGCAACGTGGCCATCGACCGCTCCCTGCTGGAGCGCTCGGGCCTGTTTGACACGGCCTTTCGCCTCTACGGCTGGGAGGACCTCGAACTCGGTGAGCGGCTGCGCCAGCTGGGTGTTCGCCTGATTCGTGTGCCGCAGGCGGTCGGTTACCACTGGCACCCGCCGCTGTCGCTGGAGCAGATTCCCCGTCTGATCGAGGTTGAGCGCGAGCGGGCGCGCATGGGGTTGGTGTTCTACCGCAAACATCCCAGCCGCCGGGTGCGGCTGATCATCCAGTACACCTGGTTTCACTGGCTGCTCTGGGAGCTGCTGACCCTGGGCGGTCTGCTCAACGAGCGCAGCCTGCGCCCCTTGCTGGCATGGCTGATTCGCCGCGGCCATGCCGCGTGGGCGATGGAATTGCTGCGTCTTCCCCTCAATCGCATTGGCGTGCGCAGCCTGTTCGATCTGGCCCGCAGGGCCGTTTGATAGCTTGGCGGGGTAACACCCACATCCGCACACCTGCGTGTTTCGGGTGATCACACCATGGCGGATCCCGCCGTCTGGTCCTGTGATCCCTGGCAGGTGGAGGCAAACCCGAAACCCAACCAACCATGGCTGTCGTCACACTCGCCGAAATGATGGAGGCTGGTGCCCACTTTGGGCACCAGACCCGGCGCTGGAACCCCAAGATGTCGCGCTACATCTATTGCGCGCGCAATGGTGTCCACATCATCGATCTGGTGCAGACCGCCGTCTGCATGAACAACGCGTACAAATGGGTTCGCAGTGCCGCCCGCAGCGGCAAGCGCTTCCTGTTTGTCGGTACCAAGAAACAGGCCTCTGAAGTGATCGCCCAGGAGGCGACCCGTTGCGGAGCTGCCTACGTGAACCAGCGTTGGCTGGGCGGCATGCTCACCAACTGGACCACGATGCGTGCCCGCATCGATCGCCTCAAGGATCTCGAGCGCATGGAGTCCTCCGGCGCGATTGCCATGCGTCCCAAAAAGGAGGCTGCGGTCTTGCGCCGCGAGCTCGAGCGTCTGCAGAAGTATCTCGGTGGTCTCAAGACCATGCGTCGCCTGCCTGACGTGGTCGTGCTCGTCGACCAGCGCCGCGAAACCAACGCCGTGCTCGAGGCTCGCAAACTCGACATTCCCCTGGTGTCGATGCTTGACACCAACTGCGATCCCGATCTCTGCGATGTTCCGATCCCCTGCAACGATGACGCGGTGCGTTCGGTGCAGTTGGTGCTGAGCCGCCTCGCCGATGCGATCAACGAAGGCCGTCATGGCGCTGGCGATCAAGGCCCCGACGACGAGGGCTGATCGCCTGCCGCCCCATTTAGGGGCGTCCCTGACCACTCCTGGGTGCAGGCCTGCGTGGCCGCACCCCTTGTCATAGGGACCTGATCACTGGGCAGGTTCCACGTTCCCTTTTGAATTCCTTTCTCTAGTCATGGCCGAGATCTCCGCAAAACTCGTCAAGGACCTGCGCGACAAGACCGGCGCCGGCATGATGGATTGCAAGAAAGCCCTCTCCGAATCCAATGGGGATACGGTAAAGGCGATCGAGTGGCTGCGCCAAAAGGGCATCGCCAGTGCCGAAAAGAAAGCGGGGCGCACCGCCGCTGAGGGCGCCATCGGCAGTTACATCCACACCGGTGCACGCGTCGGTGTGTTGGTCGAAATCAACTGCGAGACCGATTTTGTGGCCCGCGGCGATCTGTTCCAGGAACTGATTCGCAACGTGGCCATGCAGATTGCTGCTTGCCCCAACGTCGAGTACGTCTCGGTCGACCAGATCCCCTCTGAGGTCGCCGACAAAGAAAAGGCCATCGAAATGGGCCGCGATGATCTGGCTGGCAAACCTGATGCGATGAAGGAGAAGATCGTTGAGGGACGCATCGGCAAGCGCCTCAAGGAACTTGCCCTGCTGGATCAGCCCTTCATCAAAGACAGCACCATGACCGTTTCGGAGATGGTCAAGCAGGTGGCCGGCAAGATTGGTGAAAACGTTCAGGTCCGCCGTTTCACCCGCTACACCCTCGGTGAGGGCATTGAGGTCGAAAAGGCCGATTTCGCTGCCGAAGTCGCCGCCATGCAGGCTGCCTGATCCCCTTGGAGTCGGCCTCGCCCAGCCGCGAGTCAGCGCTGCAGCTTGAGCAGCTGCGCCAGCGTGTCGCGCAGGGGAACCCTGAGCTGTACCGCCACTGGGCCCTGTATTTGCAAGTGCTCAGAGAAGGCCTTGGTTCAGCCGTGGATCAGGCCTGCTTCCAGTTGGCCGTCTCCCACCAGCCTGAGCGCTATCAGGCGCTTGAGCTCGCCAAGCGTCAGCATCTGCACGGGCGCTTGGCGAGCCTGGTTAGGCGCAGCTGTGCGCTGCTGACGATTGAGCAGCTGCAGGCCCTCGCCTTGCAGATGCAGCAGCGCCAGCGGCGGCGTGCCATGCGTGCCAGGCGTCAGTGGTTGCAGCAGCTGCAGTCTTCCCCATCGCTCGAGACTGAGACATCAGCCGCAGCTGGGGCCGACCAGCAGAACCCACAAGGCTCGGTTCATCTGGGGCTCGCGCTGCCGATTCGTGGCTCTCTGTTTGGCATGGAGCCTGCCGCGCAGCTCACCCCAGCAGGTGATGGCCCGCAAGACCCCACCTCCGTGCCTGCGGAGCAGGAGGATGTGGCATCCGATCTGATCGCCGCGTTCACGCAGCTGTTGGATCAAGCCCAGGCAGAACCCGCT
>VGQS01000062.1 GCA_016882285.1 Cyanobacteria bacterium K_DeepCast_35m_m2_155 | reverse complement strand
TCACCCGGCCTCAGGATTCAACGGCAGCCCACGAGCAGATCACCGCTGACGCCGAGGCCGTGCTGCAGGCCCTCGAGCTGCCCTACCGCAAGATCGAGCTGTGCAGCGGCGATCTGGGCTTCTCAGCCGCCCGCACCTACGACCTGGAGGTGTGGCTACCGGGAGCCGGCGCCTACCGGGAGATCTCCAGCTGCAGCGTCTGCGGCGATTTCCAGGCGCGGCGCAGCAGCATCCGCTTCAAGGAGGGCAAGAGCACCCAGCTGCTCCATACCCTCAACGGCAGCGGACTGGCCGTGGGCCGCACCATGGCCGCACTGCTGGAAACCGGCCAGCAGGCCGATGGGGCGGTGACCCTGCCCAAGGCACTGGTCACCTATTTCGGCGACACGGCGCTGCGCCCAAAGGAGCCAGGCTGAGTCGCTAGGGTCGCTGCCACGAGCTGAGCCAGCATGGGTGTTCTGAGCGCACTGGCGATCCTGGCTGGTTTGGTGGTGGTGCATGAGGCCGGCCACTTTCTGGCCGCCACCGTGCAGGGCATTCGCGTCAGCGGCTTTTCGATCGGCTTTGGCCCGGTGCTGCTCGAGCGCCGCATCCGGGGGGTGCAGTTCGCCCTGCGGGCCATTCCTCTGGGCGGGTTTGTCAGCTTCCCCGATGACGAGGAAGACAGCACGATCGCTGCCGACGACCCCGATCTGCTGCGCAACCGCCCCCTGCCGCAGCGGGCCCTGGTCATCGCTGCCGGCGTGCTGGCCAATCTGCTGCTGGCCTGGCTGGTGCTGGTGGGCCAGGGGTTCAGCCTGGGCATTCCCGATGGCTTTGCCTCGAGCGCAGGCGTTGTGGTCAGCGGGGTGCAAGCGGGTCAGCCCGCCGCTGCCGCCGGGCTCAAAAGCGGTGATCGCATCGTGCGATTGCAGGGCTCCAGCATCGGTGGCGGTCAGGGCGCTGTTCAGGCTCTGGTCGCAGAGATCCAGGGGGCACCCGGCCGTCCTCTGGATCTCGAGATCGCCCGCGGCAACCAGACCTTGCAGCTGAGCCTGACCCCTGACGATCTGGCGGGCCGGGGGCGCATCGGCGCGCAGCTGCAACCCAACGGCCAGGAGCTGTATCGGCCAGCCAGCAGCCCCGGCGAGGTGCTGACTCAAGCCACAGCCAGCTGGGCGCTGTTGCTGCAGCGCACCGCCAGCGGCTTCGCCACCTTGATCACCCATTTCGGCAGCACAGCCTCACAGGTCTCGGGCCCGGTGAAGATCGTCGAGATGGGCGCCAACCTGGCTCAACAAGGCGGCGGCAGCCTGGTGGCCTTTGCGGCGCTGATTTCGATCAATCTGGCCGTCTTGAATGCCCTGCCCTTGCCCCTGCTCGATGGCGGCCAGTTTGTGCTGCTGCTGCTTGAAGGGCTGCGCGGCCGTCCCCTGCCCCAGCGCTTTGAACTGGCCTTCATGCAATCGGGCTTTGTCTTTCTGGTCGGGCTGAGCCTGGTGCTAATCGTCAAGGACACCAGCCAGCTCGCCGTGGTCCAGCAGCTGCTGGGGCGCTGAAGGAGCTGGTCTCGACAGCTCAGGAGTTAAGCTGTTGAGCTCCGATCAAGAGCAAGCAGCCGGATGGCGAAGAAGTCAATGATTGCGCGCGATGTCAAGCGCAAGAAGATGGTGGAGCGCTTCGCCGCCAAGCGCGCTGCCCTGAAGGCCGCTTTTGACGCTGCTGCCGATCCGATGGAGCGGCTCGAGATTCACCGCAAAATCCAGGACCTGCCCCGCAACAGCGCACCCACCCGTCTGCGCAACCGCTGCTGGGCCACCGGCAAACCCCGTGGCGTGTACCGCGATTTCGGTCTCTGCCGTAACCAGCTGCGCGAGCGCGCCCACAAAGGCGAGCTGCCTGGTGTGGTCAAGTCGAGCTGGTGATCTGAGCTCACGTTCTGCTCAACGCGGCGCCCCTTGATGGGGCGCTTTTTTGTTGGCGGCTGGTGCGATTGCGGCCCAACCTCTGCGCTGGCAACGGCCTAATCCGAGCCGCTGGGCTGCAGCGAAAGCATGAAAAAAGACGGAAGTCCGCCACAGCCAGGACTCCGGATGCGAGAATGGGTTTTGACAAAAAGGACATAAAGCCCAGTGCAAGGACAAACTCAGTCGATCTCCTTCGATGGTCGGGAGATCCGGCTGACCACCGGACGTTTTGCCCCCCAGGCCGGGGGCTCTGTGATGGTCGAATGCGGTGACACCGCTGTGTTGGTGACCGCGACCCGCTCAGGCGGTCGCGAGGGCATCGATTTTCTGCCCCTGATCTGCGACTACGAAGAGCGGCTGTATGCCGCCGGTCGCATCCCTGGCAGCTTCATGCGCCGCGAAAGCCGCCCGCCCGAGCGCGCCACCCTGATCGCCCGGCTGATCGACCGGCCGATGCGGCCCCTGTTCCCCGGCTGGATGCGCGACGACCTGCAGATCGTCGCCACCTGCCTCTCGCTCGATGAGCGGGTACCACCCGATGTGCTGGCCGTGACCGGCGCCTCGATGGCGACCCTGCTGGCCAAGATCCCTTTCCACGGCCCCATGGCGGCGGTGCGCGTGGGCCTTCTGGGCGACGACTTCGTGCTCAACCCCAGCTACCGCGAGATCGAGCGCAGCGATCTGGATCTGGTGGTCGCCGGCACGCCCCAGGGCGTGATCATGGTGGAAGCGGGTGCCAACCAGCTGCCCGAACAGGATGTGATTGAAGCGATCGACTTCGGCTACGAAGCGGTCAGCGAGCTGATCAAGGCCCAACAGGATCTGCTCAAGACCCTGGGTATCGAGCAGGTGATCCCTGAGGCCAAGGTTGACGACGACACCCTGCCCAAGTTCCTCGAGAAGGAATGCGCCAAGGGCATCGGCGAGGTGCTCAAGCAGTTCTCCCAGACCAAGGGCGAGCGCGACGAGAAGCTCGACGCCATCAAGGCCGAGGTGGCCGAGAAGATCAGCGGGCTCAAGGACGACGACGCCATCAAGGTGGCGGTCAGCAGCAACGGCAAAGCCCTTGGCAACAGCTACAAGTCGCTCACCAAGAAGCTGATGCGCGCCCAGATCCTCAAGGAGGGTGTGCGCGTCGATGGCCGCAAGCTCGACGAGGTGCGCCCGATCCAGGCCGCAGCAGGCGTGCTGCCCAAGCGCGTGCATGGTTCAGGCCTGTTCCAGCGCGGGCTGACCCAGGTGCTCTCCTGCGCCACCCTGGGCACCCCCAGCGACGCCCAGGAGATGGATGACCTCAATCCATCCACCGAGAAAACCTACCTGCACCACTACAACTTCCCCCCCTATTCGACCGGTGAGACCCGGCCGATGCGCAGCCCCGGCCGCCGCGAGATCGGTCACGGCGCCCTGGCCGAGCGGGCTCTGGTGCCCGTGCTCCCTGCCAAGGAATCCTTCCCCTATGTGCTGCGGGTGGTGTCGGAGTGCCTGAGCTCCAACGGCTCGACCTCGATGGGCTCGGTGTGCGGCAGCACCCTGGCGCTCATGGACGCCGGTGTGCCCCTGAAGGCGCCGGTGAGCGGCGCCGCCATGGGCCTCATCAAGGAAGGCAGCGAGGTGCGCATCCTCACCGACATCCAGGGCATCGAGGACTTCCTCGGTGACATGGACTTCAAGGTGGCCGGCACCGACAAGGGCATCACCGCCCTGCAGATGGACATGAAGATCACGGGCCTTGAGGTCAAGACCGTGGCCGAAGCCATCAACCAGGCCCGCCCCGCCCGGCTGCACATCCTCGAGAAGATGCTCGAGGCGATCGACAAGCCCCGCGACACCCTCAGCCCCCACGCCCCGCGCCTGCTCAGCTTCCGCATTGACCCGGAACTGATCGGCACGGTGATCGGCCCTGGCGGCCGCACGATCAAGGGCATCACCGAGCGCACCAACACCAAGATCGACATCGAGGATGGCGGCATCGTCACGATCGCCAGCCACGACGGTGCTGCAGCCGAAGAGGCCCAGCGCATCATCGAGGGCCTGACCCGCCGCGTCAGCGAGGGCGAGGTGTTCAGCGGCTCGGTCACCAGGGTGATTCCGATCGGCGCCTTTGTCGAGATCCTGCCCGGCAAGGAGGGCATGATCCACATCTCCCAGCTCTCGGAAGCCCGCGTCGAGAAGGTGGAAGACGTGGTCAACGTGGGCGATCAGGTCACCGTGCGCGTGCGTGAGATCGACAACCGCGGCCGCATCAACCTCACCCTGCGCGGCGTGCCCCAGAGCGATAGCTCTGAAGCCCAGGCCTAAGGGCACTCCAGACGATCCAGCCCCCGCAAGGGGGCTTTTTTGCTGAAGGGCCTATCAAGGGCGCACTCCGGCATGAACGTGCCTGATGTGCCAGTCCGAAACACCTGCAGAACAACTAAACTGGTTGAAGACTGGTTGAATCAAGCCTTGAAAACCGTCGGCGCCTTTGAGGCCAAAACGCACCTCTCCAAGCTGCTGGAAGAGGTGCAGCAGGGCGAGGAAGTCCTGATTACCCGTCACGGGAGGGCCGTGGCTCGCATGCTGCCGATGCAGGCAAACCATACGGAGCAACGCCTCAGGGCGATTGAACAGCTGCGAAACTTTCGCTCCGGCAAGCGCTTGCAGGGCCTGACCATCCAGCAACTGCGCGATGAAGGACGCCAACGTTGATGCCGCGTTTCGTCTTGGATGCCTCCGCCGCCTGCAGCCTCTGCTTTGAAGACGAGGATCCTGAGCTGAGCGTGCAGGTGATTGAGGCACTCCAGCACGGTGACGCCCTTGTTCCGGCACTGTTTCTCTGGGAAGTAGCCAACGTGCTGCTCGGAGCCGAAAAACGCGGGCGCATGAACCGCGCCGATCGGGTCAGCTTTTTAAAGCTTCTGGAAGAGCTTGGGCTTCAAATCGATCCCGTCGATCCAGGCGTCATCTGGCACGACGTGATCAACCTTGCCGCCGAGAGCAAGCTCACGAGTTATGACGCGGCCTATCTCGAACTGGCTCTGCGGGAAGGGCTGCCGTTGGCCAGTGCCGATCGCGCCCTGAACAGCGCGGCCACAGCCTGCGGAGTGCCGCTTCTGAGCAACTGATCTAAAGGGCAAACCCCGGATCGATCTGCGCCATCGCCGCTGCTGCCCGCTCGCACAGCTCGGCGTGGGCCGGCCCGTGACTGGCAATCAGGCAGCCCGCCTGACGCACATCGCCATCGTTGTAGGTGAGCGGACGGCCATCGGCATGGGTGAAGGCGCCGCCTGCGGCCCGCAGCACCGCCTCAGGGGCAGCCATGTCCCAGTCCTTGGGAGCGCTCTTGCCCGAGAGCGAGATGTACAGATCGGTCTCGCCCCGCAGGATGGTGGCCACCTTGCCGCCCACGCTGCCGATGGCCTTGGTGTCGCCCAGCTCAAGCGCCGCAAGCAACTGCTCGAGGCGCTGATCGCGGTGGTTGCGGCTGGCCACCAGCACCAGCTCGCCCAGATCACGCCGGCTGCTGAGGCGTGCCGGCCGCTGCTCGCCGGCGCGGTTTTCGCACCAGGCACGCCCCTGCGGGACCAGGCCAAACCAGAGCTGCTCAAGAGCCGGCAACAGCACCACACCCAGCACCGGCACGCCGCGGTGGGCCAGGGCCAGGTGCACCGCGTACTCGCCGGTGCCCTGCAGAAAGTCCTTGGTGCCATCCAGCGGATCGAGGATCCACAGCCACTCGGCGGCCAGGGGCACCCCGGGAGTGAGCTGCTCTTTGGCCGTCTCTTCGCTCAAGAGGGTCCAGGGTGCATCAGCAAAGGCGCCGGCCAGCCCATCGAGCAGCCATTGGTTGACCGCCAGATCGGCGGCGCTGACAGGCCCTTCGCCGCCCTCATCAACGCTGAGCGCCCGCGGGAAGCCATGGGGAGGCTGCTCGCCGCGGCCATAGGCCAGCAGAATGTCGGCCGCACCCCAGCACAGCCGCCTGAGCTCAGCGAGCAGGGCCTCGGTGCTGATGCCGGTGGGCACCACGGCGGTCGCGGGCATCATGGAAGCTGCGCAGGGGGCCAACGCCCCTGTTGAGGTGCATTGTGCTGCAGGCCGAACCCGCCGCCGGCGTGCTCTATCTGGTCGGCACCCCGATCGGCAATCTGGGCGATCTCTCGCCGCGGGCCCGGCAGGTGCTGAGCGGCGTCCAGCTGATCGCCTGCGAGGACACCCGCCGCAGCGGCCTGCTGCTGCACCAGCTGGGCCTGCGAGACCGCGACCAGGGCATCGGCGCCCGGCTGATCAGCTTTCACCAGCACAATCAGGCGACGCGCATCCCCGAACTGATCGCGGCTCTGCAAGCCGGTGAGGCGGTCGCCGTGGTCAGTGATGCCGGACTGCCTGGCATTTCAGATCCCGGCGAAGAGCTGGTGGCGGCGGCGCGCGCAGCCGGCAGGCCGGTCATTTGCATTCCAGGGCCCAGCGCCGTCACCACCGCCCTGGTCAGCAGCGGGCTGCCGGCAGGTCGTTTCTGCTTTGAAGGGTTTCTGCCGGCCAAGGCCAGCCAACGCCGGGCCCAGCTGGCTGCGCTGGCGAGCGAACCTCGGACGCTGGTGCTGTTTGAAGCACCGCACCGGCTGCTGGATCTGCTCGAAGACCTGCTGGCGGTGCTGGGCGACCGGCCGCTGCGGGTGGCGCGCGAACTGACCAAACGCCACGAAGAACAGGTGGGCCCCAGCGTGAGCGCAGCTCTGGCCCACTTTCGTGCGGTGCCCCCGCAGGGCGAATGCACCTTGGTGCTGGGGGGAGCTCCAGCAGCGGCAGCACCAGCCTGGGATGCTGCTGCCCTGCGCAGCGAGCTTGAGGCTCTGGTTGCAAGCGGCCTGAGCCGGCGCGAAGCGGCCCGGAGCCTGGCCGATCGCAGCGGTCACAGCAAACGCGAGCTTTACGCCCTGCTGCATCAGTCCAATCCGAGCGAGCGCTTGGCCGATGACGCTTGAGCACCCACAATGAACACCACTGCCCCGTGCCCAATGCTGCTGCGGCTTCGCCTGATCGTCGGCAGCTTGGTGGGTGGGGCAGCCTTGCTGCTGCTGCTCTGCCTTGGGGCCCAGAATCTCGACAAGCGCGCCCAGCTCAATGTGCTGGTGGGCCGCAGCGCACCCTTGCCCGTGGGCTTTGTGGTGGGTCTGGCACTGGTGGTCGGGGTGATCAGCGGCGGCTGCACGGCCGCGCTCGTCAGTCCTCAGGCTGACCGCAGCAACGGCTGATCAGTTACCTGGCAAGGCGTAGAGCGTGCCCTCGACCACCAGCCGGCTGATGCCCTTGACCTGCAGATAGGAAGCGCGCCGCAACAACACCTCAGCGTCGGGCATCTTGATCACCCGCTGGGTGCGGCCGCACTGGCGCTTGGCCTGACGCGGATTGACAAACAGCTGCAGCGCCTGGCGCTCTTCCTCATCGGGGGGCAGCAGGCCGAGCTCGCTGAAATCGCGCAGAGGCCTGGCCTGCAGTTCGACCGTTTTGTCGACGAGCATGTACAGGCTCTCGGGCAGTACGGCCGGCATCAGCGGTTGCACCTGCACCGGCTCTTGATTGACGCCCAGAGGCAGCACCGGGATCGCCGCAAAGCTGTCGTCGTCAGCGCCGTCAAGGTCGTCGCTGGTCTCGTCGTCGCCCGAGAAATCGTCGGCGTCATCGATGGCCAGCACTGCCGCGTCGTCTGCATCAGGCAGATCAACGACAGCTGCAGGCGTGAGCCCTGCAGAAGGCGCCTCAACAGGCCGCGTGCGCTGCTGCTTGAGCTGCTCGTATTCGGCCGGTTCCAGGGCAGATTTGACCGTGCGGCTCACGGTGTTGGGGCTGCAACCAAAGGCGGCAGCCAAGGCCGCCGCGCTCTCGCCTTGGCGAAAGCGCGCCACGAGCTCCTGCTTCTGGCTGTCGTTGAGCCGGCTGGGCGCCATGGAAGCAACACAAAGCAGCTCACCACTGTAACGGCGGCAAACGCTGCGGATTAGCCCTGCGTTCTGGGGCTGCAACAATGCGGCCCATGCTCCCTTAGCTCAGCTGGATAGAGCAGCTGCCTTCTAAGCAGCCGGTCGATGGTTCGAATCCATCAGGGGGCGTTGCCGCATGCAGCGCAGGGCCAAAGCGGCCACCA
>VGQS01000061.1 GCA_016882285.1 Cyanobacteria bacterium K_DeepCast_35m_m2_155 | reverse complement strand
GCCCGCACCAGCACGCCATGCTCGTAGCTCAGGGCCAGCGCGTTGCCGTCGATCTTCAGTTCGCTCACCATCGCCAGGGAGTCCTCGCGATCGAGCACCTTGAGCAGGCGGGCGTACCAGGCTTCGAGCTCCTCAATCGAGAAGGCGTTGTCGAGACTCAGCAGGCCGATGCGGTGCTCGACGCTGCTGAACCCCTCGGCCGGGGCACCGCCCACGCGCTGGGTGGGGCTGTCGGCGCTGCGCAGCGCAGGATGGCTCGCCTCAAGCTCGAGTAATTCGCGGTACAGCCGGTCGTAGACCGGATCCTCCATCACGGGAGCATCCAGCACGTAATAGGCGTGGGCTGCCGTGTTGAGCAGCAGGCGCAGCTCAGCGGCCCGCTCGGCCAGGGCCGGGGTCATGGCGCAATCAGGCTGCAGCCAGCTTGGTGATGCGCTCAACCCGCCACTGCTCGTCGACCTTGATGAAGGTGAAGTCGAGCGGCAGTTCGTCATCGCCCTCGCTCTTGAGTTTGATCGTCAGCACGATCTGGCCGTCTTCGATGCGCGGCCTGCCCGACTTGAGGTTGCGGTAGCGGTTGAGCTGCAACCCGGCCAGAAAGCGAATGAACTGGCTGCGGTTCACATGCGAGCGGTAGTTCTTGGTGGTCAGCAGATAGGCGCCATCGACCTGGCCGCTAGCCACCTGGTTGAAGAACTGCTTAATCAGCGGGTTGATGCCGCGGGCGCTGAGCACCAGCTTCACGGCGCTGATGGTCCAGTAGAGCAGCAGTGCCCCGGCCCCGGCCAGCAGGGCCTTGGTGCCGATCTCACGGGTCAAGGCCCAGTCCATTGCGGCTCTGATCTCAAAGAGGGCCTACGAGTCTGCCCGAAAGGCGGGCACAATGGCCGCAGCATCACGGCGGCGATGCCGATCGAGCCCCTGCTGCCGCTGTTTCACCGGTTGGACCGGGAGCACTTTGAGGGCAGCCTGGCGCCCTTGGAGCGGCCACGTTTGGTGCTGCGCTGGAGCGACGGCCGCATGACCCGCACCGCGGGGCTCTACCGCCGCGGGCCTGGCATCAGTGAAATCGTGCTGTCGCGTCCCCTGCTTGAGCCGCTGCCGCGCGAGGCGCTGCTGGGCACCCTGGCCCACGAGATGATCCACGCCTGGATCGATCGGGTGCTCAAGCGGCGTGAAGTACATGGCCCGCACTTTCGCTCCCGCATGGCTGCGATCAATGCGGCCCAGAGCAGTTTTGAGGTGCGCGTTCGCCACAGCTATCCCTTGCCCAAGGGAGCTGCCCAAACCGCGCGCTGGTTGGCGCGATGCCAGCGCTGCGGCAGCAGCGCCCCCTATCGCCGCCGCGTCAGCGGCCTGGCCTGCAGGGCTTGCTGTGAGGCCCTGCACGGAGGCCGCTGGCACCCCAGCTGTCTGCTCGAGTTTGTCGAAGCGGCTTGAGCGTTCTGCAGGGGGCCCTAAGGTCGCAGACAACGACGCGACGCCACGAGGAAATGGACGTGTTCCTGTGGACCTTGCAGTTCGCTGGCCTCGCCATTGTGCTGCTGGGGCTTGCCCTGGAGCGCCGCCTGCCGCTGCACCGCCGGTAACCTGCCGTCATGGCACGCAGTGGTGACGATCGTTTCGAGCAGCGCCTGGATCGCTGGGTCGAAGCCGGGCGCCAGTTTGTCGATGGGGTGTCTGGAGCGCGTCCGGGCTCCCGCAATGCGACCAGGCGTGGTGGGGCGCGTCTCAACCCGGGTGAGCTCGGTCGCTGGGTTGAGAACAAGCTCGAGTGGCTGCTCGATGAGGAGCCAGACGACGACTGGCGCGAGCCTTGGCAGCAGTCGCGTCTGCGTGCCCAGCCGCGTTCAGCCAGCCCCAAGCGACCTTTAGAGGCGATGTCGCGCCGTCCGCCGCGGCCCCTGGAGGGCGATCAGGACCTGCAGGACTGGCCAAGCGATGAGCTCTTCACGGTGCCCCGCTGGCAGCGTCAACAGCCGGCGCCGCGCCAGCCGTCGCAGCAGCAGAGCGAGCCTCCTGACAGCCAAGCCAACCGCAATCTGTACGGCAGGCCGCTGCCCCGCTCAAGCCGGCGCCGTTGAGCCGGGGCCTCGCCCGTTGGGTTCAGGTCTCGATGCGAAAGCGGCAACCCCGCCGGGCCAGTTCGTTGTTCACCGCGCTGCGCAGTCGTGATGGCACGTCTTGGGCCATTTCGCTGGCGGTGGTGCTGATCGAGGGTTCGCCGTGATCGAGATCATCGAGCAGATCGGCCCAGAGGTTGACCTGGCGGCCTGCTTTGGCTGGTGTTTTTCGGCTGGGGGGGTGATGACCGGTTGTGGCTCTGGTCATGGTCATGGCCTTCGCTGCACCCAGCATGGCGGCAGCACATGACGCGTCAATCTGTCAATTCAAAACTGCATCTCAGCGTTACATTGTTTGCAATTTGTTGCAATTGCCGGGTTCGGCGGGGCCCAGCCAGCGTTCCAGTTCTGGTGAAAAGACCTCGCGGATCACCGTCAGTGGCTGGCCGCCGCGAAAGAAGCGGTAATGCCGGCTCCAGAAGGGTCCGGCATGACCGAAGCGCTCAGCCAGCCAGGGGGCTTCGACCTGGGCGAGCCCGTCGACCTCGCGAAACAGCTCGGCCCGGTGAGCCGTCAGGCTGCGCCAGATCGGCTGCTCCTTGTCTTTGAGGTTGGTGCCGGCGGCCGTCAGGTTCCACCAGCTTTCGGCCCAGGCCAGCGTCTGGCTGCCGCAGCGCAACCACACCTGGCGGCGCAGCAAGGGTGCGGGCAGCTCGTCGATTTCAAGCGGCGCATCCCTGCCCGGCTCCGGATCAGGCGCCATGGCGATGAGCTCGATCTCGACCGCCTGGCCGCTGAGCAGCTCGAGGTGCCGTGTTGGACTGCCATCGCCCAGCAGCAGCAGGCGCCAGGCGCCACTGAGCATGCGACCGGCGCTGCCGCTGACCACCGTCTGGAACGGGGCCTGCCAGAGCGCCTGGGGCGATGCGTGCAGTGCTGTCGTCTGGGGCGATGCCAAAGGCTGAAGCCCTGTCAGTGGCTGCACCCTAGAGGGGCTGGTTCAGAAACCGCTGCTGATGCTGATGCGGCGGACCTGGCCGCCGCGCTCGATCACAGCCGAGTCTCCTGAGGCTGAGCGCAGCCTCCAGCCGCTGCCACCGATGCTTTCGCCGACGGCGGCACTGGTGGAGCTGCCGCCCACCTGAAAGATGGCCGAACCGCTGCGGCCGGGCACTTGCACCACCCCGACCAGCAAGGGCACACCATCACTGCCCCCAGCGCTGCTGCCAGGAACGGGTGGTGGGGCTGAGGGAGCCCGATTGGTAATGCCAGAGCTGAACGGCACTTTCAGCACCTCGGCCGCTGGGGCGCCGCCCGCTGGTAGCTGGGCCAGCTCTTCCATCCAGGGTTCATCGGGCGGTGGCGGCAGTTCACCAGCCGCATCAGCTGCGGTCGGTGGCGCCGGTTCTGATGCGCCGTTGCCGCTGGCCGGGCCCATGGCGCGCAGCCGCTCCAGAAGCACCAGGTTGCGCTCCTGGCGCAGGGCCTGCTGCTGACTGCCCAGCAGTCCAGCGACCACCACGGTCACCACAGCCGTCAGCAGAGCGGCGCCGGCAATGCTGATCGGCACCAGCTCAGGGCGACGTTGCAGCAGTTCGGCAAGGGCGTGGGCTGAGCGTTTGCGGACGCTCTGCTGCTGTTGGGTCGGTTGCGTCGGTTGCCGCGGCGTCTCGAGCGGGGCTGCAGGGCTCGCAGGGGGTTCAACAATCTCGACTTCAATCGGGGTTTCGTTGCTGAACACCCGATTGAGCATCTGCTCAGCCTTGAGCTCCCAGTAGGCCCTGGAGGTCGGGATCCCGCGGGCAGAAGTCACCGTGACGCAGACGCAGACGCTGTCGTTGGAACGGTACCGCGGTTGTGAAGCTCGAGCCACAGCAGCAGGGCATTGGCATCGGCCGGGCTCACCCCCGGGATGCGCGCTGCCTGCCCCAGGGTGAGCGGCTGCACCGCGTTCAATTTTTCGCGGGCTTCACGCGAGAGGGTGCCAATGCTGCTGTAGTCGATGCCTGGGGGGATCGAGCGACCCTCTTGGCGCTTGAGCTGGTGGATCTGCTGCTGCTGGCGCTCCAGGTAGCCGCTGTATTTGATGTCGATCTCGGCGCCCTCGCGCACGTCGCGGCCCAGCTCGGCCGCGCTCAGGCCGTGGCGCACCAGATCGTCGCTGCCAAAGCCCGGCCGGCGCAGCAGATCGGCCAGCAGGATCGAACCCTTGATCGGGGCTCCGGTTTCGGCCTCGATCGCCGGTGCCACCGGGTCGCTCGCCTTGAGGCGCACGGTGTCGAGCCGCTGCTTTTCGGCGGCGATCGCCTCTTGCTTTTGGGTGTAGATCGCCCAGCGGCGATCGTCGATCAACCCCAGCTCGCGGCCCAGGGGCGTGAGGCGCCGGTCGGCGTTGTCGCCGCGCAGCACCAGCCGGTACTCGCTGCGGCTGGTGAGCACCCGGTAGGGCTCGCGCAGGTCCTTGCTGATCAGATCGTCGATCATCGTGCCGATGTAGCTGCCGGCGCGCTCAAAGTGCACGGGCTCCTGCGCGCGGATCTGCCGCGCCGCGTTGAGCCCGGCCACCAGGCCCTGGGCGGCCGCTTCTTCGTAGCCGGTGGTGCCGTTGAGCTGGCCTGCAGTAAACAGTCCGGCCACCCGCTTGGTCTCCAGCGACGCCTTGAGCTGGGTGGCGGGCAAATAGTCGTAGTCGACCGCATAGGCGGGCCGCAGCATCACGCACTGCTCGAGGCCCGGCAGGGTGCGCAGCAGCTGCAGCTGCAGTTGCTCGGGCAGCCCGGTCGAGAAGCCCTGCACATAGAGCTCTGGGGTGTCGCGGCCCTCAGGCTCCAGAAAGATCTGATGGCTGTCCTTGTCGGCGAAGCGCACGATCTTGTCTTCGATTGAGGGGCAGTAGCGGGGCCCCTTGCTGTCGATGTGACCCCCATAGATCGGGGTCAGGTGCAGGTTGTCGTTGATCAGCTGGTGCGTGGCCGCGGTGGTGCGGGTGATGTGGCAGCTCATCGGCTCGCCGCTCACCCAGGCCGCCGGATCAAACGAAAAGAAGCGGTCCTGGGCGTCGCTGGGCTGCTCTTCGAGTTGATCGAGCGCCACGCTGCGCCGATCGACCCGCGCGGGGGTGCCGGTTTTGAGGCGATCCAGCGCAAAGCCCAGGCCGGCCAGGGCTTCGGTGAGTCCTTCGGCGGCCTGCTCGCCGGCGCGGCCGGCGGCCATCGATTGGCTGCCCACCCAGATGCGCCCCCCCAGAAAGGTGCCAGTGGTGAGAATCACCACTTTGGCGCTGTAGCTACTGCCGAAGTAGGTGGTGACGCCGGTGACGCGGGCGGCTGGACCCTGCGATGGCTGCCAGTCGGCGCCGCCGCCGGCAGGGTCGCCCTCGACCAGCAGACCGGTGACCATCGCCTCGCGCAGGGCCAAATTGGGCGTGTGCTGCAGCAGCTGCAGCATCTGGCGGGCGTACTGGCGCTTGTCGGTTTGCGCGCGCAGGGCCCACACCGCCGGCCCGCGGCTGGCGTTGAGGATGCGCTTCTGCAGGGCGGTGGCATCGGCGAGCCGGCCGATCACCCCGCCCAGGGCGTCGACCTCATGCACCAGCTGGCTTTTGGCCGGCCCGCCCACCGCCGGGTTGCAGGGCTGCCAGGCGATGCGGTCGAGGTTGAGGCTGAACAGGGCGGTGTTCAGACCCAACCGCGCCGCGGTGATCGCGGCCTCACAGCCGGCATGGCCGCCGCCCACGACGATCACGTCAAAGTGTTCAGTTGGTGCCTGCAGCGCCATGGCCTGACGCTAATCGGCCCATGGTCCGGCAGGCTTCACCCACCGACCCTCGTGCACTTGACCATGGTCATGATCATGGTCAGCTGTGTCAGGCGCTCCGTTCCGTAAGCCACCGCCCTTGCGTTCCTGCCGCCGCGTCCCGCCCGGCCCCGCCCCGTGCAGCATCCAGCGTGGCCCCTTGCCCAGAAGAGGCCAGACCACGTCTGGGTGTCACGCAGCCAGGTTGCGGAAGCGGGTGAACTGGGGCTCGAACAGCAGCTTGACGGTGCCCACCGGGCCGTTGCGGTGCTTGGTGACGATCACCTCGGTGATGCCGCGGTCGGGGGTTTCGGGGTTGTAGTACTCGTCGCGGTAGATCATCAGCACCAGGTCGGCGTCCTGCTCAATCGAGCCCGATTCACGCAGGTCACTCAGCATCGGGCGCTTGTTGGTGCGCGACTCGACGCCGCGGCTCAGCTGCGACAGGGCCATCACCGGCACGTTGAGCTCGCGGGCCATGCCCTTGAGGCCCCGGGTGATGCGGCTCAGTTCCTGCACGCGGTTGTCGGGGGTGCTGCCCTCCATCAGCTGCAGGTAGTCGATCACGATCAGGCCCAGCTCCTTGCCGCTTTCGGCCATGAGGCGCCGGCACAGCGATCGCATCTCGAGCACGCCGCTGTTGGGCTTGTCGTCAATGAACAGGGGCAGCTGGCCCAGGCTGTTGATGCCCTGGCCCAGCAGGGGCCACTCCTCCTGCTGCAGCCGGCCGGTGCGCAGGCGGCCGCTTTCGATGCCCACCTCCATCGACAGCAGGCGGTAGGTCAGCTGCTCTTTGCTCATCTCGAGCGAGAACACGCAGACCGGCAGCTGGTGCAGCTGGGCCACGTTCTTGGCGATGTTGAGCACGATCGAGGTTTTGCCCATGGCCGGGCGGCCGGCCACGATGATCAGGTCGCTGCGCTGCAGCCCCTGGGTGATCGCGTCAAGGTCGTAGAAGTTGACCGGGATGCCGGCCACCGCCGTGCCGAGTGAGCGGCTCTCGATCTCGTTGAAGGTGCTGGTCAGGATCTCGGCGGTGGGGGTGAGCCCCTTGCTCGGTTTCTCCTGGCTGATGGCAAAGATCTTCTGCTCGGCTTCATCGAGCACCGTTTCCATCGGTTTGCTCTGGTCGAAGCCCAGGGCAATCACCTCATTGCCCGAGCGGATCAGCTGGCGCCGCAGGAACTTGTCCATCACCAGGCGGGCCACCTGCTCGATGGAGGCGGTCGAAATCGTGCGCTCCACCAGCTCCACCAGGCGCCCCTGGCCGCCCACCTTCTCGAGGGCGCCGGTGTCGGCCAGCCAGGCCGTCATCGCCGTCAGGTCGGTGGGTTTGCCCTGGCTGTGCAGCATCAGGGCGGTTCTGTAGATCTCGCGGTGGCCGCGCAGGTAAAACGCCTCGGGCTGCAACACGTCGGCCACCCGGCCAATGGCATCGGGGTCGAGCAGGATGCCCCCCAAGACAGCTTCTTCGGCCTCCAGGTTCTGGGGCGGCACGCTGTCGGGCAGCGCCTCAAAGCGATCGCCACTGTCGCGGTCAACCCCGCGCAACGATTGCCCGTCGCGCCCAGGCTGGTTGAGGGGAACGCTGACCATGGCGGCAGTCTCTGATGGGCGCAGCGGCCCGGTTGTTCATCCTGCCTGCAGGACGGTGGTTTGACCACCACCTGTGCCCTACTGGTGGTGTCTCAACACAAGAAAGGCCCCAGCGCTGGCGTTGGGGCCTCCTCTCAGCGTGATGTTGAGGTCAGGTCAGTGGCTGACGACTTCGAGGTTGACCTCGGCGGTCACCTCGGAGTGCAGCTTCACCTGCACCTTGTAGCTGCCGGTGCGGTGGATCTCGGGCACCGAGATGTCGCGGCGATCGAGTTCCTTCTTGGTGGCGGCTTCGATGGCTTCAGCCACATCGGCATTGGTGACGGTGCCGAACAGCACGTCATCACCACCGGTCTGCTTCTTCACAGTGAAGCGGCCAATCGTGTCGAGGGCGGTGCGGAAGGCGATCGCCTCGGCTTTCAGGGCAGCTTGGCGCTCGGCTTCCTTGGCGCGGCGAGCTTCCACCTGGCGCAGCACAGCAGCGGTCACAGGCACGGCTTTGCCGGTGGGAACCAGAAAGTTGCGGGCGTAGCCGGGGGCCACCTCGACCAGGTCACCGTCCTTGCCGAGGCTGTACACGTCCTGATTGAGGACCACTTGAACGCGCTTGGCCATGGGACT
>VGQS01000060.1 GCA_016882285.1 Cyanobacteria bacterium K_DeepCast_35m_m2_155 | reverse complement strand
GTGACTTCCGCGGCCTGCTGCTCTCGAACCAGACCCACCGCTCGACCAGTGATGGGGATGCCCGGCTGTTCAAGAAGGCTCCTGGTGTTGGTGCCTTTCTGAGCTTCATGGGCCATTGCGTCATGGAAAACCGCAATGGCCTGGTGGTTGCCAGCGAAGTCAGTCAGGCCACAGGCAGAGCTGAGCGAGAAGCCGCGATCCGGATGGCCCGATCCCTCAAGGGGGCTCACCAGAAAACTCTTGGTGCCGATAAGGGGTACGACACCAGAGAGTTCGTGGCTGACCTGCGCATCAGCGGCATCACGCCCCATGTGGCTCAGAACAGCAGTCGCAGCGGTGGATCAGCGATTGATGGCCGCACTGCTCGCCATCAGGGCTACGCCCAATCGATCAACTCCAGGAAGCGGATCGAACAGGTGTTTGGCTGGATCAAACAGTCAGCGGGCTTGAGGCAACTCAAGACCCGAGGCCGAACCAAGGTGGGAGCGGTGTTCCGGCTGCATGTGGTCGCCTACAACCTGATCCGAATCTCCAACCTGCTCAGAGCCCAGAGTCAGCAGGAGGCGATGGCATGAACGCACCGATCAAGGGGCCAATGAGCCTGGAGACCAGGAGCGAGGCAGGCCAATCGAGCCTGGAACCGGTGCATGGGAGCCGCAGAGGACCGGTCAACCTGATTGACGCGGCGCTGCTGGCGGTCACAAACCGGGCAAAAGCACTGGGTTCCCTCGCTTTTTCAGCAGCCTCTTAATGGATCAGCCTCGGCGGTGGCAACGGTGCTCAGCTCCAGGCCTGCGGCCTCAGCCTTCTCCATTGCCAGCTTCTGGGCGTCATCAGCCCGCTTGCGGGCACCACGGCTGCGGCGTGCCGCCCGCTTGCTGCGCGGCTCATCGCCACTGGCCTCGGCGGCTTCTGCCTCCTGCTCAGCAGCCTCGGCCTCGTCATTCCGTTGAGCGGCCTTGGCCGCAGCAGCTTCTGCTTCCAGTTCAGCCTTGGCCTTGCGGATCCACTCCAGCCGGCTCGAGCGCCGCTGCAGTTCCTCCGGCAGTTCATCGCCCCGTTTGCCCTTGCCGTACTGGCCGTCCTCCTGGGCGTCGATGAGCTCGGCCTTGCGCAGCAGCGCCCGCATTTCAGCCTCAAGCTGCCGCTCGGACTTGAGCATGCGCTCATGGCTCATGGCCTTGTGCTTGCTGGCGTTGGCTTTCACCTTGGTGCCGTCCAGCGCCACCTGGCCAAGGCTCACCAGACCTGCTTTCTGGCAAAGCCGCAGCACCTGAACGAACAATCCGGACAGGGCACCCAAGTGACGGCGGCGAAAGTCGCTGATCCGACTGTGGTCAGGCTGCTGATTGCCGGTCAGCACGCGGAAAGCGGCGTCTTCCCAGCAAGCCTTCTCAATCTTTCTGGAGCTGGGCAACCCGACGCAGTAGGCGTACAGGAGCAGCACCACCATCATCCGCGGCTCGTAGGCCTTCTCACCGCGGGGATCCTTCTGCCGGTAGACGGCGTGGATCGCCTCCAGATCAAGCTCAGCGGCCAGATCCAGCAAAAAGAACACCAGGTGGTTCTCCGGCAACCAATCCACTGGTGACGGCGGTAGCAGCAGCGTCTGCTAGGGGTTCCAGGGGCGGAACGATTTGGGCTTGACCATGCCCCATCCTCCCGTCCAAAACGATTGCAGTCACTTGGATCTGGGCAGATTTCAGGGCGTCTGTGGAGAAGACGAGCGCGGATCTATGCGCGACAAGCTCCTAGCCCAGCGGCCACTGCGGCGCCGCAGGGTTGATCGCGATCACCCCGTCGATCAGCTCAGCCTGCTCAGCAACCCCAGGCACCGGCAGATCCTCGGGGCCGCGGGCCACGGCACTGGCAATGCGCAGTTGCAATGGACGCAGCTGCAATGCGCTGATCCGGGCGCTGCTGTCGCCGCTGCAGCCCGCGTGTGCCACACCCCGCAGGGTGCCCCACACCAGCACGTGCCCAGTCGCGCTGACCCGCGCGCCCGGGTTGACATCACCCAGCACCAGCAGTGAACCCTCGGCTTCGAGGTGATCGCCCGAGCGCAAGGTGCCCTGGTGAATGCGCAGGGGCGCAGGACCCATGGATGCTTCACCGCTGGCCTCCGCAGCCGCCATCGCCGGCGCTGCGCCGCTCCAGCTCAGCCCCAGTGACGCTGCTGCCACGCGGGTGCGCGGTTCGCTGCTGACCACGGCTTGCAGCGTCAGCCCATGGTCCGCCAGGGCCGCCGCGATGGCGCTGAGCTCCTGCATGCCGATCAGCCAGCCGCCAGCCAGCAGGTGCACCGCATGCGCGTCGGCCAGCGCGGTGAGGTGCTGCACATCGGCCAGCAACGCTTCGATCTGGGCCAGGGGCCTGGGCTGATCCAGCCCCTCGCGCAATGCCAGCTCAGCCATGGGCGCAGGTTAACCAGCGCCCATGACTACGCCCAGCCGCAGACTGAGCTCCTGCCGCAGCGGGCCACTCACCTCGGCCGGGTGGATCAGCCAGGCGAGCTCCTGCGGCTGGCACAGGCTCTGCACCAATGCTGAGCGCTGCTCGAGTGCGCGCAGCTGCTGGCCATCCCACAGGCGCAGCCCGCCTTTGTAGGCGTGATAGCCGCGGCTCTGGCGCTGCTGCAGGCCGCAGCAGCGGTCGCTCACCAGGCCCGCGGCATCGCAGAGCCGCTGCGCCAGGGCCAGCAGCTCAAGCCGCTGCCCCTGATCGAGGCCGCTCACATCGGTGGCCTTGAGCAGGCGGCGCTGCAGCAGCCGCCTGCAGGGATCGGCCAGCTCCTCTGGAGCCTCGTCGGCCCAGCGCTGCAGGTGGTAGCCGGTGCGCAGATCGTCGTTGGCCAAGAACGTCTCCAGCGCCAGGGCATCGCAGTGCCAGATCCACCGGCTCATCACAGCGTCGGCCCAGATCGCACCAGGCCCCAGCCGCCGCGCTGTGGCGATCACCTGGCTCAGCAACCAGTTGCAGACCACATTGAGCCGGTGGTTGTAAACGCTGCGGTACATCAGGTTGCGCACCACCAGGTAGTGCTCCACCGCCATCAGCCCCTTGGGATGCACCGCCAGCGAGCCATCGGGCGCCAGGGTCAGCGCCGCCAGAATGCGTTGCAGATCCAGGTGTCCGTAGCTGGCGCCGGTGCTGTAGCTGTCGCGCAGCAGGTAGTCGAGCCGGTCGCAGTCCAGCTGGCTGCTGACCAGCGCGCCGATCGCTGCCGGCCAGTCGCCGCCGCTGCTGTGGCTCAGCAGGCAGGCGACCTGCTCGGCCAGGCCGCTGTGGTGGGCTTCAAGCAGCCCGTGCAGTTCGCTGTGCTCGCGAATCAGCCGCGCCGACCAGGCCTCGTGGTGCAGGCCAAACATCTCTTCTCCGCTGTGGCTCAGCGGCCCGTGGCCCACGTCGTGCAGCAGGGCTGCGGCATAGAGCAGGCTGCGTTGCTCGGCCAGCTCGCCTGCCTGGCGCTCGAGCTGTTGCAGGGCCAGACGGGCCAGGTGCAGCACCCCCAGAGAATGGGTGAAACGGCTCGATTCGGCCCCGTGAAAGGTTAAGAACGCGGGCCCGAGCTGGCGAATGCGCCGCAGCCGCTGAAACGGCTCGGTCTCGATCAGATCGATCGCCAGTGCTTCGGCCGGATCGCGCCGCTCCAGCCGGATCGCCCCATGCAAGGGGTCGTGATACGTGCGGCTGCTCATGCTGCCTCGAGTTGCTCGATGAGCAGGCGCTGGGCCTGCTCGAGCCAGCTGTCACCCTCGCCGCCCGGGTTGAGCGGTTCGTGGCCGCTCAGCACCACATCAGGGGTGATGCCCTGATGCTGAATGTCGCGCCCGCTCGGGGTCAGGTAACGGGCCACGGTGACCGCCAGGCCGCTGCCGTCGCCCAGGGGGATCAGGCTCTGGATCAAACCTTTGCCGAAGGTCTGGCTGCCGACCAGGCGGCTGCGGCCGTCGTCCTGCAGGGCACCCGACAGGATCTCGCTGGCGCTGGCGGTGCCGCCGTTGACCAGGGTCAGTAGCGGGCCGCTATAGCTCTGCGCGGGCCCCGCCACCACGGGCGAGTCGATGCCATCGCGCCCCTGGGTTTCAACGATGGGTTCGCTCGCGAGCAGTTGATCGGCCACCGCCAGACCTGCCGAGACCAGTCCACCTGAGTTGTTGCGCAGATCGAGGATCAGCCCTTCGATGCCTTTGCCGCTGAGGTCGTCGAGCGCTTCGCGCACCTGCTGGCCCACCGGTTCGGCGAACTGGGTAATGCGCAGGTAGCCGAGGGTGTGCTCACCGCTGCGCAGGCGCTTGCTGCGCACGGGCTGCAGATCCACCTGGCGGCGCTGCAGGCTGTGCTCAAGCTGCTCACCGCTCGGTGTGGCCACCTGCAGCAGCACGTCGCTGCCACTGGTCCCCCGCAACCGCGCAGCAGTGCCTTCAAGGCCCAGTTCGGCGCTGGGCACGCCGTCGACAGCCAGCACCACCGTGCCGCTGCTGATGCCGGCCTCAGCGGCCGGCGAGCCATCGAGCGGGGCGATCACCACCACCTGCTGGTCGGGGCTGCGCAGCCCCAGTTGCAGTCCCACCCCGGTCACCGAGCCCTGGGTGTTCGACTGCAGATTGCTGTATTCGCGCGGGCGCAGCAGGCGGGTGTAGGGATCGGCCAGGGGGCTGAGCATCGCTTCAATCGCCCGGTAGGCATCATCGGAACTCTCGATCGGCTGCTCCAGCGCCTTCTGGCGCAACCGTTTCCAGCGCACCCGCTCGAACTGCTCGGGGTCCACATAGCTCTGGTTCACCAGACGCCAGGCTTCCACCACCAGTTGCTGGGTATCGCTCAGGGCCAGCGCCGCCGCCCCGCCCCCCGCAGGAGCAGCCCAGCTGAACAACAGCGTCAGGCACAGCACGGCGCTCAGCAGCAGGGCCTGGAAACCCCGGGCACCGGCTTGGGGCCGTGTTGCAAACGGTCGATGACTCACGGCAGCAACGTCGCGTTGCGTAGACTCTCGCAACCATTCCACCCAGCTGCATGGCGAACACTCCTGCAGGAAACCCCGACGGGTCCAATCCCGTCTACGACTGGTTTCAGGAGCGTCTTGAGATCCAGGCCATCGCCGACGACATTTCGGCCAAGTACGTGCCCCCGCACGTCAATATTTTTTATTGCCTGGGCGGGATCACCCTGGTGTGCTTCCTGATCCAGTTCGCGACCGGCTTCGCGATGACCTTCTATTACAAGCCGACCGTGGCCGAGGCCTATGCCTCGGTGCAGTACCTGATGACCGATGTCAGCTTCGGCTGGTTGATCCGCTCGATCCACCGCTGGAGCGCCTCGATGATGGTGCTCATGCTGATCCTGCATGTGTTCCGCGTCTACCTCACCGGCGGTTTCAAGCGTCCCCGTGAGCTCACCTGGGTGACCGGCGTGACCATGGCCGTCATCACCGTCAGCTTCGGTGTGACGGGCTATTCACTTCCCTGGGATCAGGTCGGTTACTGGGCCGTCAAGATCGTCAGTGGTGTACCGGCTGCAGTTCCCGTGGTGGGCGACTTCATGGTCGAGCTGCTGCGCGGTGGCGAGAGCGTCGGCCAGTCCACCCTTACCCGCTTTTACAGCCTGCACACCTTTGTGATGCCCTGGCTGCTGGCGGTGTTCATGCTCATGCACTTCCTGATGATCCGCAAGCAGGGCATCTCCGGTCCCTTGTGAGCTTCAGAGGTTTGTGAACCTCCTGCCGCAACCCGCGCGGCAACCTCCATTTCGCTTCTAGCCTTATCCCATCGGCCTCACCGCCATGCACATTCTCAAGAAGCCTGACCTCACCGATCCCAAGCTGCGGGCCAAGCTCGCCAAGGGCATGGGCCACAACTATTACGGCGAACCCGCCTGGCCCAACGACCTTCTCTACATGTTCCCGGTGGTGATCCTCGGGACTTTTGCCTGCATCGTTGGTCTGGCCGTGCTTGACCCGGCCATGCTGGCTGACAAGGCTGACCCGTTTGCCACCCCGCTCGAGATTCTGCCGGAGTGGTACCTCTACCCCGTCTTCCAGATCCTGCGCGTGGTGCCCAACAAGCTGCTGGGTATTGCCCTGCAGACCATGATTCCCCTGGGGCTCATGCTGGTTCCCTTCATCGAGAGCTTCAACAAGTTCCAGAACCCCTTCCGCCGTCCGGTGGCCATGGGCGTGTTCCTCTTCGGCACCGTGTTCACCATCTACCTGGGCATTGGTGCTGCTCTGCCGATCGACAAGTCCCTGACCCTGGGCCTGTTCTGATCCACCCCCAGTGGTGCAGGACTTTTGACTTGATGTCTGGCCGCGGCTTCGTCCGCGGCTTTTTTATGCCTCGATGTCGAGCACACGGGTGTCGCCAGGGTTGACCCGCAGCAGATGATGCATCAGCAGAAACCCGACGATCGTCCAGGTCTGGTAGGTGCGGGCCTGCTGGCCCATCCAGGTCCCGGTCGGCCCATCAAAGTATTCGGCCCATTGCTGCCGGGGCAGCTGGTTGAGCTGACTCCAGTAGCACTCCTCGAGCATCGCTTTCATCTGCCCCATCAGCAGGGCATCGGCGTGTTTGTGGCGCTGCTCATGCAACAGCACTGCAGAGCCGAAGAACCACAGCAGGCTCGGCCAATGTCCGCCGTTGTGGTAGCTCCAGGGCCAGTTCTTCGGATCTGAGCCGGTTTTGTCGCGCCATTCGTCCCCATCCATCGGTGGGTGACAGATCCGCATCGGCATCTGCGCCATCAGGTGCTCACGGTTGTGCAACACCAGCCGAAACAGGGCCCGTTGTTGCGGCGCTGTCAGCAGGCCAAACAGGCAGGCCATGGCATTGCCCAGGCTGTAAAAGCGAAAGTCCGGCCGGCCCGTGCGCATGTTGCCGATCAGGTAGCCGCCTCGGTTTTCAAGCCAGTCCTGCAGCCAGGGCGGGATCACCTGGGGCTGCACATTGAATTCGTTTTCCTGCTGGTGCTCGCCGTACTGCTCGGTGGGGCGCCGCCTCAGCACCTGCACGGTTTTGCTGGTCACCCAGTAATGCTTCAGCAGAAAGGCGCGCAGGTCGTGCAGCCACTGGCGGGTCAGCACCAAGCGTTGCTCCAGCAGTCGGCTTTGCTGCACATGCTGCGCCGCTTTCATGAGCCGGCAGCAGCTGCGCAAGGCTCCATAGAGCAGCACCTCCACCTCAAGCGGCGCGCCCCAGACATCCATGGGGCGATCAATCATGAAGGCACAGTCCGGCACAAACAGCACCGGGGTGCCCTCAAAGGTGGGGTGCAAGACCAGATCGAGCAGCAGCTGCACCCCCCGCTGCACCGGCTGACTGGCAGCAAACTCCCAGTCGTGGGTTCGCTGCACGTACAGCCAGCAGAGCACCGGCCACCACAAACTGGCATCGACCGAGGTGATGCGGCCGATCGAGCGCTGGCCGTAATCGGCAATCAAGTCGCCGTCCGTTTCGATGAAGCTGGTTGGAAACACCCCGCGGGTCTGATAGGTGCTGCTCTGCAGGTCCAGGCAGACCGTCAGGAAATTGCGCACGATTTCGTGGCGGCCCTGCAGCAGCAGGTAAACCATCACCGGCACGTTGTCGCGCAGAAACACTTCGCCGTAGTTGGCTTCGTTGCTTTTGCTCGGATGCTCCAGCGCCGCCACCGAGCCCACCAGCTCGCCCCGCACCCGCACCAAGGTGCGCTCAAAGTGCTCCTGGGCGCGCTGCACGACGGCGTCCTCGCGCGAACTGGGCCGCACCCGCAATTGCTCTTGGGTGAATTGTTTGGCCATGGCAGCGCGTGGTGCTGTGCAAAAAGGCCCAGAGCACCGTCCCCAGCCTGAACTCAAAAACGGGTGGCGGCAATGGCCCAACCGCTCGACTGCCCCGCAACGTGCAGGGGCTTGAGGCCGTTTCAACCCTCTCGCCAACGCCTGCTGCGGCGCCGGTTCGACCGCACTTGCTCGGCAGAACCTTGTCGCGGCAAGGCTTCTGCCGGTCGCTGCTGCTCTTTTGGCTTGGGTGGTTGGTGGATGGAGCTTGCCTGTGATAGGTTTATTGGTCTGCCAAGCGAAAGCGAAGCAGGCTTGCGATGCCGGGGGGCAAGCCCGACGGTGTTGTAAGTTTTGGAGGTCGCCGCGAGGCGACGGCCACGAGAGCCCGAGTGGGCG
>VGQS01000059.1 GCA_016882285.1 Cyanobacteria bacterium K_DeepCast_35m_m2_155 | reverse complement strand
ACTGGGGTGCCCCTGGCGCAAGCCGTCGAACCGGGTCTGTGGGTGCTGGCCGGTTTCAGCGGCGCCTTCAGCCAACTGCCTGAGGCCGCTGAGACCATGGCCGGCCAGATCATTCGGGCCGACGCTGGTGTCTAAAGCGCGGTTGAAGACGTAGTTCCAGTTGAGTTCGGCATGGCCCGGGATCATCAGAAACATCACGCTCACCAGCGCGGCGGTGCTCAACCCCGCCTGCCAGCCCAGCAGCCGCAGCACCGGCACCATCAGCAGGATCGAGACGAGCACACCGATCCATCCCGACAGGATCGTGTGCACCCAGAAGGTGACCAGCCCTCCGGTCACGGTGCCGAGGATGCGAGCGCGGGCTGCTGCCACGGTTTTCTCGTCGTTGTCATCGACGACAACAACAACGGCCAGCAGCGGGTACCAGACGAACTCGATGCGCTGAAAGAACACCGCAATCGCAGCGGTCAAGAAAGCTGCCACCGCCAGCTTCAGGCTTTTGCGCAGCAGCTCTGGATTCATGCCGCTGCAACTGCGGCGAGCGCAGCCGGGCCATCAGCGTCACCATGACGGCAGCGTTGCAGCAGCAGCATGGACACCCTTCCAGCCGTCGAAAGTCTGCTGCGCATGGGCCTGGCCGTGTTGTGCGGGCTGGCGGTTGGGCTCAACCGCGCCCACCACGGCGATGTGCCGCAGCCCAACCGGCTACGCGTGCATGTGCTGGTCGGGCTCAGCGCCTGCCTGATGGTGCTGGCGGCCGGCGACCACGCTGACGCGCGCAGCCGCGCGATCCAGGGGGTGGCCACCGGCATCGGTTTTCTGGGTGCAGGTGAGATCCTTGTGCCACACCAACGGCCCAAGCACCACCCCCTGCAGGTGCGCGGGCTCACCAGTGCCGCCTCGATCTGGTTCACCGCAGCCCTTGGCGTCACGGTGGCGGCGTCAACCGCGGTGCTGGCGGGGGCAGCCCTGGTGCTGGCCTTGATCACGCTCTCGAGCCATGGCAATGGCCGCCCCGCCGAAGGCGAGCGGGCCGACCACGATGCATCAGGTCCTCAATAAAGAAAGCGGTAGCGGTCTTCCGCAGGGGCCGCTGGAGCATCGGGTGCAGCTGTGTTCACGGGGTTGGGCCACTCCGCATCCCAGTAGCTGATGCCGTTGCGCATGAACGGGCGCCCGCCCAGTCGTTTGGTGTCGAGCTGGGTGGTGCCCATGGCGGTGATCAGACCGCCCAGCTCCATGGGGCCCAGGTCGGTCTTGATGTCCTTGCCGGCCGCAGACAGCAGGGCCGGCAGCCGCACCAGATGCTCAGGCCTGGTGAGCTTGCGGAACAACGCCTGCCAGGCCAGCTGCTGACGCTCGAGCCGTCCGATGTCGCCCAGCTCGTCATGGCGGAACCGCAAAAAGCCCTCGAGCTCGCGGCCCTTGAGGGTCTGCAGTCCGGGCTGCAGATCGATGTAGAGCCCCTGGCTGCGATCGGTGTAATACAGCCGCTTGGGCACGTTGACCTCGATGCCGCCGAGGGCATCGGCCATGCGCCGCACGGCGCCCAGGTTCACCATCACGTGATGGGTGATCGGGCGACCCAGCTTGCGCGAGAGCTCCCGCTTGAGCAGATCAAGGCCGCCAATGGCGTAGAGGGCGTTGATTTTGTTGGGTCCATAGCCCTCGGCTTCGATGTAGGAATCGCGCGGCACCTGGGTGATCCGCGTGATCGCCCCATCGACCCGCACACTGGCGATCACATCGGTGTTACCGCCACCGACATCGGTGCCCACCAGCAAAATGTCCTGATCGCCCACACCGGTCCAGGCGGTGAACGGATTGGTGACGGCGTTGTTGCTGCTCTGATTGCCGCCCAGCAGGTCAAACAGCGGCACGGCCAGCACAAGGCCGGCCGTCAATCCGACGGCCATCGCCAGCACGACCTTGCGAGTTCTTCGGCGACGAGCCGAGGGGCGTTTCATGCTGGCAACGCTATTGCAAGGTCAGCGCAGGGCCCTTACAGCTGCAGCAGCTCATCGGCGCGCAGCCCCACCTGCACCCGCCAGAGGTTGGCGTAGGCCCCGCCGCGGGCCATGAGGTCGTCATGGGTGCCGCGCTCGATCAGGCGGCCCTGCTCAAGCACAACAATGCAATCGGCGTGACGCACCGTCGAGAGCCGATGGGCGATCACCAGGGTGGTGCGATCGGCGGTGAGGTGATCGAGCGAACGCTGAATTGCGGCCTCGGTCTCGTTGTCGACGGCGGCGGTGGCCTCATCGAGAATGAGCACCGGCGGATCCTTGAGGATCGCCCGTGCCAGGGCAATGCGCTGGCGTTGCCCGCCGCTGAGCCGCTGGCCGCGCTCACCGACGACGGTGTCATACCCCTGGGGCAACTGCTCGATAAACGCTGCCGCCTCGGCCAGCTCAGCGGCCCTGGCGATCGCCTGCGGGGTGGCTGCAAAACTGCCGTAGGCGATGTTCTCGGCGACCGTGCCATGGAACAGAAACACCTCCTGACTGACCAGGCCGATGGCGCTGCGCAGGTCGTCGAGACGCAGCTGCTCGATCGGGGTGCCATCGAGCAAGATGCGGCCGCTGCTGAGGTTGTAGAGACGCAGCAGCAACTTCACCAGGGTGCTCTTGCCCGACCCCGTGGAGCCGACGATGCCGATCGTGCTGCCGGCCGGAATGGTCAGATCAAAGTGCTCCAGCAGCGGTTCACGCTCCCGGTAAGCAAAGCAGACATCGTCAAAGCGGATCTCACCTTCCACCATGGCCAAAGGCAAGGGAGTGGCTCCGCCCGCCTGCGTCACCGGCGTATCGAGCAGATCGAGCACCCGCGTCGCAGATGCCATGGCGCGCTGGTAGTCATCGAGCGTGCGGCCCAGGGTGGTCAGGGGCCACAGCAGACGCTGGGTGATGTACACCAGAAAGCTGTAGGTGCCGATGGCAATCACCCCGCGCCAGGCCTGCAGACCGCCGATCACCAGGATCGCCAGAAAAGCAAACAAAATCGCGAAGCGAATCAACGGCACAAACGCTGCTGACAGCCGGATCGCGCGGCGGTTGGCAGCCCGGTAGGCCTCGCTCTGCCGTGCCAGCCGCTCGAGCTCCCAGGCTTCGGCGGTGTAACTCTTGATGGTGAGCATGCCGCCCAGGTTGTTGGCCAGGCGGGCCGCCAGGTCACCGGCCTTCTCGCGCACCTGGCCGTAGCGGGGCGCCAGGCGCTTCTGAAAACGCAGTGAACCCCAGAGGATCACCGGGATCGGCAAAAACGACACCCCTGCAACAGCCGGTGAGAGCCAGGCCATCGCGCCACCCACAGCCAGCACCGTGGTGATCAGCTGCAGGATCTCGTTGGCACCGTGATCGAAAAAACGCTCGAGCTGGTTGATGTCGTCATTGAGGATCGTCAGCAGTCGACCGCTGCTGCCGGCTTCAAAAAAGGCCATCTCGAGCTGCTGCAGGTGCCCATAGGCCTCGAGCCGCAGTTCGTGTTGCACGGTCTGGGCGAGGTTGCGCCAGAGCAACCCATAGAGGTACTCGAACAGCGACTCAGCGCTCCAGATCACAAACGAGAGCACCGCCAACACGCTGAGCTGGGCCGGCACGGTGGTGAAGCCGAACGCCGTCAGCCAGGCGGTGTTCTGGCGCACGACCACATCGACCGCCAGCGCGATCAGCACCGGCGGCGCCAGATCAAACAGCTTGTTGAGCACCGAGCACGCCGAGGCCAGCCACAGCAGACGGCGATGGGGAGCCAGCGCGGCCAACAGGCGCGGCAAAGGCGAGGAAGCCATGGAAGAAGCAGCCATTACAAGGGTGTGAGCCTGATCAGTTGGCAGATTGCGGCAGCGTGACTAGGTGTGGAGAACGACCACGCTGCGCCGCCATGGCCCACTGCCGCGCTGTTCTGCCCGTTGATCCAACCCTTGAGGGGATCAACTGCCTGCTGAGCGAGGTGATCGCTCAACTCGGCCTTGAGATCTCGGAACCTCTGCAGGAGCACCCCTGGTTGATCGCCACGGATCGGCCGCAAAGGGGGCTCAAAGCCCGTGAATACGTCAGGGTGTTGTGCGATTGGAGCAACCTGCGCAACACCGGTGAAATGGCGATTGAAACGCGCAGCGGAGAATCGATGGCCCACAGTGACACGCGCGCAAAAAGCCTGCTGCAACAGCTGTGCAGCAGGCTTGAGCAGGTCGGTGCTGGCCGCTGAAAGGCCTGAACGCTTCAGCAGCTGAGCGTGTTCACCAGCGGTTGCCGCCGCCACCGCCGCCGTAGCCGCCGCCACCACCGCCACCACGGTTGCCGCCGCCACCGCCGTAGCCGCCGCGACCGCCGCCGCCGCCGCCACCACCTTCACGGGGTGTGGCTTTGTTGACGCGAATCATGCGGCCCATCCACTCGACGTCCTGGAGGTCGTCGATGGCCTTTTGCTCGGCTGCATCATCAGCGAGCTCAACAAACGCGAAACCGCGCTTGCGGCCGGTTTCACGATCGAGAGGGAGGCTGCACTGGCGAACTTCGCCGTACTGGCCGAAGAGATCAAGCAGGTCCTCGCGCTCAGCTTGAAACGAGAGGTTGCCGACGTAAATGGTCATTGAGTGAACTGGATCAATCCTGGAACTGATTCGTCTGATGCTGGGTTCCTAGGGATTGACCAGTGAAAGCTGGGTGAGCCGAGGGAGCCTTGAGACCTTTGGAATCATTGTCACCCTACTGCTCCGTCGAACCGGCTCCAGCGTGTGGAGAAGCATGAAGCAGAGGTGAAGGGAATCTGATGAAGCCGGACCGCTCCCCAGTAGTGTCCCATTGTCAGCAAATCCTGATGCGCCAGATCGTCATGACGGCCCCCGTGACCTGGAGTCTCGCCTGGAGCGAGGACGGCGAGCTGGCCCCGCAGGACCGCTTTGACCTGCTTCAGACCCTGGTGTGCAGCGACAGCACCAGCGAGGTGCAAGCGGCCCTGGTGGCTGCCGTCGAGCGGCTGACCAGTGTGGACTTCACCACCTTGGCCAGCAGCGATGTCACAGGCCTGTGCGCCTGAGGGCTGGCTCACAGGCCCGGTGATCAGCCCTGAACCCTGGAGATCTGCAGGGGCTTGTTGAGCACCCGCAGCTGACGCAGTCCCTCAAACACCTCAGCAGGCATGCCCTTGGGCAGATCCACCATGCTGTGGGTGTCAAAGATCTGAATGCGGCCGATCGCCTTGCCATTGAGACCGGTTTCACCGGCAATGGCGCCGACGATGTTGCCGGGCTTGACGCGGTCACGCCAGCCGAGCTCGATGCGGAAGCGCTCCATGTGACTCTCGGGCCCGCGGGAGGGTCGCTCGCCGCGCCCACCCTGGCGAGCACCACCGCTGTGGGAGCCCTGCCGCTCAAAGCTGCCGCCCTGGCGAGGCGCGGCAAACAGGGTGTCATCGCCCTCGAGCAGCAGCGACTGACCGGCCAGGCCCAGTTCAAGGGCCGCCAAAGCCAGCGCCTCACCGCTGCAACCCAGCTCACCGGCGACGCGCTGGACCATCTCGCTGAGCAGTGCATGCTCCTGCTCGCTGCAGCTGGTGGCTTGCACAGCAGCCGTCAGCCGCGCGCGCAGGCGATCGAGCCGGTTCTGGTTGATCGTGGCATTGCTGGGCACCTCCATCGGCTCGATGGAGCGGCCAACAGCACGCTCAAGCCCGGTCAGGAAGCGACGCTCACGCGGTGTCAGAAACAGAATCGCCTCGCCACTGCGACCCGCCCGGCCGGTGCGGCCGATGCGATGCACGTAGGCCTCGCTGTCGAAAGGAATGTCGTAATTGATCACCAGGGTGATGCGCTCGACATCGAGTCCACGTGCTGCCACGTCTGTGGCCACCAGCACATCGACCTTGCCGCTCTTGAGCCGCTCGATCGTGCGCTCACGCTGGGCCTGGGGGACATCGCCGTTGAGCACGGCCACGTCATAGCCGTGCTGCTCAAGCGATTCAGCCACGGTCAGGGTGATCGCCTTGGTGCGGGCAAAAATGATGGTGGCCTCGGATTGCTCGGCCTCGAGCACACGCTCCAGAGCCGCCAGCTTCTGCGGTCCGTTGACCATCAGATAGCGCTGCCTGATGCGGCCCGAATCGGCAGCCTTGGTCTTGATCGTGATCTCGGCCGGGCTGCTGAGGTACTTCTGCGAGATGCGGCGGATCTCGGCGGGCATGGTGGCTGAAAACAGCACCACCTGGCGCTGAGCGGGCAGCTGGTTGAGCACCCATTCGACATCGTCAATGAAGCCCATGCGCAGCATTTCGTCGGCTTCATCGAGCACCAGCGCCCGCAGCGCCGAGAGATCAAGGGTGCCCTGACGCATGTGGTCCATCACCCGGCCTGGGGTGCCCACAACGATCTGCACACCGCGCTTGAGGTGGTGAATCTGATCGCGGAAATCAGCCCCGCCGTAAATCGCCAGGGTGCGCACACCGTCGAGGTGCACGGCATAGCTGTTGAACGCTTCTGCCACCTGCATCGCCAGTTCGCGGGTGGGGGCCAGCACCAACACCTGGGGCTTGCGCAGGCTGGGATCCAAGGAGGCCAGCATCGGCAGAGCAAAGGCTGCGGTCTTGCCGGTACCGGTCTGGGCCTGACCGACCAGATCACGACCCAGCAGCAGCTCGGGAATGGCAGCGCTCTGGATGGGCGACGGCTCTTTGTAGCCAATCGCACTGAGGGCCTTGAGCAGCGGCGCCGAGAAGCCGAAGCTGGCGAAACCGCTCGCTTCAGGACTCTGAGCTTGATCGAGCTCTGCAGAGGCTTCGGTCTCGACGCGCAGATCGAGATCGACGGACAAGCCGAAGCTGCCGTCCAAAGACTGTTGATTCACGGGATTGGGGCCTGAATGATCCTTCGACGCAGGCCCGGCAGAAACCCCATGGATCGTCATTCACAACAATGGTGAATGGCCAATCCGAAACGACTGCCCTGCCCTTGAAAAAGGCTTTCAAAAAGATTAACACTCGCGCGGTGCACGGCCGAAATCATCGGCCAGCCGCTCAATGTCATCTTCACTGAGCCAATCGCCTCGCTGCACCTCGACGATCACGAGATCGTCGCTACCGGCGAGCGCGCGGTGCACCGCACCACAGGGCACCAGCAAGGTGGTGCCAGGCGCAGCGAGCTGCTGACTGCCGCCGCACTCGAGCGTGCCGTGTCCGGCCACCACCACCCAGTGCTCCTGGCGATGCCGGTGGCGCTGCAGGCTGATGCGCTGACCGGCTCGAATGCACAAGCGTTTGACCTTGTAGCCCGCACCGCTGCCCAGGTCTTCAAACCAGCCCCAGGGACGCTCAATGCGCTGCAGCGGTTCGTCTCGGGTGGTGTGCATCGGGTGCGGTGATCAAGGGCGGCCACGCAGGCCAGCGCTCAGCGCGGGGTGATCAGCACAGCTCGCTCACGGGCCCTGGTGAGCCCGGTGTAGAGCAGGCGTGGATCGTGATGGCGACTGGGCGGCAACAGCAACAGAACCTCGTTGTACTGGCTGCCCTGGGCTTTGTGAACCGTCAACGCCAGGGCCGGTTGTGCCAAGGCCAGCCGCGAGGGGTGCAGCAGCCGCGGGCCATCGAGCAGCACCCAGCGCTCCTGGCCCCGCTGCACCAGCACCCCAATGTCGCCATTGGCCAGCCCCTGTTCAGGCCGGTTGATGCGGTTGAGCACAGGCGTTCCCAGCGGCCAGCGCTGCAGCGGGACGCCCTCGGTCTCACCCAGCAAGGCGCGGTGCAGCGCTTCGACACCCCAGCGGCCCTGCCGCACCGGGCTGAGGGCGATGCACTGCTCAAGCCCGCGCAGCAACGCTTCACAGGCCGCCGCATCGAGGTCGTCAGACCCATCGCTGGGCCAGGGCAGCGCCGCAGCCAAGACGCTGAGCTGCTGCTGATGCTGCCGCAAGCGATCCAGCACCACATCCGGCAGGCGTGCTGGATCGCTGGGCCGCCACTGCAGATTGTCAGCGGGGTTAAGCCGCTCGAGCCAGGGCTGCAGCGACGCCAGTGGATCCGGTTGGGGGGCGGGGGCCTGCGCCTGCAAAGGCTCACGCAGGTTGGCGGCCAGCGCGGCGATGGCCCCGTTGTTGCGGTAGGTGGTGCGCAACTCCACCGCTGCAGATCCAAGCTGTTGCAAGCGCTCACAGCGGCAGAGCTCGGCCAGCACAGCGCCGGTGCCCACAGGCGGCAACTGGGCCGCGTCGCCCACCAGCAGCAGCCGTGCCTGCGGGGGCAGGGCCTGCAGCAGGGCCTGCAGCAGCGGCAGATCGACCATCGACACCTCGTCAACGACCAGCAGGTCCAGCTGCAATAGACGCCCGCCATGACGGCCAAACCGTCCCCCGCCGCGAGCCTCCAGCAGCCGGTGCAGGGTGGTGCACGGCAGGGTCTGCAGCCCCTCGGCCAACGCGGGCTCAAGCGCTGCGGCCCCCTCGCTGAGCGCCGCAGCCAAACGGCCAGCCGCCTTGCCGGTGGGCGCAGCCAGATGGATCTGCAGCCCGGGCTGCTGCCGCCAGGCCGCCGCCAGCATCTGCACCACGGTTGAGGTCTTGCCGGTTCCGGGCCCGCCGCGCAGCAGCACCAAGCGGTGGCGCAGCAGGGCAACAACCGCATCGCACTGGGCCTGATCCAGCCCGGCTGCGCGCGCGTGCTGATGCGCCTGGGCCAGCTCCTGCGCAGAAGCCAGCGGCTCAGGCGCAGCGCCCGCCAGCTCGATCAACCGCTCGAGGCACTGCATGAGCAGCTCATGCCAGCGGCGCCAGCGCAACCAGGTGCCGTCAT
>VGQS01000058.1 GCA_016882285.1 Cyanobacteria bacterium K_DeepCast_35m_m2_155 | reverse complement strand
TGGGGATGCGATCTCTCTGATCAATACGTGCGCATCAACGCCGATTACACAACCTGAGCCAGCTGCAGAGCCTTCGCTGGTGGGCTGGGGCGCCTAAGTTCAAAGGGTGCATTTGCGGCAGCGTTTTTGGCCACGGCCAGCTCCAAAGCCCAGCCCCGACCTGTGAGCCTCTGGCGTAGGCCGCTGCTGGTGGGCGTGTGCTTTGGGCTGGGGTATGGCCTCACCCAGCGGCTGCTGGATCTGCAGCTGCCGGCGTTGGTGCAGTGGGGCCAGTCGTTCGATGTGCGGGAGTTTCCAGGCACCAGTCTGGAGAGCCTGCGCCTGCGTTTTGGCAGTGAAAATCAGGAGTTGCGCGGCCGGCTCGATCTGCTTGAGCTCGAGGCCGAGCAACCCAAGCCTGCTGATCCGCTTGCCTTGCCCGAGGATCAGCTGCGTGGCGATCAATTGGGCCTGGTTGCGCCAGAACCCCCTGCCGCTCCAGCAGCCAAGCCCCCGGCGCCGAGCCTGCCGCCTCCACCTGCATCCATGCCGAGTGAGCCATGAGTGATGAGCCTCAGTTGCCCCTGCAGATGCAGGCGTTGCTCAACAGGCTGCAGGCCCGCTTTGGCAGCAGCGTCGCTGATGCAGCTGCGACCCTGCTCGCAACCGCCGAAGGTGCGCCGGCCCGCTTGAGCCGCGAATGGCAGCTCTTCTGGCAAGAGGTCGAGCTGGAGACCGAGCGCCTGGCCAGCGCGCAAGACCCCATTGCCGATGCTGAAGCGTTCAGTGCAGAGGCACCTGGCCCATCGCCGGCAGGTGCAGGGCCGAGCTCTCATGACCCGCAGGAGTTGATCGACAACCTGCGCGCGCGCGTGGCGGCGCTCAGCCACAGTCTCGATGCTTAGGTACGGGCGCCGGGCAGTGCGCATCTGGGCCGTTGCCGTGCTGCTGCTGGTGCGGCTGTGGCGGAACGGCCAGCGCTGGAGCTACATCGGTCGCGGCGGCTTCACCCCCGAGCGCCAGGCGCGCCGTCAGCGCCGCCTGGCGCGTTGGTTGACGGCCGAGTTTTTGGTGCTGGGGTCGGCCTTCATCAAGTTGGGCCAGATCCTCTCGGCCCGGCCCGACGTGCTGCCGGCCGAGGTGGTCGAAGAGCTCGCGCGCCTGCAGGACCAGGTGCCGCCGGTCTCCTTTGCCATCATCCAGGACCTGCTAGAGCGCGAGCTCGGTGATCGCTGCGCCGAGATCATCGATCTTGAAACCGAGCCCCTTGGCTCAGCCAGCCTGGCCCAGGTGCACCGCGCCAGCCTGCGCAGCGGCCGCCAGGTGGTGCTCAAGGTGCAGCGCCCCGGCCTTGAGGCGCTGTTCCGCCACGACCTTGAGGTGCTGCAGCAGGTGGCGGCAGCGGTGCAGCGTCACCCCCGCTGGGGCCGCGGCCGCGACTGGCTCGGCATCGCCCAGGAGTGCCGCCGCGTGCTGCTGCGCGAGCTCGATTTCCGCCTCGAAGCCGAGCATGCGGCGCGCTTCAGGCAGCAGTTTCTCGACGATCCCGGCATTCGCATCCCGGCGGTGGTGTGGGAGCTCAGCAGCCGCCGGGTGCTGTGCCTCGACTATGTACCTGGCATCAAGATCAGTGAGCGTGCGGCCCTGCTCGAGGCCGGCATCGATCCGGCGGCGATTGCCGAAAAGGGCGCCGCCAGCTACCTGCAGCAGCTGGTGCGGTTTGGCTTTTTTCATGCCGATCCGCACCCCGGCAACCTCGCCGTTGCCGCCGATGGCGCCCTCATCTACTACGACTTCGGCATGATGGGCCAGATCTCGGCGCGGTTGAGATCGCGCCTGGGACGCATGGTCACGGCGGCCGCCGCCCGCGATGCCGGCGGCCTTGTCGATGAGCTGCAGCAGGCCGGTGTGATCGCTGCCGGCATTGACCCCGGGCCCGTGCGGCGCCTGGTGCGGGTGATGCTCACCGAAGCCCTGACACCGCCGTTTTCGGCCGATGTGCTCAGCAAGCTCTCGGGTGATCTGTATGACCTGGTGTACGGCCAGCCGTTTCGCCTGCCGGCCGAACTGATCTTCGTGATGCGGGCGCTGTCGACCTTTGAAGGGGTCGGCCGCAGCCTCGATCCCGGCTTTAGCCTGGTGGCGATCGCCAAGCCCTACCTGCTTCCCCTGATGAGCCAGAGCGGTGGTGGAGATCTGTTCAACGAGCTGCAGCGGCAGGCGGCCGATCTGGGCACCCGTGCCCTGGGCATCCCGCGCCGCCTCGAAGAGAGCCTCGCGCGCATCGAGCAGGGGGATCTGCAGGTGCAGATCCGTGCCGGCGAAACGGATCGCCTGCTGCGGCGTCTGGCCCTGAGCCAGCAGTTGGCGGGCCAGTCGGTGCTTCTGGGGGCCCTCGCCGTAGCGGCAGCTCTGCTGGCCGCCAGTGCCCGGCCCGCGCTCACGGCGGTGCCCCTGCTGGCCGCCGTACCGGTGTCGATCAGTTGGCTAAAGCTGCAGACCCGGTTGCGCCGTGATGCGCGATTGGAAAGAATTCAGGGAAGTCCCTGAAGCCCCCCCCATGGCTGTGTTGATCGCCAACGCGGCGCCTGATCTCATCACCCAGATGAGCGATCCGGTGCAGCTGGTCTCGTTGGTGGGGGCCGTGATGCAGCTGGCGGCCTATGCGCTGATGCAGCTGGGACGCCTGCCGAGTGAGAGCTATCCCTACCAGCTCGCCAACGTGATCGGGTCGTTCATGATGACGGTGGTGGCGACCATCAACCACGAATACGGCTTCATCCTGATGGAGGCGGTCTGGTTTTTGACCTCGGCCTATGGGCTGATCAAGCTGATGCGCGCTCAGCCCGATTCCAGCCCGGCAGCCTGAGGCGAGAGGGATGGGTGTCTTGACCGCTCAGCACCGCCTGCTGCTGGCTGCCCTGGCAACGGCAGCCATGACCCTGTTGCAGTGGCCCCTGGCGGCGGCGGCCTGTGCTGTGGCGACCATGGTTCAGGCCTGGCTCCTGGCCGGGGACGATCTGTGGGCTGGCCTACGCAGGCGCATGGTGTCATTGCGCCTGCCCCTGTGGCTGGTGGCGGTGCTGTTTGTGCTGGCGCTGCTGGCCCTGTTGAGCAGCAACACCGTGGTGCGCAGCTGGGGTGACGCAGCTCTCAAGCAGCTGAACGCCCATGAAACCCTGCTCAGCGATCTGTCCCAGCTGGCGATCGCGCTGCTGGCCCTGGTGGTGACCCTGCGTCAGTTTTCGATCGAGCGGGTGATCATCAAGGAGCTCAACCTGATCACCCAGGCCCAGCTCGTCGACAACTTCATTCAGGGCGTCTCCGAGATGATCAGCGACGGCGATGGTTTTCTTGAAGACTGGCCGCTGGAGCGCATGCTGGCCGAGGGGCGGCTCTCGGCCATGTTTGGTGCTGTCGATGCGGCCGCTCGGGCCCGGGTGCTGCGGTTTTTGTCGCACGCCAATCTGCTGGCTCCGCTGCAGCGCGATCAGCGGGTGGGTCGGCCGATGCTCGATGGCAAGGGCCTCTATGTGATCGATCGGCTCAACGGCATCCCGGTGGTGCAGCTGCGCCAGCTGTTGGTCGGCGCTGATCTGGCCAACACCGATTTGGTCGGTGTTGATTTCAATGGCGCTGACCTCAGCGGCGTTGACTTTCGCGGCGCCAATCTGCGGGGGGTCAACTTTGCTGGAGCCAATTTGAGCGGCGCCAACTTGGATGGCGCCAATCTTGATGGCGTGAGCCTCTTCTGGGGCAGCGGTGAGGCGGTGACACCTGCAGGTTCAGGTGAACCCCTGGATCTTGAGCTGGGCCGCGGCACCGGCGCGATTCTTCATCGCACCCGCTTCAGCGGCGCCAAGCATCTCAGCCCGCTCAACCGCAGCTATGTCAATCGCTGGAGCAGCGGCGAGTTTCAGCCTGCCTTGCCGCGCGGGCCCCGGTCTTCGGCGCCGGCGTAGACCGCCTGGCTGCCCAGCTCGTCTTCGATGCGCAGCAGCTGGTTGTATTTGGCGACCCGCTCAGAGCGGCTCAGCGAACCGGTCTTGATCTGACCGGCGCGGGTGGCCACCGCCAGATCGGCGATGGTGGTGTCTTCGGTTTCGCCGCTGCGGTGGCTGATCACGCTGGTGTAGCCGGCGCGGCCGGCCAGGTCGATTGCCTGCAGGGTTTCGGTCAGCGAGCCGATCTGGTTGACCTTGATCAGGATCGAGTTGGCGATGCCCAGATCGATGCCCCGTTGCAGGCGGCTGCTGTTGGTGACGAACAGGTCATCGCCCACCAGCTGCACGGTGGCGCCGAGGCGATCGCTCAGCAGCTTCCAGCCGTCCCAGTCGTCTTCGGCGAGGCCGTCTTCGATCGAGACGATCGGGTAGCGGCTCACCAGCTTGGCCAGCTCTTCGACCATCTCGGCGCTGGTGTAGCTGCCGCCGCCATAGGCATAGCGGCCATCCTTGAAGAATT
Source organism: Cyanobacteria bacterium K_DeepCast_35m_m2_155 (assembly GCA_016882285.1). Classification (GTDB taxonomy): domain Bacteria; phylum Cyanobacteriota; class Cyanobacteriia; order PCC-6307; family Cyanobiaceae; genus RGUW01. The sequence goes on along the minus strand of VGQS01000058.1, from coordinate 4,345 downwards.
CGGTGCTGGCCACATCGAGGGCCAGGGAGATCTGATCGCCAGGCCGGTAGCCGGCCTTCTCGATCGCCTGCACCAGGATGTCGCCAGCGGCGTCATTGCCCAGGTCAGGGGCAAAGCCACCCTCGTCGCCCACGGCGGTGCTCATGCCGCGCTCATGCAACAGCCCCTTGAGGGTGTGGAACACTTCGGCGCCCATGCGCAGCGCTTCCTTGAAGCTGCCAGCGCCGTGGGGCACGATCATGAACTCCTGGAAATCCAGGCTGTTGGCGGCGTGGGCGCCGCCGTTGATGACGTTCATCAGCGGCACGGGCAGCAGGTTGGCCATCGGCCCGCCCAGATAGCGGTACAGCGGCAGGCCGACACCATTGGCTGCGGCGCGCGCGGTGGCCAGGCTCACCGCCAGGATCGCGTTGGCGCCCAGGGCGCTCTTGTTGTCAGAACCATCGAGCTCGCCCATGGCAGCGTCGACGGCTCCCTGGTCAAGGGCGCTCAGGCCGCACAGCGCAGGGGCAATTCTCTCTTCGATGTTGGTGACGGCCTGGGCCACGCCCTTGCCGAAATAGCGGCTGCCGCCGTCGCGCAGTTCGTGGGCTTCGTGGGCTCCTGTGCTGGCCCCGCTGGGGACGATGGCTCTGCCGCTGGCCCCGCCTTCGAGCAGCACCTCGGCCTCCACGGTGGGGGTGCCACGTGAGTCGAGCACCTCACGGGCCACCACGGTGTCGATCACAAGGTCGAGGGAATCGATCACAGAGCCTCGAATCGAAAGGAAAGATGAAGCGATCCTATGGGTCGCCCCCTCCCGGGGCTGTGTCGCAACCGCCACCGTTGCCGCTCTCGCCACAATGGAAGCAACGCCAAAGCCTTTCATGCGGTTGCTCCACGTGATGCTGCGGGTCGGGGACCTGGAGCGCTCGATCGCTTTTTACTGCGATGTGCTGGGCATGAGCCTGCTGCGCCGCAAGGACTACCCCGATGGTCGCTTCACGCTGGCCTTCCTGGGCTATGGACCCGAGAGCGACACCACCGTGCTCGAGCTCACCCACAACTGGGACACCAGCAGCTACGAGCTGGGGGCCGGCTACGGCCACATCGCTCTGGGGGTCGATGACATCCATGCGGCCTGCAACGCCATGGCCGAGCGCGGCGGGCGGGTGGTGCGTCCGCCGGGGCCCATGAAACACGGCAGCACCGTGATCGCCTTCATCGAAGATCCCGACGGCTACAAAGTTGAACTGATTGAACTGGCCTCGCGCCACCAGGCCGCCTGACAACCATGCCCTTTGACACCGCAACGGCTGCCCCCTCGCTGACGACCGACCCCGATCGCTTCAGCGATGACGCCTGGGAGTTGCTGCTGGCCAGCCAGGACCAGGCCCGCCGCTGGCGTCATGGGGCCATGGACGTCGAGCACCTGCTGCTGGCTCTGCTGCTGGAGCCTCGCTTTGGCCGCAGCTGCGAGAGCCTTGGGCTCGACCGCGACGCGGCACTCGATCAGCTCGAAGGGTTCTGCGCCGACCAACCAGCAGCCAGTGGCGCTGAGCTGTTCATCGGTGATGCCCTGGAAGATCTGCTCGAGCAGGCCGACCTGCAGCGCGTCCGCCGCGGTGCGGCCCTGCTCGATCTGGAGCATCTGTTGCTGGCCTTGCCGGCCGATCGCCGCATCGGTGCTGCGGTGTTCGCTGCCCGTACGGCCGCAGCGGCCGTTGCGCCGGTCCACGACGTGCCTCGGCCGGCGGCTGCCGTTGGGGCTGAGCCTGCACCAGAGCTGCAGGAGCCCACGGCCCTCGAGCGTTATGGCCGCGACCTCACGGCTGCAGCCAAGGCCGGTCAGCTCGATCCGGTGATCGGCCGTGAGGCCGAGATCCGCAGGCTGATCCAGGTGCTCTCGCGCCGCAGCAAGAACAACCCGGTGCTTCTGGGTGAACCCGGAGTCGGCAAGACCGCTGTGGTCGAGTTGCTGGCCCAGCGGATGGCCAGCGGCGATGTGCCCGAATCGCTGCAGGGGTTGCGGCTGGTCGGGCTCGATCTGGGGGCCCTGATCGCCGGTGCCAAGTTTCGCGGCCAGTTCGAAGAGCGCCTGCGCCATGTGCTTGATGAGGTGCGCTCCGACCCCCAGGGCGTGGTGCTGTTCATCGACGAGCTGCACAACGTTGTGTCCAGTGATCGCGCCACCGCCGATGCCGGCAGCATCCTCAAACCCGCTCTGGCGAGCGGTGAGCTGCGCTGCATCGGCGCCACAACGCCTGAGGACTATCGCCGCAGCATCGAAAAAGACCCTGCCTTGGAGCGACGGTTCCAGCAGGTGCTGATCCGCGAGCCGGCTGTCGACACCAGTGTCGAGATCCTGCGCGGTCTCAAGGAGCGCTACGAGCTGCATCACGGCGTCACGATCACCGACAGCGCCCTGCTGGCGGCGGCGCGGCTGGCCTCGCGTTACATCAGCGATCGCTGCTTGCCCGATTCGGCCATTGATCTGGTCGACGAGGCAGCGGCGCAGCTGCGCATGGAGGCGACCTCCAAGCCCCAGGCCATCGAGCAGGCCCAGGCTGACCTGCGGCGCATTGAACTGGCGCTGCTCGCTGCTGAAGCCTCACCCGAGTCCGAGCGGGTGGGTCTGCAGCAGCTGCGCCGACAGGCCACCGAGCGCCTTGAGGCGCTGCAGGACCGCTGGCACCAGGAGCGCGACCGCCAGCTCGACTGGCGCGCGTTGCTGGTGCGTGAAGAGGAGTTGCGCCATGCCATCGCCGAGGCTGAGCGCGATGGCTTGTATGAAGAGGCCGCCCGTCTGCAGCACGATCAGTTGCAGGCCCTGCAGCAGCAGCGCGAGGCGCTCGAGCAGCAGCTGCAGGACGATCCGCTGCTGCGCGAGCAGGTTGAGACCGGCGACATTGCCGATGTGGTGGCACGCACCACCGGCATCCCCGTGCAGCGGCTGCTGGCGGGTGAGCGGGCCAAGCTGCTGGAGCTCGAGCAGTTGCTCGGCGAGCGGGTCGTCGGTCAAGGCGACGCCGTCACAGCGGTGGCCGCCGCGATTCGCCGGGCGCGGGCCGGCATGCAGTCGCCGCGGCGACCCGTGGGTTCGTTTTTGTTTCTGGGCCCTACCGGTGTCGGCAAAACCGAGCTCGCCAAGGCTCTGGCGGCCTCCCTCTTCGATGAAGAGGAGGCCCTGGTGCGCTTGGACATGAGTGAGTTCATGGAGCGCAACGCCGTGGCCCGTCTGGTGGGGGCCCCGCCTGGCTATGTCGGCTACGAAGAGGGCGGGCAGCTCACCGAAGCAGTGCGGCGCCGGCCCTACGCGGTGCTGCTGCTCGATGAGGTCGAAAAGGCCCATCCCGAGGTGTTCAACCTGCTGTTGCAGGTGCTCGACGATGGTCGCCTCACCGACTCGCAGGGCCGCACGGTCGATTTCCGCAACACGGTGGTGATCATGACCAGCAACCTGGCCAGCGGGGCGATTCTCGAGCACACCCGCAGCGGTGGTGACGCGGCCGCCCTTGACGCCGCCATCGAGGCGGCTCTGGCAAGGCAGTTTCGTCCTGAATTTCTCAACCGCATCGATGAGGTGATTCGCTTTCGGCCGCTGGCACCAGCCGATCTGCAGCGCATCGTGCGCCTGCAGCTGGCCGAGCTGGCGGCGCTGCTGGCCGAGCAGCAGCTGGTCCTTGAGGTCGATGATGCGGTGGTGCAGGCCCTGGCCGAACAGGGCTATGAACCGGAATACGGGGCCCGGCCGTTGCGCCGGGTGCTGCGCAGGGCCGTTGAAAATCCACTGGCCACGGCCCTGCTCGAAGAGCGCTTTGCCCAGGCTCGCGGTGTGCAGGTGGTGGCTGCTGCCGGTCCAGGCGAGCCGCTGGGGCTGCTGCCAGTACCGGCCAATGGGGATCATCCGGTAGGGTGATGAATTGCCGGTTTGCGCGTAAGCGCCGGTGCGCGAGCGCCTGTGGACACTGACACCACCCCTTCGACCAATCAGCCACCCACTGCGGCCGACGAGCCTTCAGGCTTGATTCCCGCCACCGTGGCCGAGTTGCGCAAGGTGGTCTGGCCGACCCGCCAGCAGTTGTTCAGCGAATCGGTGGCCGTGATCCTGATGGTGGGTCTGTCGGCCGCGGCGATTGCCGCCGTTGACCGCTTCTACGGCTGGAGCGCTGTTCAAGTGTTCCGCTGAATCATTCGTCCAAGCGGCTTTCAGCGTTGTGTTTTTGTTCTTAGAGCCTGAGCGACCCTGTGACTGAGTCCACCACTGATTTTTCGCCGCAGAGCGACGATCCAAGCAGCGCCTCTGAAGAGGCCCTCAGCGGCGAGCTGGCTCTGGTCACGGCTGATCAACAGGGCGCCGAGCAGC
>VGQS01000057.1 GCA_016882285.1 Cyanobacteria bacterium K_DeepCast_35m_m2_155 | reverse complement strand
AGCAAAAAAGAGGGCTCGTCTTTTTTGGCAGAGATCAGCCGAACAACATCCTCACTGAGGCCCTTGGCGATCTTTTCGGTTTCGATCTCAGTGACAAAGCCGTATTTGTACGGCTGGGAGACCAGATCACCAACAGCACTCGACGTCATGGCATACCTCAGCCGGAGACACTGGCTTTGATCTCGTCCATCGTGATGGTCTGCTTGTCACAGCGGAATGGGTTGTCTTCCGTCAGGAACAACATGCAGTGGCATTCATGCCGCTCACGCATCGGCACGCAGGGGCAGTTCCAGAACGCCTGAGCCACCTCAGCTTCCTTGTCTTCGTAGTGGCGGCAGGGGCACAGCGCAGCGCCCAGCTGGTCTTTGTGACGGGCGAGGCCTTCGAGCACCACCGCCGTCACGCCCGTGTCACTGCAGAAGTACGTCCCCGTTCGCTGGGCGTAGGTCTCAGCAAACTTGCGGATCACCTCAAGGCTTTCGGAGCTGGGCTCGGTTGCTGCTGAATCGGCCATGGGAGTACAGAGGCGAACGAAGCTCCCCAACAGGGCGGCGCCTTTACGAAACAACGAAGTTTCGTTTTAAGGCTAAACCACCGGGCTTTGCGGCGGGGATGTGCCGCCATTGTGCCCCGCAACCGCCGCTTGCTGACGTCAGTCCCCATTTGAGCGCCGTGCGTGGCATCGTGAGGTGACGACGACCTGTCCCCCGGTCAGCCATGAGCGCCACGATGCGCCCAACCATGCCCGCCAACGCCCAGGTCAACCCCCAGCCAGCAGAGCATGGTGCGCTGCCGACCCGGGATGGCCTGCTGGCCATTCTGCTGCGCGAAGGTGAGGCGACCGCCAGCGACATGGCCCGACGTCTTGGCCTATCGGTACAGGTCATTCGACGTCATCTGCGCTGCCTTGAAGATGAGGGTCTGGTTGAGGCCAGTCCATCCGCCGATGGCCCGGGGCGTCCCAGCAACCATTGGCGACTGAGCCGCCAGGGCCAGAACCAGTTCCCCAACGGCAGTGAAACGTTTGCGCTGGGCCTGCTGAGCTCGCTGGCGGGCCAGCTGCCTGATGAAACCTTTCGGGACCTCCTGGCCCAACAGGCACGGCAGAAGGCCGATGACTACCGCAGCAAACTCGGCGCTGCAGCCCTGCCCCAACGCCTGGCCCAGCTGGTCGAGATGCGGCGTGCCGAGGGCTATGTGGCCGAATGCTGCCCCGATGGCGATGGCTGGGTCCTGCGCGAATACCACTGTTCCGTCATGCGCATTGCTGAGCAGTTCCCCTGCGTCTGCGACCAGGAGCTGCAGTTGATCCAGCACACCTTTCCCGATTGCTTCGTGGAGCGGGTGCACTGGCGGCTCGAATCGGGGCATTCCTGTGGCTTCAGGCTGGCGCCCAAGCACCCCGGGCAGGCCCCTGGCTGCTGAAGCCCCAGGTCCATCGGGCCCGCTGAGCACAGCCGAGGTCACCCAGCTCGAGAGCACGCTGCTGCCTGCGTTGGAGCGGCACCATCTGCGGCTGCTGGCCCACGCGCTGCGCACCCTGCAGCAGGTGCAGCACGGCCAGCCGGGCGGCCGGCAAGGCCTGCCGGATCCAACGACGATCGAGCCATGGCTGCTGCAGCAGCCCGGCATCGGTGACGACGCGGGTTTTGCCCACCAGCTGGCCGTGCAACTGGGCCAGGCAGGCCGGCAGCTCGAGGCCCTGGCGAGTGACCTCGGCATCGACGCGCTGGCACTGGAGCTTGAACACCTGATCAGCTGGGCTCAGCAGCAGGCAGACCAACGCCTGATCACGCCACCACACACCACACGCCAAGAGCCGCCAGCAGAGCCGCCAATGCGCCACTGAGGCCGGGACGATCCCGATCCAGAGGGGCCAGCACTGCAGCCATGGCGGGCGCTGTGGCCAACAGCGTCACAGCCTGTGCCACGGGCAACTGTGCCAGGGCGGCCTGCTGCAGGCCTATCCCCAGAGCCGTGCCCAGCAGGGTCGCCAGCAGCACCATCGACCAACGCGGTGCCGCTGGGCGCGGGCGCGGGCGCAGCCAGGCGCCGGCGAGCACTGTGGGAGCCAGCGGCAGCTGCACCAGGGTGGCGGCCGCCAGGCGCACAGCTGCCGCCTGCCACGGCGAGATCGTCGCAGCGGCCAACACCTGACGGGACAACAGGGCGCCGCCGCTGGCACACAGCACGGCGAGCAGTGCCAGCAGCACTCCCAGGCGCGATGCAGCCGGTTGAAGCGATACCGGGTGAACCGCAGCGCGGCGCGCCACAAGCAGCACCGCAGCGCTGACCAGCAGCACGCCCAGCAGCTGCAAGCCATCGGGCCATTCGGCCAACAGCCAAAGGCCCGCCAGGGTGGTGACCACCGGGGCGGCGGCCTCGATGGTGAGCGTGGAGCGGGCCCCCAGGCGGCGCAAGGCCGCAAAAAACAGGCTGTCGCCGGCGGCAATGCCGATCACCCCGCTGGCGGCCAGCAGCAGCCAGGCCGCAGCGGGTAGCGGTTGCCACAGCAGCAGCTGCAGAGGCAGCAGCAACAGCAGTCCCAGAGCGTTCTTGAGCAGATTCAGCTCAGCCGCCGTCAACGAACTGGGCAAACGGCGCCAACAGAAGCTCGCCAGCGTCCAACACAGGGCCGCCGCCAGCGCCGCCAGAACGCCACCGAACAACGTTGACTCGCAAGGCCCTGCGATCATCGAGCCACCACACCCTTGAGGCGGCCATGCGCATCGATGATGCGATCAGCTTTTTTCGCCTGAGCTGCGGCCGCTGGCACTCGCAGCGCAGCAGTCACCACCTGCTGCATCGCCGCGCTGAGGCGGGCGGCTCCTTGATTGTGGTCGAAGAGCTCAAGCGGGATGATCCCCGGTTGATCACCATCGCCCAACTGCATCAGCAGGATCCTGCTGCCCTCGTTGGCGGCTGCTGGGTGCGGTGGAGCGGCTCGATGGCCTGGGACAAGGCCGGCGAAACCCACGAAGGCGAAAGCGTCTTTGGGCTCATCCCGACCGATGAACGCGGCCGGGCGGGACTGTTGCTGCGTGACCGCGGGTATGCGGAGACTGCCCCGGTGGCAGGCAACTTCGCGATGGATGAGCGCGACAACCTGCTGTTGACCACCAGCTACGAGACGATGAACAGTCTCGAGCGCTTCAGCTTTGCCGGGCCGAATGTGCGCCTGCGCACCAGCACCGTCGAGGGGTTGTCCAACACCGCCTCGTTCTGCGTCGAAAGCCGCCTGATCGAGGAGCCTGGCGACACCGCTGCTGCAGCTGCCCAGCAGCAGCAGCCGGCGCCCCAGGCGTCAGCGGTCCTGTCGGTTTTGGGCTGGTAAAGCATCCGCAGCGAACGTTACGGACTGTGAGTCCTACCGCTGAGCGCCGAAACGGTGCCCTGGCGCACTTCTACGATCCCCAGCGATGACTGCCAGAGTTCGCGTGGCCCTGCCGCTCCTGAAGTACGCACCCACCACCCAGAACGCTCGCGTGAATGCGTTGCGGGTGGGTTCCGATGAGGATCCCAAGGCTGCCTCCATGGACCGCGAAGACCAGAACTTCGTGATTGAGGCTGCTTACAGGCAGATCTTCTTCCACGCCTTCAAGGTTGACCGCGACCGCACCCTCGAATCTCAGCTGCGCGACGGTCAGATCACCGTGCGCGACTTCATTCGCTCGCTGTGCCTCTCGGACACCTTCACCCGCAGCTTCTACAACCTCAACAGCAATTACAAGGTGGCCCGCCACCTGGTGGAGAAGCTGCTGGGGCGTCAGACCCATGGCAAGTCCGAAGAGATCGCTTGGTCAGCCGTGCTCATGACCCGCGGCGTCAAGGGCATGGTCGATGACATCCTCGACAGCCAGGAGTATCTCGAAGCCTTCGGCTACGACACGGTTCCTTATCACCGCAACCGCGTGGTGGGCTCCCGTGAGCTGGGCGAGACTCCGTTCAACATCACCAGTCCCCGTTACGACGCCTACTACCGCGGCATCCTGGGCTTCCCCCAAGTGGTCTACACCGGAACCGCCAAGGCGATTCCCGAGCGCAGCCGTCAGCGCCGTGGTGGTTACGTCGAGGACTATCTGCCCTGGGTGCGCAACCTGCCGGCCCTGCGGACCAGCGGCGGAGCCGGTGGCAACACCTCGATGGACTACCTCTCGAAAGTGCCCTACCGCAGCATCGGTCGCTGAGGCGCAACCAACCTCCATGCCTGTCAAGCGTCCCAACAGGGACGCTTTTTTGTTGGCGATGGGAACTCCAAGCGTGTCCAATGACACGAAATGTCGTCAGTGGTTCCTGACCGCAACCGCCAGGACCTCTCCAGAAGTGGGAAAGTCAGCAGACTGATCCCGAACGAAATCCAAAGCCGTGACGCAGTCCCTCTCCTCACTGGCGATGATGACCCTGCGGCAGCTGCGCCAGGTCGCCAGCGATCTGGGGGTCAGCCTCTACAGCCGCAAATCGAAGGAAGAACTGCTTGAGGCGATCAACCAGCGCCAGGGCCGTCGCTCTGGTCTGGGCAAGATCGAATCGGGTCTGGATCCGGCCCCCAGGCCTGCAGCCGAGACCCACGTGGTGTTTCTGCCCCGCGATCCCCAGTGGGCCTATGTGTTCTGGGAGATCTCCGAGGCTGATCGCAACAGCGCTCAGGCAGCCGGTGCGACGCAACTGTGCCTGCGCGTCGCCGATGTGACCAACCTGGCTCCGGGATCGGCGCACCCACACACCATGCAGGAGGTGGTGGTCGACAGCCATGCCACCGAGTGGTATCTGCCGGTGCCGCTCAGCGACCGTGACTACCGCGTCGAGCTGGGCTACCGCAAAGGCGGCAGCGGCGGCTGGATCTCCCTGGCTTTCTCATCTGTGGCACGGGTTCCTGCGCTGCACCCCAGCGAGCAGATCCTCGATCAGTTCGTGCCCTTTTCCCTGGACTCTGCCCCCTCTGAAGCCACTGCCGATCTGTTGCAACCTGCTGACAGCGGTCTGCACGAGCGCCTTTACCAGAGTGCGACCGCGCGCTGGCGCCGTCTCGGACGCGGTTCCGAAGCCTTCCACGAAATGGAAGAGGGTCTTCTTGGTGAAGCTGGGCTCAATGCCTCGGGCGCAGGCCTGTGGGCCAGTGGTCGCAATGAATCAGGTGCGGGGCTGGTCGCGCGGCAACGCTCCTTCTGGCTCGTGGCCGATGCTGAGTTGATCGTGTATGGGGCCACCGACCCGGCGGCCAAGCTGACCATTGGCGGCGAAGAAGTGCCGCTTTCGGCCGATGGCACGTTCCGGGTGCAGGTGCCCTTCCGCGATGGCGAGCAGGTCTACCCCATCGAAGCGATCGCCGCCGATGGCGAACAGAAACGCCACATCACGCTGGCCTTCAACCGCACGACACCGGAGGACAACAGCAACCCTGCTGACCAAGCCCAGCTCGAGTGGTTCTAAGGGTCATGGGCAGCAAACGCGCCTTGATCGCCTTCACCCCTCTGGCCGGGGCCGTGATCCTGCCCGTTGTCGTCCCCTTGATGATGAGCAAGGTCAGCCTCACGGCCAGCCTGCTCACGGCGGTGGTGCTCGCCTCAGCCTGGTTTGTGCTGATGCTGCGCAGCGCTGAGATGCCCGGCCACGACTGACGGCCCTTGGTTGTGGGAAGCCTCTGAGGCGCATCCGCTGCCCGAGGTCCCATGGCAACCGTCACCCGCCGCGCTCGCGGCCGCTGCTTCAGCGTGTTGGGCCTGGTCGGGGCCCTGCTGCTGAGCAGCTGTCATGCCCAGGCCCGGCTTGAAGGCCAGATCCAGGAGCCATTGCCCCAGGCCGAGGGCATCGAGGTGGCGTTCAACCACAACCCACGCACGCGCTACCGCAGCCCGATCCACGGTGAGTGGCGGCGCGGCGATGACCTCGAAGCTTTTGTGCTCGCGAGCATCGAAGCAGCCCAGAGCCAGATTCTGGTGGCCGTTCAGGAGCTGTCGCTGCCGAAGGTGGCCGCTGCCCTGGTGCGCAAACACCAGCAGGGGCTCGATGTGCGCGTCGTGCTCGAGAACACCTACAGCACGCCGTGGAGCCTGCAACACGACGTTGATCTGAGCCCCCACCTGCGCCGACGCAATCAGCAGCTCAGGCAACTGGGCTGGGGCGATGCGGTGCTGATGCTGCAGCAAGGTGGCGTTCCGATGCTGGACGACACCGCCGATGGCAGCGCCGGCAGCGGCCTGATGCACCACAAATTCATGGTGATCGATGCCGAGACCGTGGTCACGGGATCGGCCAATTTCACGCCCTCGTGCATCCATGGCGACCCCGAGGATTCACGCACACGCGGCAATGTGAACCATCTGCTGCGGCTCCACAGCGCTGATCTGGCTGAGGTGTTCACAGCTGAATTTGAGCGCCTGTGGGGCGACGGTCCCGGTGGCGCAGCCGACAGCCGCTTTGGCATCGCCAAAGGGGAAGGGCAGCCCCACCAGGTCATGGTGCAGGGAACCCCGGTGCAGGTGCTGTTTGCCCCGCATCGCCGCAACGATCCCAACAACGGCCTGCTCTGGCTGGAAACGCTGCTTGCCGGCAGCCAGAACCGCGTGGACCTCAATCTGTTTGTGTTTTCGGCTCAGAATCTGAGCGACACCTTGCAGCAGCTGCAGCGCCAAGGGGTCGCTCTGCGGGTGCTGGCGGATCCCGGATTTGCCAACCGCAGCTTCAGCGAAACCCTGGATCTGATGGGCATCTCCATGGCTGATCACCGCTGCCGGCTGGAAGCGGGCAACAAGCCCTGGCAGCAGGGCATCGCCCAGGTCGGCACACCCAACCTGCGCCCCGGCGACAAGTTGCACCACAAGGTGGCGATCCTTGACGATGCCCGGGTGATCACTGGCAGCTTCAACTGGAGCCCCAGCGCCGCCCATCAGAACGACGAAACCCTACTGGTGATCGATTCACCACAGCTGGCGGCGCACTTTCGCGCCGAGATGGATCATCTCTGGCGCAACGCCGAACTGGGCATCAGCCAACGCCTGGAGCGCAAACTCCAGCGTCAGCAGCTGAGCTGCGGCAGCGGCACGGTTGTGGCAGATTGAATCCGCCCGCAGCCAAGGCGATTGATGGATCCCCAAACCGCCGCCCGCAGCCATGGCCCGACACTGGATGCCATTCAGTTGATGCTGCGCGATCTGCACACGCGCCATGACGAGATTCGCCATCGGGCAGCCTTTCGCGGCTGCACCAAAGAGCTGCTCGAGGTCCAGCAAGAGCTGGTCGACTATCTCCTGGCCAAGAAAAGCACATTGATGGGGATTGAGACCGAAGGATCCAGCGAACCGGTCCGCGACTACAACTCCTTCCTCTGATCAGACTCTCCCGATACCGTTGAGCGACACCAACCAGGCCGTCTCTATGCGCCAACGCGCCTACCGTCCCGCATCGACAACCCTGGCCTGGCTGGCCACCGGGCTCGTCGCCGTGGGCAGTCTGCCGGCATCAGAACTCAAGGCCCAGCAAGCAGCCAAACTTGATCTAACAACGTTCCCCCCCAACCAGCTGTTCCGGGAGATTCAGCTCAGCACCATCGCCTGCGGCCGTGACAACAGCCCTGAGCCCTGCGCGAAGGCCCGCAGCCTGGCAGATCCGCTAATGGATCACCCCAAACTGCCTGCATCCTGCAAGGACACCCTCTGGGACATCCGCGAGAAGGCAGTCGTTGCCCCCAAGAACAGCTTTGAGCGTCGCGAAACCCTCAATCGCGACAGCACCGACCTGATCGCCCTCTGCAAGCCGGCCACCAAACCCGTCGGCAGCGGCGGCCAGGCCGCCAAACCAGAAGAGAAGAAGCAAGGCGGCCTCGGTGGCTTTTTGCGCGGCCTCGGCATCGGCGGCGGTGGTGGTGGCACCGGTGGCGGCGGGAGCCAATAAAGCCAACGACACATCAACGCAGCTGACAGATCAGCCAGAGAGATCTGCCAGACCAATCGGTTGAGCGATGCGCTGGATTCTGAGAAACCAAGGCTAATTTGGTGCCCCCCAAGGCTTCTCAGCCCCTGCCGATGGCCAGCAGCTTCAGCCCAGCGATCCGCACCGTGCGCCTCGAGAAGCCATTCAGCGACCAGAAACCAGGCACCTCTGGTCTGCGCAAGAGCAGCAAACAGTTCGAGACGCCGCACTACCTCGAGAGTTTCATCGAAGCCAGCCTGCGCGTGCTGCCGGGTGTCGCCGGTGGCACCCTGGTGGTGGGCGGCGATGGCCGTTATGGCAACCGCCGTGCCATCGGCGTGATTGCCCGTATGGCCGCCGCCCATGGGGTGGCGCGGCTGATCACCACCACCGGTGGCATTCTCTCGACCCCTGCGGCTTCGAACCTGATCCGCAAGACCAACGCCGTTGGCGGCGTCATTCTCTCGGCCAGTCACAACCCCGGCGGGCCTGACGGTGATTTTGGCGTGAAGATCAACGGTGCCAACGGTGGCCCCACACCTGAATCGATCACCGATGCGATCTACGGGGTGAGCCAGAACCTTGATGGCTACCAGATCCTCGCGGATGACATTGAGCTGAATCTGGATCAGAGCGGCAGCCATCAACTCGGCGCCATGCGCGTCGAGATCGTCGATGGGGTCGCCGATTACGTGGCCTTGATGCAAAAGCTGTTCGATTTCGGCGCCATCGCCGATTTGCTGCAAGGCGACTTTCCGCTGGCCTTCGACGCCATGCACGCGGTCACAGGCCCCTATGCCACGCGCATCTTCGAAGGGTTGCTGGGGGCACCGGCCGGCACCGTGCGCAACGGCACGCCCCTGGAGGATTTCGGCGGCGGCCACCCCGACCCCAACCTCACCTATGCCCATGAGCTGGCTGAGCTGCTGCTGGGCAGCGACGCCTACCGCTTCGGCGCGGCCTGCGATGGCGACGGCGACCGCAACATGATCCTGGGCACCCGTTGCTTTGTGAACCCCAGCGACAGCCTGGCGGTGCTGACCGCCAACGCCACCCTGGTGCCGGGCTATGCCGATGGCCTGGCCGGCGTGGCCCGCTCGATGCCCACCAGCGCCGCCACCGATGTGGTGGCCAAGGAGCTGGGCATCCCCTGCTACGAAACTCCCACGGGTTGGAAATTCTTCGGCAACCTGCTCGATGCCGGCCGCATCACCCTGTGCGGTGAAGAGAGCTTCGGCACCGGCTCTGACCACATCCGCGAGAAGGATGGCCTCTGGGCGGTGCTGTTCTGGCTCAACATTCTGGCCAAGCGCCGCGAGCCGGTGGCGCAGATCATGGCGGAGCACTGGAGCCGTTTTGGCCGGCACTACTACTCGCGCCACGACTACGAAGCCATTGCCAG
>VGQS01000056.1 GCA_016882285.1 Cyanobacteria bacterium K_DeepCast_35m_m2_155 | reverse complement strand
AGGCTGAACAGCCCAGCTGATCACAACACCTGGTTTGATCTTGATCGTCTGATCAAGGTCAAACCAGCTACGGAATCCCCAAAGCCCCCCGCCCACGCGGGGGGCTTTTTGGTGTCGGTGAAACAGGTGGTGGCACTGGATCAGCAGAAGCTTGAGTCTCTGATTCGTGAAACCTGCGCAATGCGAGCGTCTCGTGCACGCTCTGATCTCCCTGCTGGAGCAGGGCACGGTGCCCTGGCGGCGGGAATGGGATCCCGTCAGCTCCGGACACCATGTGAACCTCCGCTCCGGCCGTCGTTACAGGGGCGTCAACCCCATCCTGCTGACCCTGGGCATGCATCAGCGGGGCTCGCAGCTGCCCTACTGGTGCGGCTGGGGTGAAGCCCGTTCGCTCGGTCTGTCCCCGCGCCAAGGCAGCCATGCCGTCATGGTGCTGCGTCCGCAACGGCACCAAGGGCAGAAGCGAGCGGGTTCAGCTGCGGCCAGCCCTGCTGACGCGCTCGACTGTGGTGCCGGTGCCGACGAGCGTGCCCTGCCGCCAGAGCTTCACGCCTGGGTCAGTTACTGCCCCGTGCCTGTCTTCAACGCAGCTGACCTGGTCGGCGATGCTCTGCCGGCCCTGGTGCAACGGCGGCAGGCAAGGGCCCAGGTCGCCCGGCGCAGCGAACCCGAACGCCTCGCCGGCGCTGAGGCGGTGCTTGCTTCCTGGCCCGCAGCGATCACGCATGGGGGTGAGCGTGCCTGCTACCTGCCGGCCTGCGATCGCATCGTGCTGCCGCCCCGTTGTGCGTTTCACAGCGCTGGTGCGTACTACGCCACCTGGGCCCATGAGGTGGTGCACAGTTCAGGGCACAGCAGCCGCCTCGGCAGAGATCTCTCTGGGTTGCCGTCGAGTGACAGCTATGCCCGCGAGGAGCTGATCGCCGAGCTCGGATCGGTGTTGATCGGCGATCGGCTCGAGATCGGCAGTGACCTGGCCAACCACGCCTCCTACCTCTCGAGCTGGATCAGCCAGCTGCGTGAGCGCCCCCCGCTTCTGCTTCAGGTGCTCAGCGACGCTCGCCGTGCAGCGGACCTGATCGCACCGGAGCAACCCGATAGCGCCCGCGCCGAGCCTGGCCATGGCGAATCGGACCCGTGTCGTGAAAGCCGGTGACTGGATTTGAACCTGCGACCTACTGATGACGTGCCGCCTGATCCATGGAATCTGCTTACTGTTGGCATGGCGACAGGATTGCTGCCATGCCGACACCAAGCCAGCTGGATTGGGCCGATTGCCCTGCCGTGGAACGTGATCCTCAGCGCGTCAGCGGCGCCTGGGTGTTTCGCGGCACCCGGATTCCCGTGGCGGCACTCTTCCAGAACCTTGAGGACGGAGTTCCCCTGGCTGAGTTTGCGGAGATCTTCCCGGGCGTGACGACCGAGCAGGCACGGCTGGTGCTCGAGCACGCAGCCAGAAGTACGGTCGTTGCCCTGGCGTAGTGCGCATCCTGTTTGACCAGGGAACACCGACTCCCCTGCGGCGATCCCTCACAGCCCATGTCGTGAGCACGGCCTATGAGCAGGGCTGGTCAACCGTGACCAATGGCGATCTGATCCGCCTGGCCGAGCAGCAAGGCTTTGAACTCCTGATCACCACCGACACCAACCTGCGCTACCAGCAAAATCTGCAGGAGCGCACCATCGCGATTTTGGTGCTCTCCACCACCAGCTGGCCGCGGATCAAAGCCGCCGCAGATCAGGTTGTGGACGTCGTGGCTGAATTGACAGGGGGCGACTACTGCGAATTCCGCATCCCCTGATGGGCAGCCACATCCAGTTCTTGATCAGCCTCGATCGTCCGATCAATCGCCTCCACCCAGCCAAGAAAAGCCGCCAAGCCTCCTGATCGAAAGGGCGGAGGCCAGTGCTGCGTCCCAAGGGTGGCTGGCGGAATGGACCGCATAGAAAAATGAAAGGGCTCTGGTTGGTCAGCCGTAAGCGGGATGGATTGCCATTGGCCTTGCGCTAGCCGTTCCAGGTCTTGATCTGTAGGGCAGGTGCTTGGGTCACGAGGCGAGGAAAAGCGCGATCGGACTCGTTTTCCGGCCCTTTCAAACTATCTACGAAACACCCTGCAAAACCGGCTTTCAGAGAACGTCTCGTTGCATCACGCCGAGTCACTTGAAGACACCTGTGACAAATGAAAAGCTCCCCCGAGATTCATTGCTTTGCAACGGCTCTGGAGGCCTGGCCGGATGCTGTCGTGAAAGCCGGTGACTGGATTTGAACCTGCGACCTACTGATTACGAATCAGTTGCTCTACCGCTGAGCTACACCGGCGCGGCCCACGAACCTACCATCACAGCCAGGGCTGGAGCTTGCTGTTTGGCATCAAAACCGAGGCCCCTTGATCCTGAACTCAAGGCCCGTCTGCTGCAGGAAGCCCGAACCCCCTGGCGGGGCCTCAGGCGGGCGCTGTGGTTCGCATTGCTGGCCTCAGCATCGGTCGGCCTGGCAACGATGGCCATGCGCAGTGCGGCGGGTTCAGAGGTGCCATCAGCTGATCTGCTGATCCAGGTCGGTGCCTTTGTCCTCTTCGCGGCCTTGCTCTGGTTCGACCGTCAGCGGGGCGCGTGAGGGTTGCTCTGCAGCGGCGAATGACTCCTGGAGCTGCGGCAGGTGCAACAGCGGCAATCCGAGATTGCGGGTGACGGTTGCAGCAGGTTGCTGGCCGCTCAGCAGCCAGATCGCCTGAACCAGTTGCTGCCATTGCCACACCATCAGGGCCAGCAGGGCACTGGCGGCCACAAGGCAGCTCAGTCGATCGGCGCCCTGCAGGGGGCTCAGCTGATAGGCCAGGGCCGCGGTGTGATCCAGCCAGCCCAGCAGCGGCAGCAGGGCGATCACGCCGGTGGCAAAGACCAGTTGCAAGGCGGGCAGTCGGGGCGCGCCTGCAGCGGTCGCATGCTCATCGATACAGCTCACCAGCAGCAGTGAGCGTGGATCAGCCGGCTTGCGCAGCAGCAGCAGGGCAGGGGCTGCGCCGCCCAGCCCCCAGGCCAGCAGGCGCTCGAGCTGAGGCAAGGGGCCAGGGTCGGCGCCTGCCAGCAGCAGCAACAACAGCAGAGCCTCGAGCGGCAGTGCCCCACCGTTGATCAGCTGAACCCAGAGGTAGGGCGCGCTGCGGAGGGACATGCTTAGCTCGCTTGGCTCAGGTGCTCAGGGTGCGGCGCTGGGTGACCAGCTTGTAGGCCTCGACACGATCGCCCTCCTGCCAGGAATTGAAGCGATCGCAGGCGATGCCGCATTCGAAGCCGGTGGCCACCTCCTTGACGTCGTCTTTGTTGCGGCGCAGGGAGTCCAGATCCCCTTCGTGCACCTTTTCTTTGTCGCGCCAGACGCGCACCTTGCAGTTGCGCTGCAATTTGCCGGTGGTGACATAGCAGCCCGCCACCGCGTTCTTGCCAATGCTGAACACGGCACGCACTTCGGCTTCGCCGAGGGCTTCTTCGACCAGCTCGGGTTCGAGCAGGCCTTCCATGGCCAGCTGAATGTCTTCGAGCAGTTTGTAGATGACGTCGTAGTCGCGCACATCGACACCGGTGGCATCGGCAGCACGCTTGGCGCCCGGTGCCATCGAGGTGTTGAAGCCGACGATGACGGCTCCAGAGGCGGCAGCCAGATCGACATCGGTCTCGGTGATTTCGCCTGGCGCCGACAGCAGGACACGCACCTGGACCTCGCCCTGGGGCAGCTGCTCGAGCGAACCCAGGATGGCTTCGACCGAACCCTGCACGTCGGCCTTGAGGATCAGGTTGAGCTCCTTGAGCTCGCCCTCGCTCGCCTGGCCTGACATCGAGGCCAGCGACACCCGGCGCGAGGCCATCTGCTGGGCCAGGCGTGTGGCGCGCGCCTCGCTGGCGCGATCGCCCACCACGGCGCGAGCTGCCTTTTCGTCGGGGTAGACCTCGAATTCATCACCGGCTGTGGGGACCTCGCTGAAGCCCAGGGCCTCCACCGCATAGGACGGTCCAGCTTCCTTGACCCGTTTGCCGGTGTCATCGACCATGGCCCGCACCTTGCCCAGCACGGGGCCCGCGGCCACCACATCGCCAGCGCGCAGGGTGCCGTTCTGAACCAGCAGCGTGGCTACAGGGCCCTTGGCCTTGTCGAGGTGAGCCTCGATCACGGTGCCCTTGGCCATGCGGTCGGGGTTGGCCTGCAGGTCCTCCACTTCGGAGACCAGCAGGATCATCTCCAGCAGGGAGTCAACGTTGTCGCCCTTGATGGCGCTCACCGGCACCATCACGGTGCTGCCACCCCAGTCTTCGGCGACCAGCTCGAGGGCGGAGAGCTCCTGCTTGACGCGGTCAGGGGAGGCCCCTTCCTTGTCGATCTTGTTGATGGCCACCACGATCGGCACCTCGGCGGCGCGGGCGTGGCTGATGGCTTCAAGGGTCTGGGGCCGCACGCCGTCATCGGCAGCGACCACCAGCACGGCCACGTCAGTGACCTTGGTGCCGCGGGCCCGCATGGCGGTGAACGCTTCGTGGCCAGGCGTGTCGAGGAAGGTGATCTTGCGCAGGTTGCCCGCATGGGGCACCTCCACCTGGTAAGCGCCGATGTGCTGGGTGATGCCGCCCGCTTCGCCAGCAGCCACCCGCGTCTTGCGAATCGCGTCAAGCAGGCTGGTTTTGCCGTGGTCGACGTGGCCCATCACCGTGACCACCGGTGGCCTGCGGATCAGATGTTCGAGGTCGCTCTCCTCGATCATTTCGACGGTCTTTTTGGCGGCTTCCTGGACGTCGTCTTCGAGCACCGGAACACCGAACTCTTCAGACACCGCTTCGATCGTGGAGAGATCGAGGCTCTGGGTCACCGTGGCGATGATCCCTTTGAAGAAGAGGCTCTTGATGATTTCAGAGCTCTCGACGCCAAGCTTCTCGGCCAGCTCCTGCACGGTGAGGTTGCCCTCGGGCACCACCAGCATTTCGGGCCGCACGGCCTGGGCCTCGCGCGAAGCGCGCAGCTCCATGGCGCGGCGGCGCTGACGCTGGCGGGTGGTTTCTTTTTTGCGCTTGCGCACCGCCACCGTTGGCTTGGCGCCAGGGGCTGATGCGGTGCGGGGCTTGGCTGGGCGGGCCAGGCTGGCCTGCAGCACCACAGCTTCCTGTTCGCCGGCGTAGCCACCGGTTTCGGCGGTGAGGGCATCATCGTTTTCGCCGATGATGTGCACCTTGGTGCGCTGCTTCTGCGGCGAGCGGCTGCGCAGAGCTTCGAGCTTGGCGCTGTCGTCCCAGTCAGGTCGACGCGCCCGGGGTGCGGCTCCGGCGGGTAGCGGTGCGCGGAAGCCAGGCCTGCGGGGGGCGCTGGGCGGGGTGGCGCTGGGGCGCACCACATCGGTGCTGCCGCCATCTGCTGCAGCCGCTTCACCGCGTTCACCTGGCCTGCGTGGTGGTGGGGCCGTGGGACGCCCTGGCGAGGGTTTCTGCAGCTGCATCAACTCGCCTGGGGCCATGGGCCGGCGCATGCCCGCAGGCATGCCGGGGCGGCTCGGCATGCCAGGGCGCTCGCCCGCACCGCTGCCATCACGGCGGATCGGCTTGCCAACCAGCTCAAGCGGCGTTTGAGCTGGACGGCCACCTGTTGCCCCCCGGGCACCAGGCGCGGTGGGCCTGCTGCCGGGGGCTCCAGGCCGGGTGGGCGCCGGTGCGCCAGGACGGCTGGCGGCCGTCGTGGGGGCGCTGATTGGCTTGCCGATCAGTTCAGGGCGGCTTGGCCTGCTGGGCGCCGGGGCTCCCGGTCTGGCCGGCTTGGCCGCAATCACCACCGGTTTGTTGGGTAGCGCCGGCCTGCCAGGCGCATTGGGAGCGCCGCTGCGGCTGGCAGGCCTGCTCGGCGGGGGAACCTGTCGTGCAGGTGCGGCGGCGGGTTTGGCCACAATCTGCGGCTTGGGGCTCGTCGGGGTCACCGCCGCGGGTGCTGCGGGTTTGGCGACGGGTTGCTGCGGCTTTTGCGGCGCGGCGGCTGGCGCTGCAGGCCGGGCCGGGGCCGCAGGCTTGGCGGGTTGGGCTGGCGCCGCTGGCTTGCTGACAATCTGCGGCCGGGCCGGTGCGGGCTGAACAGCCTTGGCTTGCGCTGGTGCCGGCGCCGCAGCGACCGCCGGGGTCGTCGGTGCGGCTTTCTTGAGCGAGAGGATGGCCTTGCTGGTGCCGGCGGGTTTGGCTGCAGCCTGAGCCTTGGCAGCGCCGTTGCTGCCGCTGATCAGGTTGCGAATGCGCTCGGCTTCGTCATCGCTGATCGAGCTGCTGTGGCTCTTGGCAGCGACCCCGAGCTTCTCGGCAGCGTCGAGCACGTCCTTGTTGTCCAGGCCCAGGTCCCGGGACAGCTCATAAATTCTCACTTTGCCGCTGCTGGTCATTCAGGTCTCCGAAGGGCGGTGCCTGCAGACCCTGAAGGTCGTTGGGCTTACCGGGCCGCGCGCACTCTGCGGCCAATGGTCATCTTGCCTCAGAGGAGGCTTCAGCGCTGTTGCTCAACCGCGTTTCGAGGCGATTGAGGATGGAATCTGCAACGGGGACGCGCAAGGCCCGTTGCAATCGCTTGTGCCGCCTTGCCTCCTCAAAACAGAGAGGCGTCGGGCAGAGGTAGGCCGACCGGCCTTGTCCTTGGTCTAACGCCAACCCTCCACCGGCGAGGCGGATCACCCGCCACAGCTGGTTGCGATCAACCAGCTGGCGGCAGGCGACACACCGGCGCAGCACGGGGGCGGCGCTCACCGGGCCCCGTCCTCGTCGTCTGCGGCGTACTCCTCGTCATCCTCCGGTAGGGGATAGAGCTCCCGCAGGCGAGCGTCCTCTTCAGCCCGAGCAGCCTGTTCAGCTTCAAGCCTGGCTTCGGCCTCGTCCTGCAGGGCTTCTTCTTCCTGACGCTGGGCGATCAGCTCGGCCACGACCGCATCTTCGGAGGCCTGGTCGTATTCGCTGGCGTTCTTGATGTCGATCTTCCAACCGGTCAGCCTTGCTGCCAGGCGCACGTTCTGACCTTCGCGGCCGATCGCCAGGCTGAGCTGATCAGGCGGCACCAGCACGTGGGCGTGCTGCCCTTCGGGATCGACAAGCCGCACCATCTCGACCCGGGCGGGGCTGAGCGAGTTGGCGATGTACTGGCCGGGATCCTGCGACCAGCGGATGACGTCGATCTTTTCGCCGCGCAGTTCGTTGACCACCTGCTGAATGCGGGAGCCGCGCGCACCAATGCAGGCACCGACCGGGTCGACCTCGCGCTCGACGCTGTCAACGGCCACCTTGGTGCGGGGACCCACCGAGCGGCTGGGTGGGTTGGCTTCGCGGGCCACCGCCACGATGCGCACCGAACCCTCCTGAATTTCAGGAACTTCGTTCTCGAACAGGTAGACCACCAGGCCGGCGTTGGCGCGGCTGATAAACAGCTGCGGCCCGCGGCGCGGCACCTCGCTCACCTCCTTGAGGAACACCTTGAAGGTGGCGTTGGCGCGGTAGTTGTCGTTGGGCAGCTGGTCGCGGCGGGGCAGCTCAGCCTCCACCTCGGGCCGGCCCAGGCCGCTGCTGACCGCCATGATCACGCTCTGGCGCTCGAAGCGGATCACCCGGGCTGTGAGCACGGGGTCCTCAAGATCGGCGAACTCTTCCTGGATCATGCGCCGCTGCTGGTCGCGCAGCTTCTGGGCCAGCACCTGCTTGGTGGTGGCAGCGGCCATGCGCCCGAAATCGTCTTTCTCAGGGGTGACATCGAGCACCACCGTGTCGCCGATCTGGGCGTCCTCGGCCACCTGACGCACCTCGTCAATGGCGATCTGGTGGTCTTCGCTTTCGACCTCTTCAACAATGATCTTGGAGGCCAGAACCCTGTATCCCTCTTCGTCGAGGTCCAGGCCCACGTCGAAGTTGGAGAAGTACTCCTCATCGAAGGGGTCTTCGCTGATGCCCAGGTAGAGGGTGCGGCGGTAGCGCTCGTATCCCTTCAGCAGGGCTTCGCGCAGCGCGGCCTCAACAACGGCGGGAGCAAGTTTCTTCTCTTCGCTGATGTCCTCGATGAGGTTGTTGAGACCGGGGAGTAGGACCAGGGCCATGGCACAGGTGATTCAGTTTTGAGGTGATTCAGTTGTCGGACTGCGGTGTGACCAACCTGACGCTGATCACATCGCTGCGCTTGATGCGTTTCGGCCGCCCACGCATGTTGAGCTGCACGATCTGCTCGTCGCGCTCCAGCAGAAGCCCCTGGCTTCGCTGCTCAGCTCCCTTGGCATCGCGGTGGAGCACGTCGACCGGGAAACCGCGAAAGCTGCGGAAGTCTCGATCGCTGTGCAGTTCCTCGCCGATTCCGGGACTGCTGATTTCTAAAACATAGGCTCCCGCGAGCAGATCGCTGGCTTCGATGGCTTCAGCAAGCGGACTGCTGAGACTGGCGCACTCGTCGAGACTGATGTCGCCGCCATCAAGACGTCGCACCGTCACCTGCAGGGTCAGGGGTATGCGGTGGCTCAAAAGATGCACACTGAGCACCTCGTAACCGGCTGGCTGCGCTGCGCTGCGAGCCAGCTCCAGCAGTTGCTCGATCGGCGGATGGCTCATGCGGGGGGCTGGGTGTCCTGGCTGAGGTTGGGCATCTGGATTAGGGGAGCTTCGTCAAAGCCATCGCCCGGTTGGGCCACACCCCGCAATGCGGGGTCCTGATTGAGGCATTGACGCTTCTTGTCATCGCTGTTGAGGAACTGGCAAACCCGTGCCCACAGCTTGGAGCGGGTGCCCGGCCCGCCATTGCTGAAGTACACCAGGTCATTGCCGCCGGCCATGCCCTGAATCTCCACTTGGCACAGGCTGCAGCGCTGACGGCTGCCGGGTGGGATCGAGGTCATGGCCCTCAAACGCAGAACAATGCAACTTAGGTGCTTGTTGCAGCTGGCGATCAGCGCTCTGCCCTTCAGGCGCTTCTAGCCTTGGCAGCCAAAGCACCGCTGTGCGTTGAGGACCTTCACCACGTGATGAACCGTTGCTTTGCTGCTCTGCTGGGCCTGCTGGCGGCTGCGCTGCTGTGCATCGCTCAGCCCGTCGCGGCTGAGCCCCTGGCCGACGCTGATCAGCCAGCTCCAGCCCACAGTTTTGTGGCGGAGGCGGCACGTGCCGTTGCCCCGGCGGTGGTGCGCATCGACACCGAGCGTTCGGTGGCAAGCCAACCCTTTGATCCAACGCTGTTGGATCCGATGTTGCGCGACCTCTTTGGCGACCCGCTCGGCCCACTGCGCGAGCGCGGCCAAGGTTCTGGGGTGATCTTCGATGCCGATCAGGCTCTGGTTCTGACCAATGCCCATGTGGTCGATCGGGTCGATCGGGTCGAGGTCACCCTCGCCGATGGGCAGCAGCTCGACGGCGAGGTCATCGGCGCCGATGCCATCACCGACCTGGCCGTGGTGCGCTTGCCCAAACAGTTGCCACTCAAGGCTGC
>VGQS01000055.1 GCA_016882285.1 Cyanobacteria bacterium K_DeepCast_35m_m2_155 | reverse complement strand
TGACGTGCCAGTTCAAAGGTCAGTGCGCCCACCTCGCGCACGGCGACCCCGTCGGCGAACAGACCCACCTGCTCGAGCTGCACCCGCTCACCAAGACGCAGCGAGCGGGTCATGGCATCGGCATCGCAGGGCTCGACACCCACCACCTGAACCTGTGGCCAGACGCTTTTCAGAAAGCTGGCCACACCGGCAATCAGCCCACCCCCGCCGACAGCCACATAGACCACATTGGGCGGACTCGAGCACTGCCGCACCAGCTCCAGCGCGATCGTGCCCTGACCGGCGATCACATCAGGGTCATCAAACGGGTGGATGAAGCTCAAGCCCCCTGCAGCAGCCAGCCGCCGCGCTTCGTCGCAGGCGGCGTCATAGGTGTCGCCGTGCAGCACCACCTCGGCGCCGCGGGCCGCCACCGCCTGCACCTTGACCTCGGGTGTGGTGATGGGCATCACGATCACAGCGCGGCAGCCCAGCTTCTGGGCCGCCAGGGCCACCCCCTGGGCGTGGTTGCCGGCACTGGCGGCGATCACCCCGCGCCCCAGCTCAGCGGTGCTGAGGCGCGCCATTTTGTTGTAGGCACCGCGCAGCTTGAAACTGAAGACGGGCTGCAGGTCCTCGCGCTTGAGCCAGATGCTGTTGCCCAGACGTGCCGAGAGGTTGGGCGCTAGCTCCAGCGGGGTTTCGATGGCGACGTCGTAGACACGGGCTCGCAGCACCCGTTGCACAAACGCAGCCGGCGTCAGCTCGCTGTCAAAACAGGGTTGGGGCGCGTCGCTCATCTTTGTAGTGTCGCAACCGAAAGGGCTTCTGTGACATCAGCGATGCGGTTGCGGAAGCTGCCGATGCCGTGGCTGCAGCGTCCAAAATGGTGGCCGTTGCAGCCGAACCCTGAAGTGAAAGGCCTAGATTGCTTTGCACTTCAAGGCCAGGCATGCATCTCAGCGAGCTGAGCCACCCCAACCAGCTGCACGGTCTGAGCACCGCCGAGCTCGAAGGGATCGCCCGCCAGATTCGCGATCGCCACCTCGAAGTGGTGAGCACCAGCGGGGGGCACCTGGGCCCTGGCCTCGGCGTCGTTGAGCTCACCCTGGCCCTCTACCAGACCCTCGATCTCGACCACGACAAGGTTGTCTGGGATGTGGGGCATCAGGCCTATCCCCACAAGCTGGTCACCGGCCGCTACCGCACTTTCGACAGCCTGCGTCAGAAAGACGGCGTTGCGGGGTACCTGAAGCGCTGCGAGAGCCGCTTTGATCACTTCGGAGCCGGTCACGCCTCGACCAGCATCTCGGCGGCCTTGGGCATGGCGTTGGCCCGTGATCAGCGCGGTCAAGATTTCAAGTGCGTGGCTGTCATTGGCGATGGAGCGTTGACCGGTGGCATGGCCCTCGAGGCCATCAACCATGCGGGCCATCTGCCCAGGACCAATCTGCTCGTGGTGCTGAACGACAACGACATGTCGATCAGCCCGCCGGTGGGGGCCCTCTCGACCCACCTGAACCGCATGCGGCACAGCAAGCCCCTGCAGTTCCTGACCGACAACGTTGAAGAGGCGATTCGTAGCCTGCCGCTGATGCACGGCGAGCTGCCCAGTGAGCTCAAGAACCTCAAGGAGAGCATGAAGCGCCTGGCGGTCCCAAAGCTGGGGGCTGTCTTCGAGGAGCTGGGCTTCACCTACATGGGGCCCATCGACGGTCACAACATCGCCGAGATGGTGCGCACCTTCGAGCAGGCGCACCGCACCGGTGGGCCGGTGCTGGTTCATGTGGCCACCACCAAGGGCAAGGGCTATGCCTTCGCCGAAGAGGACCAGGTCGGCTACCACGCCCAGAGCGCCTTTGACCTGGCCACCGGTAAGGCCTATCCCTCGAGCAAGCCCAAGCCACCCAGCTACAGCAAGGTCTTCGGCCAGACCCTGGTCAAGCTCTGCGAGCAGGACCCCACCGTCGTGGGCATCACCGCAGCCATGGCCACCGGCACGGGGCTTGATCTGCTCGAGAAGGCACTGCCCAAGCAGTATTTCGATGTGGGCATCGCCGAGCAGCACGCCGTGACCATGGCGGCCGGCATGGCCTGCGAGGGCCTCAAGCCCGTGGTGGCCATCTACAGCACCTTTTTGCAGCGGGCCTATGACCAGCTGATCCACGATGTGGGCATCCAGAACCTGCCGGTCACCTTCGTGATGGACCGGGCCGGCATCGTCGGCGCCGATGGCCCCACCCACCAGGGGCAGTACGACATCAGCTACCTGCGCGCCGTGCCCAACTTCACGGTGATGGCCCCCAAGGACGAGGCCGAACTGCAGCGCATGCTGGTGACCTCGATTCACCACAGCGGCCCCTGCGCCCTGCGGATTCCCCGTGGTGAGGGCGAAGGTGTCCCTCTGGCCGAAGAGGGCTTTGAGCCCCTGCAGATCGGCCGCGGTGAACTGCTCACCGATGGCGATGACCTGCTGATCGTGGCTTACGGCTCCATGGTGTACCCCGCCCTGGCCACGGCTGGTCTGCTGCAGGAACGCGGCATTCGGGCTGCCGTGATCAACGCCCGCTTCTTGCGGCCCCTCGATGAGGCCCTGATCGCCCCGATGGCCCAGCGCATCGGCAGGGTGGTCACCATGGAGGAAGGCGCCCTGGCCGGCGGCTTTGGCGCGGCTGTGGTGGAAGCCTTGAACGATCTCGATGTGCTCGTGCCGGTGCTGCGCATCGGCATTCCCGATCAGTTGGTCGATCACGCCACGCCTGATCAGAGCAAGCAGGCACTGGGCCTCACCCCACAGCAGATGGCCGAGCGCATCGTTGAGCGCTTCCCCAAAGCAGCAGCATCGGCCCGGGCTGCTTCAGCTGTTCAGCCCCTGGCGGTCTGAGCAGCAGGCCAGCCGGGCTGTTCGATGCCCCAGCAGGAGCCCCGTTGCCGGGGCTGAGTGAGCCGGCTTCAGAGCACGCCGCGGGCAGCCAGGCCCTGAATCGCACCGATGCCAAAGATGTGACCCAGGCTCAGGGTGCCGAGCATGGCGCCATGGCTCAGACCGCCGAACATGGCGGCGTTGGGCAGCTGCAGGCCCGTGTTGGGCTGTTTGATCGTGGCTTTGCCGATGGCAATCGCGATCACGTTGCAGATGATCATCACCAGCGCCACCTTGGGCGACCAGCTGACGGAGGCAGGGGCGATGGCCAGAAGGGGAGCGAGCATGGATCCGGATTCCAACCGCTCCATCTTCTGGGGCAAGCCAGCGGCCTGGCGACGGGCTTAAGACTTGTTCATCGCTCGCGGCTCTGCTCGCGGCTGGCCAGGCTGAAGCCGGCGGCCACCAGCAGGTTGGACAGGGTCAAAAAGGCCTCAGCGCCACCGTGCAGGGGGTCGACATCGGCCAGCTGCCGCCCCACCAGTTGCTGGGCGATGACGGCAGCGGCGATGGTGACCGCCACAAACACCAGCGTCAGCTCAAAACCCCGCAGGGCCAATGGCGGAAAGCCTTCGATGCGCCGGGCGAGCCACAAAAAGGCCAGATAGGGCAGCAGCGACAGCACAAACAGCGGCGACGGATCGATCGCCGCCAAGCCATCAAGCACCTGCTCAACCATGGCGCAAGCCCTGCTGGCGCAGGAGGTTCCAGGCAGCCAGGGCCAGTGCGCCATTGCCGAGGCAGGTCAGCCCCGCCTGCAGCACCACCAGTCCGTTGAGCGATGGGGTGTTGTCAAAGAGATGCCAAGTGCAGGCCGCCATGGCGCTGCCCAGGGCCGGCACCATGGCCAGGGCAAGCCAGCGCCAGCCGCCCTCGCTGCGCCGCCGTCCAAGGGCGACAACAGCAGCAATCGCCACCAGCCACTCGATCACGGAGCTGATGTGGATCCACCAGGTGGGTAGCGAGAGGGCGTGCATGGGCTGACTCTATGAAGAACCGCAGCGGTGCAGCACGCCCTAGCCTCGCGCCGCGGCATCTCTTTTTCAGCGCCCGTGTTGAGCACCTCTGCCCCTGCTGCGTGCGACACAGCCCCCTCCCAAGCCCCCGTGTTGCTGTGCGGGTATTACGGCGAACACAACCTGGGTGATGACGCGTTGCTCGAGGTGCTGTTGCAGCAGCTGCCGGCTGGGGCCAGGGCTCTGGTGACCGCGCGTGATTGCCAGCAGGTTCGGCAGCGCTTTGGCGTTGCCACCGTCGATCGCCGCCGTCTGGCGGCCGTGCTGAGGGCCCTGTCCGGTTGCCGGGCTCTGGTGCTGGGAGGCGGCAGCCTGCTGCAGGATTCCACCAGCTTCAACAGCCTGCTCTATTACGCGGCGCTGATCCTGGCGGCGCGCTGGCAGGGCAAACCAGTGCTGCTCTGGGGTCAGGGGCTTGGGCCCCTGCGCCGGCGCCGCAGCCGCGCGCTGGTGCGCACGTTGCTGCCGCTGGTGACCCGGGTTTGCTGGCGCGATCCAGGCTCAGCCCAACTGGCGGCGCGCCTGGGCCGCCCGGACGGGCATGCCCCAGACCCGGTCTGGGCCAGTGCGGCCGTGCAGTGGCGCGGCCGTGGGGGGCCGCTTGTGGTGTGCTGGCGTCCCACACCGCTGCTGCTGGGCCAGGCCTGGCAGCCCTACCTGGAGGCGCTTGGGCGCCTCGCCGCCCAGGCCGATCGTGAGGTCATTTGGCTGCCCTTGCACCGAGGCCAGGACAGCGATTTGCTGACCCAGTTGCAGGAGCAGGGGCTGGTGGGCGAGGGCCTGCGCCGCCGCAGCCGCCAGGTCGAAGCCCTGACCCCGCGCGAAGCCAAGGCCGTCTTTGCCACTGCGGGGTTGGTGATCGCGATGCGCCTGCATGGTTTGATCCTGGCGGCAGTGAGCGGGGCTCCCTGTGCGGCGCTGAGCTACGACCCCAAGGTTCAGGCTGCTGCCAGCGCCCTTGGTTGCCCCTGCCAGGACCTGCAGCAGAGGGCAGCGGCTGATCAGCTGCTGCAGTGCTGGGCCGCGGTGCTCGATCAACCGCCTGGCTCCGGCCAGCTCAGCGAGCTGGCCGGAGCGGCCAGAGGTCACAGCACGGTGCTGGAGCTGCTTTAACGCCGCAGCTGGGCCGTGTCAATCAGCTTGCCCTGGCTGTCGATGCCGTTGATCGTCAGGGTGTCGCCGGCAAAGATCAATTCGCCAAAGCTGAAGGTGCTGAGCGCCCTGGCTGTGCGGCTGTTGGCGACCACAGGCCGCAGGCTGGCGCCACCTCCTCCCAGCACCAGGTAGGTGGTGCCGTTGATCGCCTTGGTGCGCTCGTAATTGTGCTCATGGCCATTGATGTAGAGCTGCACGCCGTAGCGCTCAAACAGTGGGCTCAGGCGCGCGATCAGGGCTCGGTCATCGCCATAGAGGCCCGCCGAATAGATCGGATGGTGGCCCACCACCACCTTCCAGGGGGCATCGCTCGCCGCCAGGGCCTGTTTCAGCCAGGGCAGCTGATGCTGCCAGGGGGCATTGACGTTGGTATCGAGCATGAAGAACGCGACATCACCGCGGCGCACGCTGTACCAGCGTCCCTTCATGCCAAAGGGCTTGAAGGCGACCTGAGCATGGCCATTGCCGCTGCGGATGTCGTGATTGCCGAGCACGGCATGGAACGGCACCCGGGCGGCGATCAGCTCGCGGTAGGGCTTGTAGAAGGTCTGCTCAATGCCCCCCAGATCTCCGTCGCCCCAGGCTGAGCTCGCGTAGATGTTGTCGCCCCCAAGGATCACCAGATCCACAGGATCGCGGCTTTGGATCGCGCCCATCTGTGCCCCCACCGCCCGTTGGTTGCGGTTGCCGCTGCCAAAGTCGGCAGTCGCCAGCACATGCAGGCGCCGTGCCCCTGAGGCCGCCTGGGGCGCCGGGGGAGGGGCACTGGGCAGCGGCTGGGCCTTGCCCAGGTTGGCCAAGGCACCCCCCAGCACGCTCCACGGCAGCAACTGCAGCAGTTGGCGGCGTTTCATGCGCCTTGCTCCTGAAGTCGGGTCAGCTCGGCGAGCACCTCCTGGCTATGGCCCGCGGGCCGCACACCAGTCCACAGGGCCTGCAGGACCCCCTGGGGATCAATCAGAAAGCTGTGCCGCTGGGAAAAAGGCGGGATCCAGGAGCCATAGGCCTTGCTCACCTGCCCGCCGGGGTCAGACAGCAGCGGATAGGTGAGCCCTTCGCTGCCGCAGAACGAGGCGTGTTGATCAGGATCATCGGCGCTGACACCGATCACCTGGGCTCCGGCGGCCGCAAACGCGCTCAGATCGCGCTGGAACCCGCGCGCCTCCAGGGTGCAACCACTGGTGAAATCCTTCGGGTAGAAGTACAGCACCAGCCAGCTGCCGGCTAGATCGCCCAGGTTCAGGTGCGTGGGCTGTGCTTGCCCGTCTGGGCCCGGAGCCACCCCGTCAAGGCTGAAGGCCGGGGCGGCCAGGCCGAGCTCGGGCAGGGTGCCGCCCAGGGCCAGGGCGGGTTGGCCGCGACCTCCCAGGCACAACAAAGCCAGGGTTCCGAGGCGGACACCCTGGCTCAGCAGTTCACGGCGTTGCATGGGCGAGCAGGAACTGCCCAGCTTTTAGCTCAGAGTTTGGCCAGATTGATGCCCAGCTCACGGGCATAGGCGCCAAGCCCCTTCTTCTGAATGGTTTTGAGGGCTCGGGTTGACACGCGCAGCTTCACAAACCGGTTGCCTTCGGCCCACCACAGACGCCGCTCCTGAAGGTTCACCTGCTGCAGCTTCTTGGTGCGCACGTGGGAGTGCGAGACGGCCATGCCGTTGTTGGCGCGCTTGCCGGTGAGATCACAGACGCGGGACATGGACCGTACGACGTTGTCAGGACAGGTTCAGGCTTCCACCACAAGGGTGCTGGCCTGATCGCACACACTACCAAAGAGCATCCCTAATCTCCCCCAAGACCCAGGACACCCCCATGCTGCACGTGCTCAAGTTCAGTTCAGAAGACTGCGGCACCTGCCACCGCATGAGCCACTACGACGAGGTGGTCTGCAGCGAACTGGGCTGCACGTTCGTGAGCGTGATGCTGCAGGACACCGACACCTACCGCCGCTACCGCAAGGTGCTGCTTGCCCAGTACCCCAACAAGGAAGGCATGGGCTGGCCCACCTATCTGCTTGTGAGCGAGCCTGAGGGCGAGTTCACCATTCATGGTGAGCTCAAGGGCGGCATGCCCAAGGGGGACTTCAGGGAGCGGCTTTCTGCGTTGCTCCCGGTCGCCTGAACCAGCCCGACCGCGTTCACGTTTCAAGACATGCCCCTGTTGTTTTGTGTGCGATGACGCTCAGAGCCCAAGGACCCACCTAAGTTCTGCGGCAGTTGCGCAGCTGCGGTGTTCATCACCGTTTCAGGCCAGAAAGGCGGGGTTGCCAAAACCTGCACCAGCATTCATCTGGCCAGCGTCTGGGCTGATCGCGGCCGCTCGGTCTGCGTGGTCGATGCCGACCGCAACCGTTCAGCACTGGCCTATGGCATTCGCGGAGAGCTTCCGTTTGCGATCGTTCCTGTTGAGGCTGCAGCCAAGGCCACCCGCAGCGCCGATGTAGTGATCACCGACGGCCAAGCCAGCAGCGATGAAGAGGAGCTGCGGCATCTGGCGGTGGGTTCGGACCTGGTGTTGCTGCCAACTGCTCCCAAGGCCCGCGCCGTTGAGCTCACGGTTGAACTGGCCCAGCTGCTGCAGCAGGTCGGAGTTCCCCATGGCGTGCTGCTCGTCAAGGTCGACCCACGCCAGCAGCGCACAGCCACCGAAGCCAGGCAGGCCCTCACCCGGCTGGGGCTGACGGTGCTGGAGGCTGAGATCCCTTTGCTGGCAGCATTTGACAAGGCCGAGACCCTGGGCCTGCCCGTGTATGCCGCCAGCGATGACCGGGGGCGTTCCGACCCCCGGCGCATGGCCGGTTGGTCGGCCTACCAGTCCGTAGCCCAGGAGATCGAATGCCTGATTTCGAAGCCCTCATCCGCCGTCAGCAGGATCAACGCACCACTGCCGATCAGCGCCTGACGCTGGTTGAACCCACACCCACCAGTCAGGCCATCGGCGCCCCGCTTGCCGTGCTCGCCTTTGCCGGTGCACTGCTGGGCTCCCTGATCGGCAGTGTTGGTGTGCAGTGGGCCCAGGCCCAGGGTTGGCTGAGCTTCTGAGCTGAGCCACGGGGCCGACGTTCGGAACGGTTGCATTGCCTACCGATTGGCAGGCCGCTGATCTGGTCAGATGCGTGGGTTCTTGAGCAACCCTGGCGTGGCTGCAGCGTCCACCAAGGAGCTGATCGGGCGTACGGCGCTCGCTGAGCTCAACACCCTGAGCGACAGGCCCGCCTGGATTCGCCTGCTGAGCCACCTGCTCGTGATCGCCGCTGGGGGGCTGCTCTGGCGTCTGACCGAGCTGCCGCTGCTGCTGCGGCTGGGCGGTCTGTCGCTCAGCGGCGTTGCCCTGGCCTGTTGTTTCGCCGGTCTGCATGAGTGCTGCCATCGCACGGCGTTCCGCAGCAAACGTCTCAACGATGCGGTGGCCTGGCTGATGGGGTTGCTCAGCTTCTATAACGCGACGTTCTACCGGCGCTATCACCAGTGGCACCATCGCTACACCCATCTGCCGGGCCTCGATCCGGAACTGGAGGATCCGGTTCCCACCAGCCGCCTCAGCTACGCGGTTGAGATCAGCGGCATCAACTGGTGGATCGGCAAGGTGCGCGGCTATGGCCGGCTGCTGTGGGGTGACCTGTCGGGTCTGTCCTATCTCAGCCCTGAGGTGATTCCCCAGGTGCGCCGCTCGGTGCGGCTGCAGTTCACGATCTACGCCGCCCTACTCGCCGTCTCACTGGTTCAGCTCAACGGTTTTCTGCTCTGGAGCTGGCTGCTTCCCCTGGCGCTCGGCCAACCTGTTCTGCGGATGCTGCTGCTGGCCGAACACACCGGCTGCGCCTACAGCAGTGATGGTCTGGCCAACACGCGCACGACGCTGACCATTGCACCGGTGCGTTGGTTGATGTGGAACATGCCATTCCATGCCGAGCACCATCTCTACCCATCGTTGCCGTTTCACGCCCTGCCCAAGGCCCACCGCTGGATCGGACCCCGTCTGCAGCATCTCGATCATGGCTACCTGGCTGTTCACGCCGCCCTGCTGCCGCGTCTGGCCGAACTCGGCCAACCGGCATGAGCCCCGCCGCTGCTACTGGCGTTGATCAGGTCTTTGAGCTTGGCGATCTCGTGCTGGCCTGTGGCAAGACCATTCCCCAGGCTCGCATCGTCTACCAGCAGTTCGGCGAGCTCAAGGCCGACC
Source organism: Cyanobacteria bacterium K_DeepCast_35m_m2_155 (assembly GCA_016882285.1). GTDB lineage: Bacteria > Cyanobacteriota > Cyanobacteriia > PCC-6307 > Cyanobiaceae > RGUW01. The sequence goes on along the minus strand of VGQS01000055.1, from coordinate 515 downwards.
GCTCCAACCTGGTGCTGATGCCGACCTCCTATGGCGCCAGGCCGGCCGATCTGGCCTGGACGGTGGGTCCCGTGCTCGATCCAGAGCGCTATTGCATCGTCATTGCTGGGCAGTTCGGCAACGGGCTCTCCAGCAGTCCCAGCCACGGGTCCATGGGGCTTGTGGAGCAGGGCTGGCTGGTGCAACACCGCGACAACGTGGCGGCGCAACGGCGCTTGCTCGAGGACCGCTTTGGTGTCACCCGGCTGCCCTTGATCTACGGCTGGTCGATGGGTGCCCAGCAGGCTTACCAGTGGGCGGTGAGCTATCCCGAAGCGGTCGAGCGCCTGTTCTGCGTGTGCGGCACCGCGCGCACCTCGGTGCACAACCGCCTGTTCTGCCTGAGCCTGCGCCAGGCGTTGATGGCCGATCCAAGCTGGAATGGCCATGGGTTTGACGCGGTTCCCGAGCGGGGGCTGCGCACGTTTGCGTTCATTTATGCCAGCTGGGCGGCCAGCCAAGCCCACTACCGCGGC
>VGQS01000054.1 GCA_016882285.1 Cyanobacteria bacterium K_DeepCast_35m_m2_155 | reverse complement strand
CGCCCAGGCGCCGCTGCTGCTGTGTGATGGGCGGGTTGTCACGTCTCTGCCGGCCCTTGGGGCCGAGGCGCGCTGATGCTGGAGCTGCGCTGCTGCTGTGCCACCAGTTGCCGCCTGGCTGATGCCGCCAGCTGCGAGCTGCTGGGCCTCGAGCCGCTGCATCTGGCCAATGAAGGCCGCTTTGTGGCTGTGGTGCCCTGCGATCGGCGGGCTGCGGCCGAAGCTCTGCTGGCTCCGGGTGGCGGGCGTTGGGTGGGTGCGGTGCAGGCGGCGGCCTTGCCGCAGCCCCTGGTGCGCCTGCGTACGGCCCTCGGCAGCGAGCGGCTGCTGCCGCCCTTCAGTGGCGACATGCTGCCGCGAATCTGCTGATGCAGCCTGTGCATCCTGCGGAGGCCTAGGTTTGAGACCCACCGGCAGGCCATCCGGCCTTTCGGAGGTTCATCGGTTGTGCCATGGACCTCACTCCTTTTCTGCAGACCCTTGAGGGCACAGCCCTTGATGAGGTTTTGCTGTCGGTGGCGATTGCCGGCAAGGTGGCCCTGGCCATGAAGGGGCGCTTCCTGCTGCGCTCGGTCTGCGAAAGCTTTCAGGACCGCAGCCGCATCGGCTGCGCCGTCACCGACGAGGCCAGCTGCCTGGCCTACCTGGGGCGTGAACCGTATGAGCTGCTGATCTGCACCGATTTTCTGGAGGTGGGCAGCGGCTTTGAGCTGGCGCGTCAAGCGCGTCAGCTGCTGCCCAGGCTCAAGGTGGTGGTGCTGGCGCTGGGGGATCTGATCCCGGCTGAGTACAGCGAAGCCCCCTGGCTCGAAGCGGTTGTGGCCGAGGCCGATTTCATCGGCGATCAGCGCCCGCTGCAGGCCGCGGTGATGGCCGTCATGGGCGGGCACTCGTACCGCAGCCCGTCGCTGCGCACCGGCAACCTGCCCTATCTGAGCTGCCCGAGGCTGACGCCGCGGGAGTACGAGGTGCTCGATCTGCTCGCCAGTGGCCTGAGCGACCGGGAGATCGCCCAGAAGCTGGTGGTCTCTGAAGAAACCGCCAAGACCTACACCAAGCGGTTGCTGCGCACCCTCGATGTGAGTAACCGCCTGCAGGCGGTCCTCAAGGGCATGCGCTGCGGCATGGTCCAATTGTAAGAAGGCTGAGGGATTGTCCCCGTATGGGGGGCTCGCCGGTGAGGCGTCTCGGCCGACAGTTGATCTCAACCAGGCCAGTAGGGCGTCACCGACGCCGGGAACGATCCGATGAGTCCGGAAACAGCAGCACTCACCATTGGTGAGCTCGAGGCCAATTACTCCCTGTACTGCAAAGCGCTGCGGTTGTTGATTCGGGAAGGTAAGTCGATCAACAAGGTGCGCCGCACCGTCTGCTGGCAACGCCTCGAGACCCTGCACACCTGCCTGCCCAACCAGTACCGCGATCCCGACTACCTGTTCGCCCTGCTCAAGCGCGAGCTCAGCGGCGTGCAGACCTGAGACGTTGCATGCCCTTGTGCAGGGTGTCGGCCAGCAGAACCGCCGCCGGTGCCACCACCAGCCAAGCCAGCCAGCCTGGCGGCAGTGTGGTCAGCCCAAACAGCGGCGCCAGTGCGGGCGTCAGCATCAGCAGGCCGGCCACCAGCGGTTCGCTGAGCAGCCCTAACCAGAACAGGCCATTGGCCACCTGCAGTCGAGACCAGACGAACGCCTCCCGGCTGCGGCAGGCCACCAGGGCGCCCATCTGCCCGGCCACGATCAACGCAAAGGTCATGGTTGAGGCCTGAGTGGCCAGGTCTTGCGTCGCCGCATCGGCGCTGCGGTGCAGCAGTGGTTGTGCCAGGGACCGCAGTTGCTCAAGGCCGACGCCCTGGTGCAGCCAGACCAGACCAAAGCCCGCCATGGCGACCAGGGCCTCGGCCATGCCGAGCACCAGATAGGCGCGCACCAGCACGGCGCGATCGAGCAGTGGTGCACCTCGCCGCCGTGGCGCTCGGCGCATCACACCCGGTTCAGGGGGTTCGGCGCCGAGCCCCAGGGCCGGCAGCAGATCGGTGCCCAGATCCACCGCCAGCACCTGCAGCACCGTCAGCGCCGCTGGAATCTGCAGGATCACCATGGCCGCGAACGGCAGCATTTCAGCCACGTTCGAGGTGATCACGTAGGTCAGAAAGCGGCCGATGTTGGCCACAACGGCGCGTCCGTGGCGCACTGCCTCGACGATCGTGGCGAAGTTGTCATCGAGCAGCACGATGTCCGCGGCTTCGCGGGCCACATCGCTGCCGCTGCGTCCCATGGCGATGCCCACATCGGCAGCCCGCAGGGCCGGGGCGTCGTTCACCCCGTCGCCGGTGACGGCCACGACCTCACCCAGGCTGCGGTAGGCCTGCACCAGCTGCAGCTTCTGCTCGGGGGTGACCCGCGCAAACACCAGGCTGCGGCGAAACCTCAGCAACTGCCGCAGCTGCGCCGGCCCCAGCCTGGCCAGCTCATGGCCCTCGACGACCTGGGCGGCCTCGAGCAGCCCGATCTGGCGGGCAATGGCCTGGGCCGTCAGGCCGCTGTCGCCGGTGACCATCGTCACCTTGATGCCCGCCTGGCGGCAGGCGGCAATGGCGGCCGGCACCTCGGGCCGCGGCGGACGTCCCGACCTGGTTGTCGGCGCCCTCGGCGGTGTGCGTGCCCCGACCTTGCTGCTGGTGGGCAGTCTCGATGTCGATGTGCTCGAGCTCAACTGCTGGGCATCAGCCCAGTTGCAATGCCGCCATGAGCTGCGCGTCGTTCCCGGGGCTGGGCATCTCTTTGCCGAGCCTGGCGCGCTCGATTGTGTGGCGCGCTGGTCACGCCAGTGGTTTCTGGAGCATCTGCGCTCTTGAGCGCCGCGCGGTGGTGCTGCCTCCGCCGCTGATCTGCGGCAGAGGCCTGGGATCAGCTGGCTCAGATGTTGAGATCAAGCCAGTCGATTGGAGACCCCTGATGCCACTGATGGGTGCCGAGTTGCTGCAGGCTGTTGATCAGCTCAAGGCATTGCCCAAAGCCGAGATCGTTCGACGTTGCGGCTACGTGAGTGCCTCAGGCAATGGCGACGGCCGGCTCAACTACACCGCCTTTTTCGAGGCATTGCTCGAAGCCAAAGGTCTGCCCCTGGGCCATGGGCGCAGCAGCGCGCAGACGGCGCGTGGCAAGCGCATCAGCCGTTCGGGGCGCAGCCTGCCGTATCACACCAAAGTGCAGTTCAACGGCAACCTGATGGTGGGCAAGGCTTACATCGATCTGCTCGACGCCAAACCAGGCGACCATTTCGCGATCCACCTCGGACGCGACTCGATCAGGCTGATTCCTCTGGTGGATCCCGAGCAGGCCGACACCTCGGGTGGCGGCGACTGAAACCCGACAGTTGTCGCTTGAGAAGGGCCTGCAACAACCAATACACAGGAGGCAGCGATCAAGCCTTCGATGTCGGCTCTGTTGTCTGCTACTCAGGAGCGTGTCGCCGAGGCGCGCCAGCGCCTGGCGCTGCACCAGAAGGCCATGGCCTGCGGTGATCCCAGCCGCAGCCCCTATCACTGCTTTCGCGGTCCTGCAGGACAGTCAGGCTCGCGCCATGGCGAGCAGCAGTGGTACCGCGAGTTGATCACGGGCCGTTGATCAGCTCCCCGTGGCCCATGCCCCTTCTTGCAGAGGGGGCAGTCGGGCCGGTTTTGCCCTGAGGGTCTGCTGCTGCACTGGGTCCAGCTCTGTGGCTCCGATCAACCTCTCCTCGAGCGCCATCGGCACCGACAGGTTCCAGAGCATCAGCAGGGCAGCCAGGGTCACCGCGTTCCAGGTGGTCTCCTGGCTTAGGGGGTGATCAGGGCGTTGCCGCCAGATGCGGCGCCAAACCAGCAGCATGGCCTCAGATCTGACGGCTGCCGCTGTGCCCCGAACCCTGGCCCAACGCCTGGATCAGGCCTTGATCAGGCTGGGCGCCAACCTGCTGATTCCCGTGTGGATCGTGGCCATTCCCTGGGCGCAGGAACTCATCGATCAACTGCTGTTCGCTGGCCAGTGGAATCTGCCCATGAGCCGTGGTGGATCCCTGTTGGGTGTGTTCACGGCACCGTTCAGCCATGGGGGCTTTGCTCACCTGCTGGCCAACACCGTGGTGTTTGTGCCGCTCTCTTGGCTGGTGCTGCTCAAGAGCCGCCGCGATTACCTCGCGGTCTGGATCGCCGTGTATGTCCTGGCGATTCCGCAGTGGTTGTGGTGGCCGCGCGCCAGCCATGGCCTCTCAGGCGTGGTCTACGGACTGCTCGGTTATCTGCTGTTGATCGGTTGGCTTGAGAAGAGGCCCTTGCCGCTTCTGCTCTCGCTGGTTGCTCTGGTGGCGTACGCCGGCGTGCTGCCAACGCTGCTGCCGATCTTTTCGCCTCCTGGGGTCAGTTGGATGGGTCATGTGAGCGGCTTTGCCGCGGGCCTGCTGGCGGCCTGGGCCGTTCGCCGCGATGACCCCAGGATCTGATTGGATGTGAGCCTCTAGGCGATTCACGGTCTGCTCAGATGGGCGCGGTACTTGGCTGGCAGAGACCTGCAGGGCTCGTTGCTGCACTGGCGCTGCTGCTGCCGCCGCTGCGCGCCCAGCCCTGGGCGCCCGGCCAGGAGCCGCCGCCGCTGCCATCGGCAACACCGGCCGAGGCACGGGCGCTCGAGAGCCTGCGCCGCAGCGACAGCGGCCCCCAGCTGCGGCGCCGATACCTCGACGCTGCCCATGCGCTGTTGCAGCGTTTCTGGGCGACGCGTCAGCAGCCGCGACTGCTGTTGGCGGGTGATGCTGCGCAGGGCTGCGGGGTGCGCGAGGTGCGTGAGCCCATGGCCTACTACTGCCCCGCCAGCAACGAGATCGCCATGGCGATCAACCTGCGGCGCAGTGTGCGCAGCGCCCGCGGCCGCAGTGATCGTGAGCTGCTGCTGCTCGATCTGGCCGTGCTGGCCCACGAGTGGGGGCACCACGTCAACCGCGAACAGGGCCGCGGTCCCTACAGCGGCGGCATGGGGTTCACGGTGCGCCAGGAAGAGCTCGCCGCCGACTGGCGCACGGGCACCTTCTGGGGCTGGCTGTTGAGTCATGGCGTGGTGGGGGTCGACGATTTCACCCAGACGGCGAATCTGCTGTTTGAGATGGGCGATTACGAGCGCATCACACCCCAGCACCACGGCTACCCCAAAGACCGCTTTGAGGCGCTGACCCGCGGGCTGGCAAGCCAGGTGGCTGTGGGACAGCGGCTGGGCGCGTGGAGCGTCGACAGCCGCGAGGCCTTCAGCCGGCCGCTCCCCACCACAGGTGCTGGCGCTGCAGGCTCGCAGCGGGTCTATGCGGTGCGGCGCTTTGAGATCGATCGCAGCAAGCAGATCGCCACCAACCTGATTGGTGGACTGCTGGGGGCCGCCAGCTGTGTCTGGGGCAGTCAGCAGCAGTGCCTGGGCATGGCGCTCGAGCAGGGCAAGGGGCGCGCCGAAGGCACCTACACCAGCCGCACGCTGACGCTCGATTGCGCCAGTGGGCGTTTTGACATCAGCGACGATGACTACGGCCCTCAGCCGCTGAGCCGCGATGGCAAGGGCCAGGCGGCCGTGATCGCCGCGCGCGACTGCCCAGCGGCGGCGGCAGCCCCGGGCGCTCCATAGGGCGCCGCGAGGCTCTGGCGCGCCCCAGCATCACCACAACCACAAAGCTGCACCAGGCCGTCTCAATACTGCTGAAGCCGCCGCCTGCGGCCCAGAGCAGCCCTATGCCTGAGATGCAGGTCACTGCCTCAGGTGCTGATCTGTGTTGTTCCAACGGAGGATGTATGACCCATCTCAACTTGATGAGCGAGCGTGATGCTGAATTGCTGAGCGGAGGCCTTGATAATCCCTCGGCGATTTATCTGGGTGACCGCAACTGGGGGCAATTCAAGAAGGATTTCCCGATCCTTTCGCAGTTTGTTCCCAATCCTTCTGAGGTTTACCTCGGCACCAATTACGGTCAATTCAAGTAAGCCCAGTTGATCAGGCCCCGTGACGACGGGGCTTTTTTTGCGCAGGACCTAGTTGGGCTGGTCCTGCCGGACACTGGGGCGCTGCCAGCTGCGCTCAAGCAAGCGTCGAAACTGCTCGGTGCTGCGCGGGCGCAACGCTGCGCTCAGACGAGCCATGCTCCACAGCTTCCAGGCTTTGATGCCTGCTGCGACCGCAAACACGGTCCAGGGAACCAGAATCCAGCCGGGACCGTCCATGCAGCGAGTTTAAGCCGTGGACCTGTTGGGCACCGCGTCGGTGCGGCATTGCCCATAGGCTCGTTGCACCTGTCAGCGCAGCCATGGCCCCGGAACCGTTTCGCTATGAGCCGCTGGAGCGTTTTGGCGAAGGCCTCACGACGCGCCGCCCGTGGAACACCAGTGCCCTGGCTGGGGTCGAACGACTCAATGGGCGGGTGGCCATGGTGGGTTTTGCCGCCGCCGTGGTGGGCGAGCTGATCACGGGCCATGGGCCGGCGGGTCAGCTGCTCGACCTGTTGCAGTGGTATCTGCGCTGAATCAGCTGGGCAGAACCAGTGCTTCAGGTTCTGGGTGCGATGCACGAAACAGGCGATCTTCGGCAGCCCGCCGGCAGGTCAGAAGAAACAGCGGCATGTCAATGCCAAAGGTGTCTTCAAAGCGCGTCACAACATTCTTGGTCTTGCCCAGGCCGCAAGCGCGAATGGCCTTGCCCAGACCCTGGCGTGGACGCTCCGTGAGGCTTGAGAACAACTGGTTGAGGCGATGGTCAAGTAGGGCTTCGGCGGGAGTCATGCCGCGGATTTGATCAAAGCTGAAATCCACGCATTCCATCGAGGTGCCGATGCCCTGGGAAAGGGTGAACAGGGCATCGGGTTCAGCAAAATGTTGGGCAAAGTAGAGCAAAGCTTCGCGAACGATCGCGGCAGCGGTGGTACAACCGTCGGAGGTCTTACCCCAGTTGACGGCAGCGCTGTAGAACTCGTTGGGGACAAGACGTAATCCCATTGAAGATTATTTCTACGCTGTTCCTCCTGTCCCCATCATGGGCCCAGTGAAGGTCTCTCGCCAGGCCCCAGGCGCAAAGCAAATGATTTCGACACGCTGCGTGGTGTTTCTTCGCAATGCGAGTCAAATCGACACAATGCTCGGCGTGCATGGCCTGCGCACGATCAATCGTTGGGTTCGCCGTCTTCGTTGCCACAGGGACGGCGATGGCCGCGGTCTTCGAGCAGTTTGTGTGCCGGGCCTGCAGCCACTTCGCCAATCAGGATTGCGGTGCCAAGCATCAGCAGAATCCGCGCTGCGGCGGCAATCATGTGCAGGGCCACATCCTGAGCAGAGCTGTGCTCGTGGGCATGGCCTGTGGGTGACGGCGTTGTCATCGGGGAGCGTTGCATCTGCTCCGGTCTGATCGCGATCACCACGGCAATGGCTTCGGTGCCGCAGGGCTGCGGCCCAAAAGCCTGCTGGTTACCGCAGCGCCTGCTGCTGGTTAGAAGCAGAACGGCAGGAACTGGGTGCGGCAGGCTGCATAGCCATCGACCAGCGCGCCCAGTCCGATCTGGTGGGCGATGCCCGCGCCGGTCAGCGCTTCGGTCAGAACCCCGATCACGATGCCGAGCATGGCGGCGCGGCCGTTGAAGCGCTCGGCCCTCTTGAGCTGCTCCATGTGGATCTGCTGGGCAGCCCTGTCTTGGAACCACTTGTCGGTTGATTGGGCGCTGTTCATGGCGTGTAAAGAGATGTTGCGGCAATTGTAACGCCTTGTAACGGCATGGGGTACTGGGGCGGCCGCGGCCCTGCGCCGGTTGTGCTCCCGTTTGCTGACAGGAGGCTTAAGAAAGGATGAAGCGGCTGGGACTCAGCTGTGGGCTTGGCAGAACAAAGGCTCTGCTCGAGCTCCCCTGTGACCACTGCTCCTGGATTGTTTTACGACGACGAAGACAAGATCCTGCCGCTGCTGTTGCACGCTGCCGACGCCAGCGGTGCTGCTTGTGAATGCGTCGACTGCCTCGGCATTCGCGTGCGCATGGCGCAGATCGAGCTCAATGCCAACGCGCGTCGGCGTGATGCTGCTTGAGCGCACACCATGATCACAGAACTGCGCCTCGGCCGTGCAGCCTGCTGCAGTGCTGATGAGGAAGAGCATGCTCGGCCTGTATGCCGCGCTGACGCGTTTAAGCGTGAGCAGGGCTTTCGCCTTGTCGAGAGCTCTGTCTTTCTCTATCAGTTGTCATGATCAAACTCACATCTTTGAGCGTCCAGCAACTTGAGTCGCTCCGCGGTGGCATGGATTGGCGCATGCCTCGTCGCATTTCTTCGAGCAGCACCATCTTCAGCACGGCGTCTTACCGCAACGCGCTGACCCAATCGAGCGACGCCACCAATTTCGTCTTTGGCGGCGGACGCAACAGCTTCGCTGGGATCACCAGCGCCCAGGGCAACCTGGCCGAGCAAGGCATCCTGGCCTTCCCTGGCTGATCTGCGTGGATCAAAAGGAAGGAGTTTCTCCTTCCTTTTTTTGATCTTGTGCGTTTGGTGCGGCCGGCCGTCAGCCGGCAGGGTGCAGTCGGCTCAGTGCCGTTCTGCATCTTGGACCCGCAAACAATGGCTTCTCGCCGCAGCCCAGTTGCCATACAAAAGCCCCCGCCGAAGCGGAGGCTTTGCATGAACGAATTCTGCGAGACGCAGGTGTTACTTGGCAGCCTTGCTCAGGATGCTCACAAGGCTCTTGGCGATGTGGAACAGAGCAAAGACTTTGAACGACAGAAAGCCACCGTTGACTTCTTGGAGGTTTGCATCATTCAGCTCCTGAACGTCGGCGGTCTGCAGGGTGTAGGTGGTGGAGGTCATGGTGTTGGGGGCGTGAGGTGGTGTCCCTTGAGGAACGTGAACACTGCATCTCCGCGATCCATGGCCATCTCAAGCGACAACTGTCGGGTCTTGCCCGCTCGCTGCGCCTAGGCAGCGACGATCTGAAGGCCTCGCCTTCCTGGGATCAGCCAAAAAAAGGCGGTTCGCGTTGTCCTCAGGCTTGGCTACCGGGTTGGGCGCGAGTCCGGCCACTTGATCCTGAGCAAAAGAAAAGAACCCTTGCAGCGCAGGAGGCCTGACGCAATGGAGCCAGGCGGACTCGAACCGCCGCCGCCTGCTTGCCTCTGACCGGCTGGCCCAATGGCCCACCGGCCGCTTCCCCGTTACCGATCTCAGGGCCGCTGTGGCACCACCTGCATGCCGATCGGCGCCAGGGCGATCAGCCACCACGCTGATCGTTGCATCAGAGCTGCAAACGATCGAGGCAGCTGGGCATCCAGCAGGATCTTCATGCAGGAAGCAGTTCAACCCGTTGAACGCGGGCCAGTTGTGCGGCGTACTGCAGTACGGCGGTGATGTCAGCAGCTTCCAGGTCCGGATAGTCGGCCAGGATTTCAGCGGTGCCCATGCCTGAGGAGAGCAGATCCAGCACCATCTCAACCGGGTAGCGCAAACCGCGGACTGTTGGTTTCCCGTGGCAGACCGCGGGATCCATGGTGATGCGACCGAACTGGTTCTCCATGTCAAACCTCGTCAAGTTCACCATCGGTCTGGTTGGCCGACCCTGCCCTGCTCGCGGAAATAGACGGCATAGGGAAATCGACTCAGCACCACCCTGCGGATCTGACCGTGAATCAAGGGAAACGATTGGGGATTGAGGCGAATGCGCTCCACCGCAGCAGCAACGGTGTCGGCCAAGTCCTGGGCCAACGCCGACTCACGCTTCCCGTACCAGTGCTGGGTTTCAAGAAGATCCTCCAGCGCCTC
>VGQS01000053.1 GCA_016882285.1 Cyanobacteria bacterium K_DeepCast_35m_m2_155 | reverse complement strand
CCGTTGTAGAAGCCGCCATTGCCAAAGCCGCCATTACCCCAGCCGAGCCCGCCGGGGCCCACCACCACATAGCTGATGGCGTCGTCGCCCACACCCTGACGCGCGGCGGCGGCGATGCGTTGCAGACGCTCCTCCATGGCGCTGGCGCTGACGGGAACTGGACCGGGCCCCGACGTCTGCTGGAGCTGCCTGGCTTGGTTTGCCGCCTGAACCGACAGCACCAGGCCTGTATCGAAGGGCAGCGAAGCGGCGATCAGCAAAACGCCGAGCAAACGGGACTGGGTGAGCAGCTTCATCGGATCAAAAGGGTGAGGGGAAAAGGCAACTACGAACTCACAGGGCAGAAGCCGGCACCGCCACCACCACCCGCAGGGGTTCGACGCCCAGCAACAGGGCATCGAAGGCCCCACGGATCTGCTGCTGGCTCAGCCCCAGGGCTGTTCCTGGACCGATCCAGCGGTCGACGGCGCTGACATCGGCCGGGATGCCCTCGATATAACCCTGCAGCAACTGCACGATGGCGCGGTTGGCGAGACCGCGATACGCCGATGCGTTCTCAGGCACGGCGCAGGCGACGGGGTAGCGCAGATAGGGACGCACGGGGGTTTGAGCCATGCCCTGCAGACCCTGTTCACTGGTCAGGCCCGCCAGGATGGCGGTGTCACCGATCACCCCATTCAGCTGACCCGCAGCGAGAGCCTTGAGGGCAGCGGCCAGATCGAGATAGGTCTGCACCTGGGCCGCCGGCTGCATGCCGCGCAGCTGGGTGTCGGCGAGAGAATCGCGCACAACGCCGATCCGCTGTCCGGCCAGCGACGCCACCGTGCCGTCGAGACGACCCGCCGGAGCGATCAGACGCAGACCTGACATCGCGATCGGGAAGGTGAAATCCAGCACCTCCTCACGGGCCCAGGTGAAGGGCAGGCCGCAGGCCAGTTCGGCCTTGCCTTCACCCAGCTTCTGGCTGATCAGCTCGGAGTCGGCCACCGGCTCGTACACCAGCTGAACCGGCTTGCCCACCGCCTTGGCCACCAGATCGGCGATGCGACGCGCCACCAGGGCGCCGTAGCCCTGGGGCTGCCCCTTGGCATCGACACTCAACATGGGCGGATGGTCAATCGGACCGATCAGCCGCAGCTGACCAGTGCGGGCCACCCGTTCCAGCACCCCTTCAGCCAGAGCAGGGGGCATAGCGGCCGGTGAGAGCGCCAGGCCCAGGCCCAGCGCAGCCGCTGAAGCCACCCGCAGCGGACGACGAACGCCAACACCCATAGGGAGAACAAGCTCAGCGGTTCCATCGTGGCGATGGAGCCGCAGCATGTCAGCCCTCTGTCACGCTTCGACGAGGGGCCGGCGCGGCAAGCCACTCAGGCCCAGGCTGGCTCAAAACGCATGCTCAGATCGAGCCAGGGGGCCCGGGTCATCGGCGCACTGCTCGAGATCAGATCGATGCCACTGGCGGCGTAGGCGCTGAGCAGCTCGGGCTGCACGCCAGAGGCCTCGAGCACCACAGACCTGCCGCAGGTTGCAGCCAGCTGCCGCAGCTGCGGCACCAGCGCGGTCAGTTCGGCCGGGCTGAACTCATCGAGCAGCACCCCATCGGCGCCGGCGCGCACCGCCGCTTCGGCTTCAATCGCGGTCTCGGCTTCGACAATCACCCGGGCCGGCCAGGGCGCCGCGGCGCGCACCGCCGCGATAGCAGGCCCCACGCCGCCGCTCCAGGCCAGATGGTTTTCCTTGAGCATGGCGGCATCGTCGAGGCCCAGGCGGTGGTTGAGCCCGCCGCCGCAACGCACGGCGTACTTTTCAAGAACCCGCAGCCCCGGGGTGGTCTTGCGGGTGTCCGCCAGGCGCACGCCGGTGCCCTCGAGCTGGGCCACCAGCGCGGCGGTGGCGGTGGCAATGCCGCTGAGCCGCATCGCCAGGTTGAGCGCCGTGCGCTCGGCAGCCACCAAAGCGGCTGCCGTGCCATGGAGCTCGAGCAGCCGCTGACCGGCGCCGACAGGTTCACCATCGGCCACCAGCAGCCTGAGCTGCACCGCTGGATCCAACAGCCTGAACAGCGGCTCCACCAGGACACCGCCGCAGAACACCCCTGGGGCCTTGGCCAGCCAGTGGGCCTGCGCGCTGACCCCTGCCACAGCCGCTGCGCTGAGATCACCGCGGCCCAGATCTTCGGCCAGCCAGCTGCGCAACTGCTCCAGCAGCTGGGGGGTCAACGGCAGGCTGGCAGCGGGCACGGCGGTCTTAGAGCCAGTAACCGATGGGCAGGCCGGGATCGAGCTGCTGGCTGGCTGGCCATGCGCCAAAGCCAACAAGCGCACCGGTGAGAACCTCCAGCGGATGCGCCTGGCTGGAACCAGCATCAGCGGCCATGCAACAGCGGACGTCTGATCCCCATTGTCAGGGCTAAGTCTCTCGAGCGCACCTACCGGCAGGCGCAGGATGGACGGACTGCCACAAGAACGATGTCGCAAGCCGCGCCACGCTGGTGGGTCCCAGGGGATCTCGATGGCTTCCTGGGCCTGAGCCTCGACAACCTGGTCAACATCCTGCTGATCGTGGTGCTGTGCCGCGGCCTGCTGGGCTACCCCGATGCCCTGGTGTTCGGCACGATCCTGCCGGCCACGGGCATCAGCCTGGTACTCGGCAACCTGGCCTACGCCCTGCAGGCCCGCCGCCTGGGGCACCTGGAAGGACGCGACGACCGCACCGCCCTGCCCTACGGCATCAACACGGTGAGCCTGTTTGCCTACGTGTTCCTGGTGATGCTGCCGGTCAAGCTCAGCGCCGTGGGCCAGGGGCTGGACGCCGAAGCGGCCGTGAGCCTGTCGTGGCGTGCGGGGCTTGTGGCATGCCTGGGCTCGGCTTTGATCGAATCGGCAGGCGCCTTTGTGGCCGATGGCCTGCGCCGCTGGCTGCCGCGGGCGGCCCTGCTCTCAACCCTGGCGGGCATTGCCCTGGGTTACATCGCCCTGGGCTTCTTGCTGCGCACCTACGCCCACCCGGTGGTGGGGCTGGCGGTGCTGGCGGTGATCCTGGTGGGCTATTTCGGCCCGGTGCGCTGGCCGCTGCCGGCCGGGCTGGTGGCGGTGCTGCTGGGCATCGCCCTGGCCTGGGCCACCGGGCTGCTCGATCTGGACCAGTCCCGCTGGGCCGCCAACAGCCAGTTGATCGGGCTGCACTGGCCCCAGCTGCAACTGGGGCCGCTGTGGCAGGCCCGCGGCGAGCTGGTGCCCTGGCTGGGGGTGATCGTGCCGATGGGGCTGTTCAACGTGATCGGCTCGCTGCAAAACCTCGAGAGCGCCGAAGCCGCCGGCGACGCCTACCCGGCGCGCAGCTCGCTGTTGATCAACGGCATCGGCAGCCTCAGCGCGGCGTTGCTGGGCTCGTGCTTTCCCACGACGATCTACATCGGCCATCCGGGCTGGAAAGGCATGGGCGCCCGCATCGGCTACTCGTGGCTCAACGGGCTGGTGATGGGGGCGGCCTCGCTCTTGGGCCTCTTCGGCGTGATTGGCCAGCTGGTGCCGATCGAGGCCGGCATGGCGATCGTGCTCTACATCGGCCTGGTGATCGCCGCCCAGGCGTTTCAGGTGACCCCTAAGCGCCATGCGCCGGCCGTGGCCCTGGGCCTGATGCCGGGGCTGGCGGGCTGGGGGGCGCTGTTGCTCAAGGCGGGCCTGCGCGCCGGTGGCGCCGGCACCGCTGAGCACCCGTTCAGCGCCGCGCTGCTGGAGCCCCTGGCCCGGGCCGATGTCTGGGCCGCAGGCGCCTTTGCCCTGGAGCAGGGCCAGATCATCACGGCGATGCTGCTGGCGGCGATGCTCGTGTATGTGATCGAGGCGCGGCTGTTGGCGGCGGCCAGCTGCAGCGCGCTGGCCGCGGTGCTGGCCTGGTTCGGCGTGATCCACGGCTGGCAGTTCACGACGGCCGACACGGTGCTGCAGCTCGGCTGGGGTGCTGGGGGCAGCTGGGCCCTGGGCTACGGCGCCATGACGGCGGTGCTGTTGACGGCACGGCTCACTTGCCGATGCAAAACCGCGAGAACACCCGATCAAGAACGGCCTCGCTGACCTCCTCGCCGGTGATCTCGCCCAGGGCGCGCACGGCGGCGCGCAGATCAATGGTCCAGAAGTCCCAGGGCAGCTGCTGCGTGGCCGCCTCCAGAGCCCGCTCCAGGCTGGCGGCCGCGGCCGCGGCCAGATCGCGCTGCCGCACGTTGAGCGCCACCTGCAGCCCCTCGCTGCCGCTGGCCCCGCAGCGGCGCAGCAGCTCCTGCACCAGCGCATCGGTGCCGGCCCCACTCAGGGCGCTGAGGCACACCAGCGCCTGCGAGCCTGGCGGAGCGACGGGCCCCAACCCCGCCGGCGCGATCAGGCCCACGGGCAACGCTGCTGCATCGGCCTTGTTGCCGGCGATCAGCAGCGCCGCCCCGGCGGGCACCTGATCGAGCAAGGCCTGATCAGCGGCGCACCAACCAGCACTGAGGTCAAACAGCAGCAGCACCGCATCGGCAGCGGCCAGTGCCTGGCGCGAGCGCTCGATGCCCAGCTGCTCAAGCGGATCGGCCGTCTCGCGAATGCCGGCGGTGTCGAGCAGGGTGAGCGGCACGCCATCGAGCACCAACTCGCTCTCGAGCAGATCGCGGGTGGTGCCGGGCAGATCGGTGACGATCGCCCGCTCGCGCTGGCTCAGCCGGTTGAGCAGGCTCGATTTGCCCACGTTGGGCCGGCCGATGATCGCCACCCGCAGCCCCTGGCGCAGCAACTCGCCCTGGCGCGCTTCAGCCACGAGCCGGGCCAGCTCGTCGCGCACCACCTGCAGGGCGCGGGCCACCGCAGCGCCATCGAGCGGCGGCAGATCCTCTTCAAAATCAACGCGCGCCTCCAGCTCAGCCAGTTGATCGAGCAGCCGCTCGCGCAACCCGCTGAGGCGTTGCTGCAGCCCGCCGTCGAGCCCGGCCATGGCCAGTTGGGCCGCCCGCTGGCTGCGGGCACTCACCAACTGCGCCAGCGCCTCTGCGCGGGTCAGATCGAGCCGGCCATTCAAAAAGGCCCGCTGGCTGAACTCACCCGGCCAGGCGCGCCTGGCTCCGGCGGCCAGCACCAGCGCCAGAACCCGCTGCACGCAGGCCAACCCGCCGTGGCCATGCAGCTCCACCACCGTTTCACGGGTGAAGCTGCGGGGGGCGCGCATCAGTAGCAGCAACGCCTCATCGATGTGCTCGCCAGTGGCTGGATCCACGACATGGCCGTACAGCACCCGGTGGCTGTCCCAGATCTGCTGCCCCGGCGCCACAAACAGGCTGCGGCCGATGGCCTCGGCCTGCGGGCCCGAGATGCGTACGATCGCGACGCTGCCCTCGCCCGGCGCCACCGCTGTGGCGATGGCGGCAATGGTGTCGCTGCTGTTCACGCTCACGCGCCTCTTGCACCAGCCATGCTCCAGTCTCGACCTCTGAGCCAGCTGCTGCGACCCCTGCGGCGCGGCATCACCTGGCTGTGGCAGCAGGAGGGCAGCGCTGGACAGCGGGCACGGGGCCTGGCTGCAGGGGTGTTCTGCGGCTGTTACCCATTTTTTGGCCTGCAGACACTGCTGGGCATCGGCCTGGCGAGCCTGGTGCGCGGCAACCACCTGCTGGCAGCGGCGGGCACCTGGATCAGCAATCCGTTCACCTACGTACCGCTGTATTGGTTCAACTTTCAGCTGGGCTGCCTGCTGATCGGCCCGGGGCCGGTGTGGCCGGGTCTGGCAGCGCTGCAACAGGGTGAACTGGCAGGTCTGGGCTGGAGCTTTGCAACGCGCCTGCTGCTGGGCTCAACGGTGACCGGTGTAGTGAGCGGGGCGTTACTCGGGGTGGCTTACTGGCGATGGCTGCGCCGGGCAGGCAGGAGCAGCCCGAGCGCTCAGGATCCGGCCAACCCAGGAAACACCATCAGATCAATGTGACCACCCACCGGGTGGCGCCACTCGCGAAACTCATCAGCCAAGGCCTGGTGCTCACCTTGCAGCGATAACTCCTGCAGATCCTGCAGCCGCTGGTGCACCAGATCGAGGGTGTTGTCGATCAACTGGGCAGCCTGTTCGGAGGTCATGGCAGCTGAAAGCGGATGACGGGTTTGTAGCGATGCCACGGCGGGCAAGCCGTAACCATTGCGACGGCCGTGGTGCTCGGTCCTCAGACCAAGACATCCAAGCCACGCGCCAGCAGCGACTCAACCGATCCCGGTGCGCGCGATGTCGAGCACGTCGGCCATCGAGCGGATCTGGTTGAGGGTGCCGCTGAGCTGGGCCGCGCTCTGCAGCTCGACGCGCAGGTCGATGCGGGCGGGCTTGCCGGGGCTGGTGCGCACGCGGGCGTCGCTCACGTTGATGCGGTGATCCGACAGCCGCATCAAAATGTCCTTGAGCACACCGACGCGGTCGAGCACTTCGATGCGCAGCTGCACGGGGTAGCGGCGCTGCTGCGCTTCGCTGGCAGGGTTCCAGCGCACCGGCAGGCGCCGGGCTGCAGGAATCGGCTCCACATTGCCGCAGTCCTGCCGGTGAATGGTGATGCCGTGGTTGCCCAATGACACCGATCCCACAATCGCCTCGCCGGGCAATGGACTGCAGCAACCGCCCAGGCGGTAGTCAAGCCCTTCGAGCCCCAGGATCGGGCTGACCACGCCGGCGCCATGGGTGGGGGCCACCGCGGCCTGCTCGGCCTGGGCGACAACGCCAGCGGCGACATCTTCGTTGCTTTTTGGCGGGGCTTCGGCGGCGCTGGCCAGGCGAATCTCCTCACGCAGGCGGTTGAGCACCTGATGCAGGGTGACGCCCCCAAAGCCCAACGACGCCAACAGGTCTTCGGTGCCGACCAGGTTGCAGCGCTTGGCGACCTGGGCCATGGCGTCGCCGTTGAGCAGAGCGTCAAAGCCGTCGCGGCCAAGCTCACGCTCGAGCAGTTCGGTACCGCGGGCGATGTTCTCATCGCGGTGGCTGTTCTTGTACCACTGGCGGATGCGGTTGCGCGCCGTGGGCGTGGCCACAAAGTTGAGCCAATCGAGGCTGGGATGCGCCGTCTTGGCGGTGATCACCTGCACGAAGTCGCCGTTCTGCAGAGGCGTGGCGAGCGGGCAGAGGCGATCGTTGATGCGCACCCCCTGGCAGTGGTTGCCCACTTCCGAGTGAATGCGATAGGCAAAGTCGACGGCCGTTGAGCCCTTGCGCAGACCCACCACGTCGCCTTTGGGGGTGAAGACGAACACCTCTTCATCGAAGAGGTCCTCTTTGATCGAGCGCAGAAAATCGCCGCTGTCCTCGCCGCCGTCATCTTTTTGCCAATCGACGAGTTGGCGCAGCCAGTTGAAACGCTCGGCATCGGCGCCGGAGGCCGCCGGCGAGCCGCCTTCCTTGTATTTCCAGTGGGCGGCGATGCCGTACTCGGCGACCTGGTGCATGTCGCCGGTTCGGATCTGCACCTCGATCGGCCGGTGGCGGCCAATAACGGCGGTGTGCAACGACTGGTAGCCGTTGGGCTTGGGCAGGCCGATGTAGTCCTTGAAACGACCGGGAATGGGCCTGAAGGTGTCATGCACCACCGCCAGCGCCCTGTAGCAGCTCTCGAGGTTGGGGCAAAGAATGCGCAGGGCTGCCACGTCATAGATCTCGTGAAAGGCCTTTTGCTGGCGCTGCATCTTGCTCCAGATGCCGTAGAGGTGCTTGGGCCGTCCGCTCACCTCAACATCGCCCAGCCCTACAGCGGCCAGGCGATCGCGCAGAAGTTGCACCGTGACACCCAGGCGCTCTTCGCGTTCGCTGCGCTTGGTGGCGACCTGCTGCTGCACGTCGCGATAGGCATCGGGCTCAAGGATCTTGAAGGCCAGATCCTCCAGCTCCCATTTGAAACGGCCAATCCCCAGGCGGTTGGCGAGCGGCGCGTAGATCTCGCGGGTTTCGCGGGCGATGCGCAGCTGCTTGTCGGGCTTGAGCGCGCCCAGGGTGCGCATGTTGTGCAAGCGGTCAGCCAGCTTCACCAGCACCACGCGAATGTCGCTGGCCATGGCCAGAAACATGCGCCGCAGGTTTTCGGCCTGGGCTTCGGTCTTGTTGGTGAAGTGAATGCCGCCAAGCTTGGTGACACCTTCAACAAGCGAGCGCACCTCGGCGCCGAAATGCTCTTCGACCTCCTCGGGGGTGACGCCGGTGTCTTCGACCACGTCATGCAAAAAGCCTGCAGCGATGACGCCGGCGCTGGCACCGATGTCGCGCAACAGGTCAGCCACCGCCACCGGATGCACGATGTAGGGCTCACCGCTGGCGCGGTACTGGCCTTCGTGAAACTGGTAAGCAAAGTCAAACGCCGAGGCCAGCAAGGCCTCGGCGTCCGTGGGGCAGCTTTCACCCGCGCCAGGGGGCACATGCTCGACGCAGCGCTGCAACCACTCGGGCAGGGGGATCCCGTAGTCGGCAGGGGTGGCGATGGGGGAACGGCGACCGGCACTGTTAACGACCGGGGCGCTCAGGCCCGTCGCCTCCAAATCAACCGTCTCCGGTACCGCCTTGAGCATCCCGGCCTGCACTTTCCACCATCGTATGCAGCAGGACGCAGCATGGGTTCGTTGTGCGGATCCGCCGATCACCATGGGGGCTGAACCGGTGCTGCTGCTGCGCGATCTCGTCGTGCAGTACCCAGGGGCGGCGGAAGCCACCCTCAACGGCCTGAACCTGGAGCTCGCCGCCGGAGAGCGGCTTGCCCTGGTCGGGCCTTCGGGCTGCGGCAAAAGCACCGTGGCCCGCGCGATCCTGCAACTGCTGCCTGCTGGCAGCCGCTGCCAGGGGGAGCTGCACCTGGCTGGTCTTGACCCGCGCCGCCTCAGCCCCAGCGAGCTGCAGCACCTGCGCGGTGAAGCGGTGGGCCTGGTGTTCCAGGACCCCATGACCCGCCTCAACCCACTGCTCACCATCGGCGAGCACCTGCGCGACACCCTGGACGCGCATCAACGCAGCGGCAGCAGGCGCCAGCAGGGCCTGCGCGAGCAGGCCAGAACCCTGCTGCAGCGCGTGGGCATCGGGCCCGAGCGCTACGGCAGCTACCCGCATGAGTTCAGCGGGGGCATGCGGCAGCGGGTGGCGATCGCCCTGGCGATGGCCCTGAGCCCCAGGCTGGTCATCGCCGATGAGCCCACCACCAGCCTCGATGTGGCTGTGGCGGCGCAAGTGATGGCCGAGCTCAGCGAACTCTGCCGCGAGCGCGGCAGTGCCCTGCTGCTGATCAGCCACAACCTGGCTCTGGCCGGCCAGTGGTGCGACCGCATCGCCGTGCTCGAGCGCGGGCAGCTGGCCGAGCAGGGGCCGGCTCGCGCCCTGCTGCAGGCACCCCGCTCAGACCTGGGCCAGCGGCTGGTGGGCCGCGCCCGCGAGCTGGAAGCCAGCCGCAGCGCAGCCCCGCAAGCAACACCCCTGCTGCTGCAGATCGAGGGTTTGCGCTGCTGGCACCGCATCGGCGGGCCGCCCTGGCGGCCGCACTGGCTCAAGGCGGTCGACGGCGTCAGCCTGCAGCTGCAAGCCGGCGAAACCGTGGGCCTGGTGGGGGCATCGGGCTGCGGCAAGAGCACCCTCTGCCGCGCCCTGATGGGCTTGGCCGAGGTGCGCGGCGGCAGCGTGCAGTTGGACGGCCAGGACCTGTTGGCCCGCGGCGGGGCCCGGCAGCAAGCCTTGCGCCGCCAGATCCAGATGGTGTTTCAAGACCCGCTGGCCTGCCTCAACCCCCAGATGCGGGTGGGCGAGGCGATCGCCGATCCGCTGCTGATCCATGGTCTGGCCAGCCGCGCCGAGGCCCGTGAACGCGCCCGCCAGCTGCTGGCAACCGTGGGACTCGACCCACCTGAGGCCTTTGAGCAGCGCCGCCCGCGCCAACTCTCGGGCGGGCAGCAGCAGCGGGTGGCCATCGCCCGCGCCCTGATTCTGGAGCCGCGGGTGCTGCTCTGCGACGAGAGCGTCAGCATGCTCGATGCCGAGATCCAGGCCGAGATCCTGGCGCTGCTGCGGGGGCTGCAGCACCAGCTGGGCCTGGGGCTGCTGTTTGTGACCCACGACCTGTCGGTGGCCAGCGGCTTCTGCCACCGGGTGATCGTGCTCGAAGGGGGCCGCATCGTCGAGCAGGGTCCGGGGGCCGCGTTGCTGGCAGCCCCCCAGAGCGCCATCACGAAGACCCTGGTGGCGGCCTGTCCGCGTCTGCCCTGATCAGCCCAGCGTCCACCAGGAGGGCTTGAGGAAATAGTCCTCGTCTTCGTACTCCACCAGGGCGCCGTTGTTGTGATCAACAAAATCACCGCTCACCACCGCGTAGCCGATCTGGCGCGCGTGCTGGGC
>VGQS01000052.1 GCA_016882285.1 Cyanobacteria bacterium K_DeepCast_35m_m2_155 | reverse complement strand
TCGGCGCTGGTGGCAGCATTCACTTGGGGGTGGCGCGCCAGAGTGACAGCCACAGCCTTGGCCAGCAGCGCCGTCATGGTGACGCCCTTGCTCTTGAGCTGTTTGTAGAAGGCGTCGAGTTTGGTGGTTGTGATCGTGTAGCCCACGCGGAAGGTGGGCACCGCCAGGCTGGCCACCATGTTGCGGTTGACCGCGTTCTGCAGGGTGTTGAACGCGACGCTCTCGCCGGGGCGGCCAAAGGCATTGCCCGCAGGCGCCGGGGCGGAGCCATTGCCACCAGCTGCTGCACCGTTGCCGCCGGCAGCGCTCACCACAGCGGGGCCCGGGCCCTCAGCCACCCAGGGCACGCTGACCGGCTGGCCCTTGGCCGCCAGCACGTCTTCAGCCTGAATGCGGCCGTGGGGACCACTGCCGCGCAACGCGCCCAGATCAACGCCCAGCTGCGTGGCCAGTTTCTTGGCACGGGGGCTGGCCACCACGCGGCCACTCGCGGTGGATACAGGAGCGACAACGGCCACAGGGGCAGCGACCGGTGCAGGGGCCGGCGAACTGGCGGGCGCCGCAGGGGCAGGTGCTGCTGGGGCTGCAGCAGGAGCTGGGGCTGCAGGCGCAGAGGCCACAGCAGGGGCGGCCGGTGCCTTGGGCGCCTTGGCCGCTGCATCAGCAATTTCGGCTTCGGTCTCAACGATCAGACCGATGGTTTCGCCCACCGGCGCGGTGCCGCCGGCCTCGATCAGCACGGCAGCCAGGAAGCCCTCCTGAAAGGACTCGACATCCATGTCGGCCTTGTCGGATTCGACCACCAGCACCGACTCGCCGCGTTCGACGCGGTCGCCGGGTTTCTTGAGCCACTCAACGACCTTGCCCTCCGTCATCGTGGAGGAGAGGGCCGGCATAAAGATGTCGTGGGTGGCCAACGGAGGTCTGCCGCGGGGTTAAGGCGGATTTTACGCGCGCACAACCTGATCAACCGGGGGGCGGTTCCTACAGAGACCCCTCAATCGCCTCAATCACGCCATCGCGCACCACCACAGCGGCCTGGAGCTTTTCAACCAGATTGTCGCCGACCTGCACCTGGCAGAAGCTCTCGAGCTGGCCTTGCTCGACGATCTGCTCCATGTCGAGTTCACGCACCTGGCGCTGCTGCTCAAGGACCTGACGCTTCTGCTCTTCGAGTTCAGCGCGCTTGGCGGCCACCTGCTGCTGAATGGACTCGACCTGCTCCTGCACCCGCGGATCGAGAGGATTGGCGCTCTGACGGCGAATCTCATCGATGACCTGCTGGCCCTCCTGTTCAAGTTGAGCCAATTGGGCATCACTACCGGCCAGCGCACTGCTGAGCTCGCGCTCGGCGTCTTCTTTCCAACGGGGGGTGACCACCGCCCGCACGGTGATCGTGCGCTTGATCGACAGAGGGCCGGCGGTGCTCATAACCAAATCCAAACAGGTCCCAGCGTGTCAGCGGGCGTAAATGGCGTCAATGGCGCTCTGATCACGGGCCGTGATGCGATCGCGGCGCTGCTTGAGGGTCTGGGTCAGCAGGCCATTCTCGATTGAGAACGGTTCAACCAGGGCCACCCCCAGCAGGCTTTCATCGGGACGAGCGCCTGGGCGAGCCGCCAACAGACGGTTGCATTCACGCGTCAGAGCTCTGGCCAGGGCCGGTTCAAGGGCAGGTGCAGCATCAAGCTGGCCGTGACGAGGCGGCGGCAGAGCTGCGGCTGCAGCAAACGCCTCAAGCGCTTCAGGCTTGAGCACCAGCAGGGCGCCCAGCTTGCGCTGGTCCTGACCGACCAGCATCACCTGCTCGATCAGGGGGCTCGCCACCAGGGCCTCTTCGAGCGGACCGGGTTCGATGTTTTCGCCGCTGCTCAGCACGATCGTGTCCTTGGCACGGCCGGTGAGCACCAGCGAGCCGTCGGCCAGCAGGCAGCCCAGATCGCCGGTGTCAAACCAACCATCGGCATCCAACACCTTGGCCGTCGCCTCGGGCTTGCCCAGATAGCCCGCCATGACCTGGGGCCCCTTGGCCAACACCAGCCCCCGCTCGCCGACCCCCAGGGGACGTCGGCGCTCGGGATCGACGATGCGAATCGACGTTCCCGCCAACGGCTGCCCCGAGCTGCCGCGGCGGTTGCACCAACGGCGGCGGCAGCTCAGCACCGGGCTGGTCTCGGTGAGGCCATAGCCCACCAGCAGCTCGATGCCGATGGCTTCAAAAAAGCCATCCACATGCATCGCCAGGGCACCGCCACCACTGATCGCGGTGCGCAGGCGCCCGCCCACCAACTGACTGCGCACCTTGGGCCAGATCGCCTGACTGGCCAGGGCATGGGCGGGCCAGCGCAGCAGGGCCTGGGCGGCAGCGGCCAGACGCGCCGCAGCGGGTTCGGGCGCCAGGGTCAGATCGAGAGCCCGACGGCGCGCCGCACTGAAGGCGCGGCTGTTGGCCAGGGCCCGTTCGATCAGCCGGCGGCGGGCCGCCGGCATAGCGGCCAGGGCGTCCTCAAAGCCCGAGAGCAGGGCCTCCCACAGCCGCGGCACGCTGATCAGGTAGTGGGGCCGCACCGCCTGCAGGTCGTTGCGGAGCTGTTTGAGGGTCGTGTAGGTCTGCTGGCAACCGCACGAGAACAGGAAGTACTCGGCGCTGCGTTCGTAGGCATGCCAGATCGGCAGCACGCCCAGCACCCGATCACCCGCTCGGGGGTTGACCGCCACCCCCAGGCTGCGCAGCTGATGCAGCAGGTTGGCGTGGCTCAGCGGCACGCCCTTGGGCTGACCGGTCGTGCCCGAGGTGTAGAGCATCGTGGCTGCAGTGGCCGCACCACTGGGCGGGGGCGGTGCTGGTTGATGCGCAACAGCCCCAGCACCGCGCGCCAACAGCTCGCTCCAGCCGAGCAACGCCCGTGGGCTGCCTGCCGCCGCTGGCGTGAGGGCGCCCAGCTCGCCTGTCAGCACCACCACAAAGCGCAGGCGTTGCCACTGCTGGGCTGAGAGCTCGAGCCGCTCCAACAGAGCAGCGGTTTCGACCACCAGCCCGGTCGCTGCGGCGTCATCGAGGATGTAGCGCAGCTCCTCGATTGGAGCGCTGGCCCCGCGCACGGCATCGGCGGCGCCGCAGCGCATGATCGCCTGGTCGGCGATCAGCCAGCGGGGGCCGTTTTCGGCAAACAGCGCCACCACCTCGCCAGCCTGCAGGCCGAGTTGGGCCAGGGCAGCCGCAGCGCTGTCGATGCGCGCGCTGAGCTCGCGGTAGCTGAAGCGCTCGGGTGGGTTGGCATGGGGAGCATCGAGCGCGATCGCCTCGCCATGGCGCTCCGCCAGCACGGGCCAGAGCTGATCGATGCGCTCCAGGGCACTCCAATCGTCACGCTGGGCCAGGGCCTGGTGGTCCTGACGGCTGCCGCTCCAGTGCACCTCGGCGGTGGTGGTGAGCAGGGGCATGCAGGCAGCCTTGGCAAAAGCGCGTTAATTGTGGCGCCTTTTGTCAGCGTGATTGGAGCGCATCGGCAGCAGGCTGATCGCACCACTGCAACGCAAAGCGCGCCGCCACCGCCGCCAGCAACAGCGGCCGCACCTGGTCGCAGCTGAGCCCGGGGATCCAGTCGAGCAACCGCCCCACCGGCCGATCGCTGATGCCACAGGGCACGATCGCGGCAAAGCCCGCCAGATCGCAGCTCACATTGAGCGCCAGGCCGTGCTGGCTGATCCAGCGGCGCGCGCCGACGCCAATGGCCGCAACCTTGCGGCCCTGCAGCCACACCCCGGTCTGCCCTGTGCTGCGCTCGCCCGGCAGATCGAGGGCGGTGAGCACATCGAGCACCACCTGCTCAAGCGTGCGCAGGTACAGATGCAGATCAGCGCCATGGCGCTGCAGGTTGAGCACCGGATAGAGCACCAGCTGGCCCGGGGCATGGTGGGTGACCTCACCGCCGCGGTCGATGCGAAACAGCGGGTGGGGCGGCGACGCGGGGTCAAAGCGCAGAAAGGCCGGATCGGCGCCGCGGCCGAGGGTGTAGCAGGGCTCATGCTGCAGCAGCAGCACCGCCTCAGGTCCGTCTGGATCGGCGAGCAGGCGCTGCTGCCAGGCGCGCTGCTGCGCCAGGGCCGCCGCAAATGGCACCAGGCCCTGTGGTTCAAGAAGGATTGCGTCGCCCGTGGTGCGATCCATGGACCCTTCCTAGCGTTGAACCAACCTGATCCCAGGAGGCCTGACGCTCTGATGAAACTGCTCATCCACGGCCGCAATCTTGACGTGACCCCGGCGATCCGGGAGTACACCGAAACCAAGCTCAGCCGCGCCATCAACCACTTTGAAGGCATGGTCAAAGAGGCCGATGTACACCTCTCGGTGGCGCGCAACCCGCGCGTGCCCCAGCAGACCGCCGAGGTGACGATGTTTGCCAACGGCACGGTGATCCGCGCCCAGGAGCGCTCGGACAACCTTTACGCCAGCATTGACCTGGTTGCCAGCAAACTCACCCGGCAACTCAACCGCTTCAGGGAGCGGCTGCACGAGCGCACGCACGGCCCCGTGCATCGTTCAGCGCGCGACGAGGAGGCCGGCGCCGCCAGCCTGCCCCCTCCCGGCGGCAGCCTGACCGATGGCAAGGAAGCGGCCACCCCCAGCCGCGGTGTGCGTCGCAAATACTTCGCGATGCCGCCGATGGATGTCGACGAGGCGCTGCATCAGCTCGAGGTGATCGACCACGACTTCTATGTCTTCAAGGACAAGGAGAGCGGTCAGATCCAGGTGGCCTACCGCCGCAACCATGGTGGCTTCGGCGTGATTCAGGCCAAGGAGTAAGCAGGATCTGACTGAGCCGATGGAGTCCCCTTGAACGCTGAGCGCCCCGATCTGGCTCCACTGATCGACCATGCCCAGCTCGACCCCCTGGCCGGCCAAGAGGCGATCGTGCGCTGCTGCGATGAGGCCCGCCACTTCGGTTTTGCCGGGGTGTGCGTGGCCTCCCGCTGGGTGAGCCTGGCGCGTGAGCGCCTGCCCCGCGCGGCCGCTGGCCCAGGCGAGGCTCCCAGGCTCATCTCGGTCATCGGCTTTCCATTTGGTGCTGTAGCAGCCGCGATCAAGCAGGCCGAAGCCGAATATGCAGCCGAGCAAGGCGCCGACGAACTCGATGTGGTGCCTGACTTCGGCGCTCTCACAGACGGCAACAGCGCCGCACTGCTGGCCGATCTGGCACCCATCGCCGAGTTGGGCCTGCCGTTCAAGGTGATCCTGGAAGCCGGCAAGCTCACGCCCGAAGCGCTGGAGCTGCTGGTGGAGGTGAGCATCGACGCGGGTGCCGCGTTTTTGAAGACAGGCTCAGGCTTTGGCCCGCCGGCCAGCGTCGAGCAGGTCAAGACCTTGCGCCAGCTGGCCCGGGGGCGCGCGGCCGTGAAAGCCTCCGGCGGCATCGCCAGCGTGGCCGGTGCCCTTGAGCTGGTTGAGGCGGGCGCAACCCGGCTGGGCACCAGCCGCGGAGTAGCGCTGATGGAGGCCCTGCGCGCCGGTGCCTGAGCAGACCCTCGAAGGGTTGGTGCTGAGCAGCAAACCCCTAGGCGAGCACGACCGCTTGTTGGTGCTGCTCAGTGACACCGGTGGGTTGCTGCGCCTGGCGGCCCCGGGGGCTCGCAAACCCCGAAGCAGCCTGGCGGCGGCGGCGGCGCTGGCGCACTTGCGCGTGCAGATCAGCGGTAGCCGCGGCCTGCGGCGCATCAGACAACTGCAGGTGCTGCACCATTTCGGCAGCCTGGGCACGCGCCTGGAGACGCTCTCAGCAGCCCAGGCCATGGCCGAGCTGGCGCTGGCGCTGGTGCCCGATGGCAGCCCAGCCCCGGAACTGCTGGCCGACCTGCTCGCCCAGCTGAACCGCCTCGAGCTGCTGGTTGACGAACGCGAGCCCCAGCTCGAAACCCTGGCGGTGCTGGTCCAGGGCTTTGTGCACCTGCTGGCCCTGGGTGGCTTTGCCCTGCCGCTGCAGAGCTGCGCCCACAGCTGCGCCCCGTTGCAGCCACCGATCGGCGACTGGAGCTGGCGCTGCAGCCTGCTCCCTGCTGAGGGGCTGGTGATCGGCGCCCTGCCGCAGGCACCGGTGCAGCTCAACGCCTCGGAACTGGCCCTGCTGCAGCGCTTGCCGCGGCCCCATTTGCCGCGCCGACGCGATGGAGCGCTGCTGGGGCCTGAAGCAGTCTGGCTGCACCTGCTGCAGCTGCTGGAGTGCTGGTGCCGCGAACACCTGAGCAAGCGCATTCGCTCGCTGGTCCTGCTGCGCAGCTGCTACGGCAACATGACGCCCCAGAGCCCGTCGCTTCGAACACAGCAGTCTTGAGCAACCCTGCTCCCACCACTGGCCTGCGAGCCGTTCTGGCCCTCAAGGGATTCCGCCAACTGTGGATCGGTCAGATCTTCTCGCAGCTGGCTGACAAGTTCTACATCGTGTTGATGGTGTTCTTGATCGCCCAGGTGTGGGTGGGCGGAACCGAGGTCGACAACCCCGCCCTGGCCGAAGCGGCGGCCGCGATGAAGCTTGACCTCGAAACCCGCGCTCAGGTGATCACGCTGTTGGCCACAGGCATCTACGTGGCCAACACCATCCCCGCGGTGCTGCTGGGCATGGTGGCGGGGGTATGGGCCGATCGCTGGCCCAAGCGCACCGTGATGGTGGCCTCCAACGGCCTGCGGGCGCTGCTGGTGTTGTTTGCTCCCTTCTGCCTGTTGAGCGGTCCGCAGTGGCTGGGTCTGAGCTGGGGCTACTGGGGCCTGGTGGCGATGACCTTCCTGGAATCGGTGCTGACCCAGTTCTTTGCCCCGGCCGAGCAGGCGGCCATTCCGCTGCTGGTGCCCCCGCCGCTGCTGCTGGCCGCCAATTCGCTGTACCAGGCAACCAGCATGGCCGCCACGATCGTGGGTTTTGCCCTGGGCGATCCGATTTTGCGGCTGCTCAAGGGCTTGCTGGCGCGGCTCGACATTCCTGGAGGTGAATTTGTGCTGCTGCCCGTTTGCTACGGGCTAGCCGCCCTGGCGATCAGCAGCATCAAGCTGCAGGATCCACCCCGCAGTGAACGACGCATCAGCGTCTGGCAGGAAATCGGTGAAGGCGTTCAGGTGCTGCGCCAGCGCCCCAGTGTGCGCAGCGCCATGGCCCAGTTGGTGCTGCTCTACAGCCTGCTGGCGGCGCTGTACGTTCTGGCGATCAGCCTGGCCTCGCTGATCCCAGGTCTGGGTCCGACCCAGTTCGGCACCCTGCTGGCCACCTGCGGTGTAGGCCTGGCCCTCGGCGCTGTGACGGTGGCCCAGCTGGGCAGCGGCCTCAACAGGCGCCGGCTGGCGTCGGCCGGTCTCGGCACCATGGCTTGGACCCTGGTCCTGCTGGGGCAGCTGCGGGGCAGCCTGACCTTCACCCTGCTGCTGTGCGCGCTGCTTGGGGTCGGAGCGGCCCTGCTGGCGATCCCAGCCCAGACCACGATTCAGGAGGACACCCCCGAAGCCATGCGCGGCAAGGTCTTCGGCCTGCAGAACAATCTCATCAACGTGGCGCTGAGCCTGCCCCTGGTGCTGGCGGGCACCGTGGTGAGCCGCTGGGGTCTGCTGCCGGTGCTTTGGGCCTTGGCCGGCCTCACCCTGCTGGCAGCGCTGCTTGAGCGACCCTGGCAGGCCAAGGTTCGCAGTGAACGCTGTTAGCGTCACAGCGATCGCACAAGATCGGTGTCCCACATCGCCTGGCTGGGCAAGAAGTCACCCTTCTGCGGCAACGTCACCTACGGGCTGACCACGACCCACGCGCTGCGCAGTCGCGGCCACAGCATCAGCTTCATCCATTTCGACACCCCAGCGGCCAGCCTGGGGCGCTTCGCTGGCACGGAGCTGGGCAGCGCAGAGCGAGGATCGAGCAGCCCCAACCCGCCCGGGATGGCCGGCGAGGGCGAGGGCAACAATCCCGAAGTGGCTCTGCCCTATCTGGTGAAGGGGCAGGTGTACACGATCCCGTCGCTGGGGGCGCAGCGCGAGCTGCGCGCCTCACTGGAGCGGCTACGGCCTGATCTGGTGCACGCCAGCCTGACCCTCTCGCCGCTCGATTTTTTGCTGCCCGATCTGTGCCAGCAGCTGGGACTGCCCCTGGTGGCGACCTTTCACCCCGCCTTTGACGCCAGCCTGCGCAACCTCACCGCTGGCACCCAGCAGCTGACCTACCAGCTCTATGCCCCCTCGCTGGCGCGCTACGACCGGGTGATCGTGTTCTCGGACATTCAGGCCGAGGTGCTGCAGCGGCTGGGTGTGCCCGCCGACCGCCTGGCAGTAATTCCCAATGGCGTTGACACCACCCTGTGGCGCCCCAGCCACCCCAGCAGCGACAGCGCCGAGCTGGCCGCACTGCGCCGCCGCTTTGCCGGCCGGCGCGTGTTTCTGTACATGGGCAGGGTCGCCACCGAAAAGAACGTCGAGGCCCTGCTCAAGGCCTGGAAGCTGGTGCGGCCGGCGGGCTGTGTGCTGGTGATCGTCGGCGATGGCCCGGCGCGCAGCGCCTTGCAGCAAACGACCGGCGAAGACGCCGGGGTCATCTGGTGGGGCTACGAACCCAGCCTGGAGCGGCGTGTCGCCTTCCAGCAGCTGGCCGAGGTGTTCGTGCTGCCCTCATTGGTCGAGGGTCTGTCGCTGGCGCTGCTCGAAGCCATGGCCGCCGGCAGCGCCTGCATCGCCACCGACGCCGGCGCCGATGGTGAGGCCATGGAGGGCGGCGCCGGCATCGTGATCAGCACCCAGGGGGTCACCACCCAGCTGCGCACCCTGCTGCCGGTGCTGCGCGACCAGCCTGTGCTGACCGCCGAGCTGGGCCGCCGGGCACGCGCCCGGGCGCTCGAGCGCTACACCCTCAAAGGCAACATCGAGGCCCTGGAGCAGCTCTACCGAGAACTGCTCAGCGGCAGGCCCAACCTGGTGGCTGCCTGAGGAGAGACAAGGAAAGGAGACGAGCGGAGAGGAACCCAGCCGAACGCAGCTCAGGTCCAGACTGAAGGGTCGCTGCAGGTGGCGATCTGCGCAAAGGGGTTGACCTCGGCCAGCAGGTCCCCGCTGATGCCGAGGCAGATCTGATCCAAGGGCAACGACAGACTGCTGGGGTCACGGTCAAACGGTCCCTCCACATAGGCACCGATGCGTTCGGCGGTGAGAAACCCCGCGAACAGGGCAATCCCGATCAGCGGTTGAGCCTCGACAAAGCAGTCGAGAAACAGCTCAAAACCGAACAGCCAGGCGATCAGCCGCACAAACGCGTCATAGGCACTCGGCAGCGGCGTGTTGCGAATCTTCTGCAGCCCACCGGCCGCATCATGAAACACCACCACCGAGCGCAGTAACGCATCGCGGCCCAGCTCGCTGAGCAGGCCCCGGGCAAACAGATCTTGGATCACACCGGACCTTGCCCTGGCCACCTGCTGCACGGTGACGGCCATGGGGAAGCCGAGCTGGGAGGCCAGCGCCAGCACCCGTTGTCGGATCGGTGCGCGGGCGACATTGCGCAACTCGAGATTCAGCAGCCAGACCGCGAGGACCTGCAACCGCAACAGCTGGATCCGTTTCTGTGCGGACACGCCACGATCCGCCAACAGTGTGAGCACGATGTCACGCCAGCTGCGGCTCTGGTTGACCAGGACACCCCAGAGACTGCGGGCCTCCCACCAACGGTTGATCGCCTGGGTGTTGCGAAAGGCCAGAAACACCGACACGGCAATGCCCAGAGTTGCCTCAACCCCCGACTGGGTGATCAGATCCCGCTTCAAGCCGGCCTGCGGCAGGCTCACCAGCAGGCAGAGCGCCAGCATCAGCAGCAGGTCAAGGCGCATGCGCCAGAGCAGTTGCGCCAGCACCAGCAGGTAGTGACGGCGGGGCATGCGCGGGGCAGCCGGGCCCGGATGCAGAACCTGATCAGCCACTGCCGGGCGCTCCTAGCTCTCGGCAACAGGCGGCAAACGCCGCAGCCGGATCCGCCGCGGCCGTGATCGGCCTGCCGATCACCAAGCGACTGGCACCGGCGGCCTGGGCCTGGGCCGGAGTCATCACCCGGGCCTGATCACCCGGCGCGCTGCCGGCCGGGCGAATGCCCGGAGTCACCAGCGCAAACGGCTCGGGATGGTCCCGCCGCAGGGCGACCAGCTCAAGCGGCGAACAGACGCAGCCAGCGATGCCCGCCTCAGCAGCCAGCCGCGCCAAGCGCGGCACGTAGGCCTCAACGGGTTCGCTGATCGCCAGCTCATTGGCAAAGCGTTGCGGCGCCCAACTCGTGAGCACAGTGACCGCCAGCAGCATGGGCGCCGGCAGACCCGCCTCGGCAGCACCCGCAAGCGCGCCCTGCTGAGCGGCGACCAGGGCTTCAAGGCCGGCACAGGCGTGCACCGTCAACAGCTCGGCCCCGAGCTTGGCGGCACTGCGGCAGGCACCCGCCATGGTGGCCGGGATGTCGTGAAACTTGAGATCGAGAAACACGCGCCTGCCCTGCTTGCGCAGCTGCTCGACCACGCCAGGGCCG
>VGQS01000051.1 GCA_016882285.1 Cyanobacteria bacterium K_DeepCast_35m_m2_155 | reverse complement strand
AGCAAGCGGGCGGCGGGAATCGAACCCGCATCATCAGCTTGGAAGGCTGAGGTTTTACCACTAAACTACGCCCGCAAGACAAGGCCTGGCCTTGACCTGCAGCATTATGACCTGCGTCGTCCTGGGGCACCTTGACCGCTGAGCTCCGTGACGCCGCCGACCTGCGCGGCGCTGCCCGCCAGCGACTGCTGTGGGCCTATGGCCTGGGCGATGTCGGCACCGGCATGGGCGCAGCCCTGATCGGCTTTTATCTGCTGCGCTTCTACGTGGCCGCTGGCCTGCCGCCCTGGGTCGCCGGCCTGGCCTATGGGCTCGGCCGCCTGTGGGATGCGATCAACGACCCGATCGTGGGCTGGCTCAGTGACAAGACCAGCGGCCACCCCTGGGGCCCGCGCATTCCCTGGATCGTGGCAAGCGCCGTGCCCCTGGGCGCTGCCATGGCCGCGATGTGGTGGCTGCCGCCCTGGGCCGACAGCTGGACACGGTTTGCCATCTTTCTGGCGATCTCCGTGCTCGCCAACAGCCTTTACACCTGCGTCAACCTGCCCTACACGGCCCTGGCCGCCGAGCTCAGCGCGGATGTGAATCTGCGCACGCGGCTCAACACGGCCCGCTTCACCGGCTCGATCCTGGCCACGATCACCGCAGCCCTGCTGGCCGGGGTATTGGTCAAGGATCTCGGCGACCCGCGCACCTACCTGCCCGTGGGCCTGGTGTCGGGCCTGATCATTGCCGTCACAGCCCTGCTCTGCGGCTGGGGGCTGCTACCTGTGGCCCGCCGCTGCCGCCGGCCCGACAGCACCCCTGGCACCACCCGCCGGCTGCTCAAGCGCGTGGGCCGCAACGGCCGCTTTCTGATGGTGCTGGGGCTGTACCTGCTGCTCTGGTGTGCGCTGCAACTGATGCAGGCGGTGTCGCTGTTCTTTTTGCCGGTGGTGCTGCAGGTGCCCGAAGGCCTCAGCAAGCTGATCCTGCTGCCCTTTCTGCTGAGCTCCCTGGGGGGCCTGTGGCTGTGGACCGGCGTGGCCCGCCGTCAGGGGCGGGTGGCGGCGCTGCGCTGGGGCGGCAGCCTCTGGACCGTGGCCTGCCTGGCGGTGATGCTGCTGCAGCCCCTGGATGCCGGTACCGCGGTGCTCGGCTCACCGGCCAATGCGCTCAAACTGGCGGCCCTGGTGCTGACCATCATGCTGGCGGGCATGGGCGCCTCCACCGCCTACCTGATCCCCTGGTCGTTGCTGCCCGACGCCATCGACGTGGACCCTGAAAAACCCGCTGGTCAATACAGCGCCTGGATGGTGCTGGCCCAGAAGGTGTGCATCAGCGCCGTGATCGCGCTGCTGGGGGTGCTGCTCAGTGCCAGCGGCTACAGCGAAACCCTGGCGGCACACGCCCAACCCGCCAGCGCCCTGCTGGCGATCAGGCTGTGCATGGGGCTGATCCCCGCCATCCTGATCGTGCTGGGACTGCTGCTGATGCGACGCTGGCCCGAGAAAGCTCTGCACCTTCAGAACCACCCGGCATGAGTGTCAGCAGCAGCCAGCGGCCACCCCAGCGAGCCAGACGCAAGCTGCCCCGTGGCTGGCGCACGCCCCGCTGGCTCAACCGGCTCGGCGCCAGTTGCCTGATCGGCGGCCAGGCGCTCAGTGCCATGGCCAAGGGCAGGATCAACGCCAACGACCTGATGGCCGAACTGATGGAGGCCGGCCCAGCCAGCTTTCTGATCGTGGTGATCACGGGCCTGGCGGCTGGCACCGTGTTCAACATCCAGGTGGCTGCCGAGCTGTCCAAACAGGGCGCCAGCGCCACCGTCGGCGGCCTGCTGGCCCTGGGCCTGGCCCGTGAGATCGCGCCGATCCTGACCGCCACGCTGATCACCGGCAAGGTGGCCACCGCCTACGCCGCCCAGCTGGGCACCATGAAGGTGACCGAGCAGATCGACGCGATCACCATGCTGCGCACCGATCCGGTCGAGTACCTGGTGGTGCCGCGGGTGCTGGCGATGGTGATCATGGCGCCGGTGCAATGCCTGCTGTTCTTCTGGGTGGGCATCTGGTCGGGCCAGGTGAGCAGCACCCTGCTGTACCAGATCCCCCCGTCGGTGTTCTGGAACTCGGTGCGCACCTGGATGGAGCCCTCTGACCTGCCGGCGATGCTGCTCAAAGCCGTGGTCTTCGGCCTGCAGATCGCCGTGATCTCCTGCGGCTGGGGCCTGACCACCAAGGGCGGTCCCAAGGAGGTGGGCAGCAGCACCACCGGCGCCGTGGTGATGATCCTGGTCACCGTGGCGCTGATGGATGCCCTGCTCACCAAGATCCTGTTTGGCTAAACCCACCAAGCCATCAGCCACGCCATGAGCTCCGAGTCAGCCGTCCCGCCGCCAACCACCCCCAGCGCCGCACCCAGCGATGTGACGCTGGCGCCCCGTTTCTGGGTGCCCCTTGGGGTTGTGGGCCTGGGCCTGGCGACCCTGCCGCTGGCGCAGCTGTGGCAGCCAGCCTTGTGGATCAGCCTGGTGGTCAGCGTGTTTGGCCTGTTACTGCTGCTGCAGAGCGTGCTGCTGCGGTTGACCTTCACGGGCGAGGCGCTGCTGGTGCTGCGCCAGGGCACCCTGCTGCGCCGCTTTCCCTACAGCGACTGGTTGGGGTGGAAACTGTTCTGGCCAGCTCTGCCGGTGCTGTTCTATTTCCGTGAACGCAAGAGCATTCACCTGCTGCCGCTGCTGTTCGATGCAACCGTGTTGCGCGAACAGCTGGGCGCGCGGCTGACCCAGCTGAGCCAGCAGGAGTGATCACCCATGCCTGACGACCAGACACCCGAGCAGCCTGCAAGCGATCCAGCCGCAGAGCGCAGCAGCAGGTCGGCGCTGATCGAGAGCGCCCTCAGCGAGCTCAACAGCAAGCGCCAGGCGCTGCTCGATGAGATCGCCCAGCTCGAAGCGCGCCGCGAGCAGATCACCCAGGAGATGGCCAGCAGCTTCAGCGGCCAGTCCGATCAGATCGCCCGGCGCATCAAGGGCTTTCAGGACTACATGGTGGGCGCTCTGCAGGATCTGGCCGTGGCCGCCGAGCAGATCGAGCTGGTGCCACAAAAGGTGTTGGTGCAACCCTCACCCCTGGATCAGGCCCAGCCTGCTTCAGCGGCAACGGCTGGCGGCGAGGCGCAGGCCCCAGCCCCACCGGCTGCAGGGCTGTTTGCCGCTGATGCCGAGCTGATCCGCGAGCGGCTGAGCGGCTATCAGGGGCAGCCCGATTTCTACGCCGATCCCTGGACGCTGCGCCGCAGCCTCGAGCCCCAGGCGGCGGCCCTGCTCGACGACTGGTTCCTGGGCCAGGGCGGGCGCGGCGCGCAGAACAGCAGCGGCAGCCGCAGCCGC
The DNA here is from genome assembly GCA_016882285.1 of Cyanobacteria bacterium K_DeepCast_35m_m2_155. Taxonomy (GTDB): domain Bacteria; phylum Cyanobacteriota; class Cyanobacteriia; order PCC-6307; family Cyanobiaceae; genus RGUW01. The sequence continues at coordinate 7,631 of VGQS01000051.1, read as the reverse complement.
AATGCCCTGGTGGCCGCTACCGCGATCGCCATTTTGAGCGAGCTCTACGGCGAGCGCTTTCAAACCCTGGTGCTGGCCGGGGAACCCGAACGCCTGGGCGAGTGGCGTCGCGGCCTGCAGGACTGCCTGGGCCTCTCGCGCGAAGACTTTGGTCCCAGCAGCGGCATCGTGCTGTTCGAGCGCGCCGATGCCCTGATCGAGCGGGCCGACAGACTCGAAGAGCGTGGCGAACTGCCCTTCATCGTCATCGATGCGGGGGTGAGCGCCATCGAGATTCCCGTGCTGCAATTCCCCCTCTGGCTCGCCTTTGCCGCCGGCCCAGGCGAACTGGTCGACGAGCTGCCTCTCTACTGAGTCCTGATTCCCTGAAGCGATGCTGCCCAACCCCCTGCTGATCGCCCTGTTGCTGCTGCTCAGCTACCTGCTGGGCTCGATTCCCACTGGGTATTGGGCAGGGCGCTGGCTTGGCGGCATCGACATCCGCCAACACGGGTCCGGCTCCACCGGCGCCACCAACGTGCTGCGGGTGCTGGGCAAAGGCCCGGCACTGGGGGTCTTTGTGATCGATGTGCTCAAAGGCACGGCAGCCGTGGTGTTGGCCAAGGCCCTGCTCGAGCCCCTGGGCCAGCCGCTGGGCCCCCAGGCCTGGCTGCTCGATACGGCCGTGGTGGCCTGCGGTCTGGCGGCTCTTGCCGGGCACAGCTTTCCGATCTGGCTGGGCGGCAAGGGCGGCAAAGCCGTGGCCACGGGACTGGGCATGCTGCTGGGCCTGGCCACACCGGTGGGGCTGGCGTGTTTCGGGGTGTTTCTGGCGGTGCTGAGCCTCAGCCGCATCGTCTCGCTGTCGAGCATTGCAGCGGCGCTCTCGCTGCCTGTGCTGATGCTGGTCTGGTTCAGCGATAACGCCATGGGGCTGCGCTGGCCCTATCTGGTGCTGGCGTTGCTGACCAGCGTGCTGGTCATCGCCAGGCACAGGGCCAACATCGAGCGCCTGCTCAACGGCAGCGAACCCAGGCTGGGCGCCAAGCGGGCTTAACCCCCCGCCAGTTCGCGGCTGCGCTGGGCGGCAGCCAACACCGCCTCGATCAGGGCAGAGCGCAATCCAGAGCGCTCCAGCTGACGCAGGCCGGCGATGGTGGTTCCGCCGGGGCTGCTGACCATGTCCTTGAGCTGCCCAGGGTGCAAACCCTGCTGCTGCAACAAGGCGGCGGTGCCGGCCAGGGTCAGCGGTGCCAGCCGCAGCGCCAGGTCCCTGGGCAGACCAGCAGCCACTGCACCATCGGCCATCGCTTCGGCCACCAGGGCCACAAAGGCGGGGCCGCTGCTGGTCAGGGCCAAAAAGGCATCGAGCTGTGGCTCAGGCAGCGGCAGCACCTCACCAACCGACGCAAACAGGCCCTCAAGCCAGTCGCGCTCGGCCGGCTCAACCGCATCGCTGTAGCTGAGCCCGGTCAGGCCAGCGCGCACCAGAGCCGGGGTGTTGGGCACGGCGCGCACGCAGCGCCACTGCGGGAACAGCTGCTGCAGCCGCGCCAGGGTGACCCCGGCCAGCACCGACACCAGCAGCCGCCCCGAGGGGCCCGCATGGGCCGCAGCCGTCTGCGCCACAGCGTCGAGCTGCTGGGGCTTGACCGCCAGCAGCACCACCTGTGCGCCCCAGGCAGAAGTCGCATCGGTGCTCACCGCGCAAGGGAGCTCAGCGGCGAGCCGTTGGGCTGAAGCGCTGCGCGCCACCACCGCCTGCACCGCAGACCCGTCGAGCTGACCACGCTCCAGCCAGGGGCGCAACAAAGCCTGGGCCATGCGGCCCAGGCCGATCACCCCGAGGGTTGGCGTCACAGCGCGCTGGCCATCTCCTGACGGCCCCAGGCGGGGCTGGGTGCAGCCTCTTGGGTTTCGGCCAGGCCGCTGCTCGGCTGGCTGACCATGGTGGGCGAGGCAGGTTCTTCAGCGCCGCTGGTGGTCACCGTCACGCAGCTGGGCGCAAACAGGAAGATGCTTTCGCCGACGCGCTCCTGATGGCCATCGATGGCAAAGGTGCCGCCCGCGACAAAATCAACTGCCCGCTGCGCCTGATCAGGGTCCATCATCGTCAGGTTGAGGATGACGGTCTTGCGCTCGCGCAGGGCCTGAATGGCGCGGGGCATTTCATCAAAACTGCGGGGCTCCATCAGCGCCACCTCGGCGGTGGCTGTGCTGAGGCCCGGCATGCCGATCACATTGGTCCCGGCAAAAGGATCATCGGTCTTGAACTCACTGAACGGCACCAACGCATTGGAATTGGCGACAGGGGTGTGCTCAGGCAGTTCGCCACCGTCGTAGTCGAGCTCGTCATCAAAGTCACCGTCGTAGTAATCATCGCCAGAGACGACGGCACGCAGGCGGGAGAACAACGACACGAAGTCAACCTCAATGGTCCTAGAACCCTAAATAGCGTCTCAGCAAAGACCAGGCAAGGGTTGCGGGGACCCAGTTCAGTGTCTTGAGCCAAACAATGCGCTGCCGATGCGCACCCAGGTGCTGCCAGCCGATGCCGCCGCGCGCCAATCGCCGCTCATGCCCATCGAACACTCCTCCAGAGCCAGTGCATCGGCCAGAGCGCGGCATTCGCCAAACACCGCCGCACTCTCCTGGGCCGAGAGCCCCAGCGGGGTAATGGTCATCAGCCCAACCACCACCGCCGGCGCCAGAGTCTGCAGCTGCGCCCAGTGCGCCTGAAGCTCCTCGGGGGTGAAGCCGCCCTTGGCCGGGTCAGGGCGAAATTTGACCTGCAACAGCAGCCGTGGCGCCAGGCCCTCTTCGCCAGCGATGCGGGCCACCCGCAGGGCCAGATCAAGGCTGTCGATCGCGTGGATCGTGCCGAATGCCTTGAGCACAGGCCGCACCTTGTTGGCCTGCAGCCGACCGATGAAATGCCAATCGAGCGGCTCAAGATCAGCCAGTTCAGCCTGTTTGGCGAGCGCCTCCTGCAGCCGGCTCTCGCCAAAACTGCGCTGAGCCAAGGCCGCCGCCTGGCGAATGGCGGCAGCATTCTGGCCCTTGCTGACAGCCAGCAGGCGCGTGTGGGGCGGCAGTGCAGAGCGAATCTCAGCCAACCGCGCGGCAAGGCCGCCATTGGGCTCTGCTGCTGCCACGCCGTGGTCGATCAAATGAAGGTCTGATCAAAAACCTGACGCCACTGCGCATGCACGTCAGGACCTTCTCGGCGCGCTCGGGTCAGATTTTGCTCTGCCAGATGACGGGCGTCCATCAACGGAATCACCTCAAAAGTGACTCCGCGGTTCTGCAGTGTCACCACAAAGAAGATGCGCTGCGCATAAAGCGTGGCGTAAAGATCCCTGCCCTCCCCAGCGGGTGCGACCCGGTAGAGCATGCCGAAGGTCGGGTGATTGAGATAACGCTCAGCGCTCAATGGCCAGGGCGCCGGTGCGCCATCCACTGAAAACCATTAAAGATCACCGACTTTCCAGCGCAACAAAATCAGCAACAACAAACCAACCACGGCCGCAGCATTGAGCGGTTGTGCCGTGCCCTGAGCCTGATGCAACACCGCAGGTGTCAGCAGCCGCCCCCCGCGCGCGACCAGGGCGTCGGCACCCTGCTCAGCGCGCAGCAGCACGTTGGCCAGCAGCCGCTCCCCGATGGCCAGCACAAGGCCCAGCGCCCCTCGCCAGCCCAGGCGCTTGAGCACCACGGCGCGGGTGGCCAGCGCGCGCAGCAGGTTCTGCAGCTCCTCCTGCACCAACGGCAAAAAGCGCAACGCCAGCAGCAGCGTGAAGCCCAGCCGCTCCACCGGCACCCCCAGCCGCCCCAATGGCGCCATCCACCAGCTGATCGCCCACACCAACTGCTCTGGGGGCGTGCTCAACAGCATCACGTTGGCGCTGTGCACCAGGGTGAACAGCAGGGTGCCGCCGCTGATGCCGAGCTCCAGCGAGCGACGGGTCACCTGCAGCGGGCCCAGGCGCCACAGCTCCCAGGCCTGACCGCTGCTGCTGGGCGGGGGGCTCTGGGGCTTGCCAGGCTCCAGCCGCAACTCGGCTGGAGGCCGCTGCAGCGCTGCCGCCGGCAAAGCCCCTGCTGGCAGCACGGCCGCCAGGGCTCCAACCGCCAGCGACAGGGCCAACAGCAGCGCCGCTCCCCTGGCCCAAAGGCGCGGCGGCAACCCGCTGCAGGCTGTGATCAGCAGCAGCAGCGCCACCAGCGCCAGGCGCCAGATCGGCCCGGCCAGAATCGGCGTCAGCAGAAAGGCCAGGGTCCAGGCGAGCTTGAGCCGCGGATCCAGCTGCCGCAGCCAGCCACCGGAGCCATCGACGTATTGCCCGATCGGCAGCTGCCGCAGCCAGTCCATGACGCCTGCTCAGCGCCCCCGGCTCGCCTGCCGCGCCTGATCGCGCTCGGCGTCGCGCTGCTGCTTGCCGCGCCAAAAAAGCTTGATCGGCGAGCCCTCAAAGCCCAGGCTCTCGCGGATCTGCCGCTCCACATAGCGGCGGTAGGTGTCGCCGAACAACTTCGGCTCGTTGACAAACAAGGTGAAGCTGGGCGGCCGCGTCGCCACCTGGGTGCCGTAATACAGCTTGCCCTGGCGGCCGCCGCGGCTGGTGGGCGGGGTGCGCCAGCTCAGGGCTTCGGTGAGCACCTCATTGACCACCGAGGTGCTCACGCGGCGGCGGTGCTGCTCCACCGCCAGCAGGGCCAGGGCAAAGATGCTCTGCACCCGCTGGCCGGTCAGGGCCGAGGTGAACAGCATCGGCGCCCAGTCGAGGAAATAGAGCTTGGCCCTCAGCTCCTTTTCCATCGCGGGCAGGGTATGGGAGTCCTTTTCAATGGCATCCCACTTGTTGACCACGACCACGCAGGCGCGGCCGTCTTCTTCAATGCGGCCCGCCAGGCGCTGGTCCTGCTCGGTGACCCCATCGAGGGCATCGATCACCAGCACACACACGTCGGAGCGCTCGATCGCCTTGAAACTGCGGTTGATGCCAAAGAACTCGGGGCCGTAGTTGACCGAGCGCTTGCGGCGAATGCCGGCGGTATCAAGGATCTTCCAGGTCTTGTTTTCGCGCTCGACCGTGGTGTCGATCGTGTCGCGGGTGGTGCCGCGGATCGGGCTGACGATGGCCCGCTGCTCACCGCAGATGGCGTTGAGCAGGCTCGATTTGCCGACGTTGGGCCGGCCGATGATCGCCAGCTGAATCGGTTCTTCGCCCTCCTGCTCGGCGCTGGGCGGCAGAAAGCCGACCACCTGATCGAGCAGATCACCGGTGCCGGCACCATGAATGGCCGAGATCGGATGGGGCTCACCCAGGCCCAGCCCCCAGAACTCGGCCGCCATGGCCAGACCCGCATCGGGCGACTCGCATTTGTTGACCGCCAGCAGTACGGGCAACTTGTGGCCCCGCAGCCAGGCGGCGATCGCCTCGTCGGCCGCGGTGCAGCCCTGCTGACCGTCGACAATCACCAGTGCCACCGCGGCCTCGGCCAGCGCCAGGTTGGCCTGTTCGCGGATCTCCGGCAGAAATTCACTGTCGTCGTCAAACACCAGTCCGCCGGTGTCGACCACCTTGAAGTTGCGGTCGCGCCAGAACCCCTCTTGATAGGTGCGATCGCGCGTGACGCCGGGCTCGTCGTGCACGATCGCGTCGCGGCTGCGGCAGAGCCGATTGACCAGGGTCGATTTGCCCACATTGGGGCGGCCAATGATGGCCACTACCGGAAGCGCCAAAACCGCTTATCGCAACAACTGTCCTGCTTTGACCTTACAGGCCGGCTCTGGAGGCGGGATCCTGGCGCAACAGCTCCGCCAAGGCCGTGGCTTCGTTCGTACGCCTGCTGCATCAGCGCCATCAGTACTACCGGGCACTGCTGGTGGTTGAGGTGTTGGTGCTGATCAGCCTCAGCAGCCTGCAGCGGATGCCACGCCTGATGGGTGTTGTCTATCTCATGATCACCGGGGTCGTGGTGGTGCTCGATTCACCCCTGCTCCCCAAAAACCGGCTGGAGCGCAATGCCTTCGGTTGGGTGGCTGGCCAGCTCAGGAGCCGCATCGAGCGGGTGATGCTGAGGCGTCAGGTGATCGTGCTGGGCTGGCTGGTGTGCCTTGTGGTGGAGGTCGCCTGGCAGAGCGCCCTGCAGCTGAACCCACCGCTGGCCGTGCAGCTCAGCGGACTGCATCTGGTGGTCTGGCTGGCGTTGATCCTGCAGATGCTCTGGGGGCTGGTCAACGCCCTGGCCGCTGAGCCGGCTTTCAACGGCTCGGTGCTCATGGGTGCAGCGGCCGGCTACCTGCTGGTGGGCTTTGCCGGCGGCATTGCGCTCAATTCGCTGCTGGTGCTCGAGCCCAGTGCCTTCGACCTGCCCGCCAGCATGAACGGCCTGCCCGCCGGCATCGCCCACGCCCCCAAAGCCCTGGGAGCAGCCTTCGGCTGCCTGACCACCCTGGGCAGTCCGACACTGAAGCTCGATCACCTCACCGCGCAGGTGGCCGCGACGGCGATCGCCGCCCTGGGGCAGCTGTACATCGCGATCTTGATCGGCGGGGTGCTGAGCAAACCGCATCAGCTCTCGGCCGCGCGCAGAAGCGCCAGCAAAAAGCGACTCAGCAGCAGCGGCGAGCGGCCAACACGTCAGGGGAAGACAGCCTGTTCAGGCCTCAAACTGCCGCAGCAATTTGGCGATGACCAGCAGCAGAGCCACAAGCAGGGGGCCACAACCAGCACGGTGCCCGCCAGGGCGCTGACTTAGGGCCGCCCGCAGCGCAAGGCATTGTTCAAACACACCCCATCAACAACACGCCAGAAATCACGCCAGTTGTCTAAGGATGCTGCTACCGCCTAGCCACAGGCCAGCTTGCTTTAGAAGGCCGTTCAGAGAAAAAGCGCCACAAAACGCGCCACTTTTCCAAGGGTCCCAAAACAGCGATCCTGGTTGCTCAGCTCACCGGCAGATCACCCGGGTGCCCCGCCACCGGATCGGCGGGAGCTGGCAGCAGCTCGGGCACAGGACCGGACTCGGGCAAGGGTTCACCGCGCTCGGCCAGGTGCGCCAGCAGCCAGTTCACAGCCGTGGCGCGCCGGGTGCGGCGCGGGTACAGCTCGCCAATCGTGTACCCGCCAAAACCCAGCTGCTCCTTGAGCAGTTGCTTGTGTTGCTTGGCGATCGAGCGGGTCAGGGCAACGCTGGGCGGCCGCTGGGCGATGAACGCCGGCTCGACGGGAAAGGACTCCCGCCAGATTTCGCCCGCAGCCGGGCCCGCGCTCCAGGTACCCAAACCGTTCTGCTCGTACCCCAGGCGCGGCCAGATCAGCTCACACACGAACCGGTCACTGACGCGATCGGCCAACACCGCCTCCAGCAGCTGGCGGCTCAGGGGGTAGGCAACGGGCGTGGCGGCGTCCTGCACGGGGAGCTTGGGGCCTGAAGTCAGGCAATCTGAATCCATGATCGCGGCAACTCCCACACCACCACGCGCCCTGGAGGCCCCCCTGGTCTTGCGCGGCAACGGGGTGAGCCGTCAGCTGAGCTGCCGCGTGCTGCAGTCGCCGCTGGCGGGGGTGAGCGACCGCATCTTTCGCAGCCTGGTGCGGCGCTGGGCGCCCGACGCGCTGCTGTTCACCGAGATGGTGAACGCC
>VGQS01000050.1 GCA_016882285.1 Cyanobacteria bacterium K_DeepCast_35m_m2_155 | reverse complement strand
GCTCCAGCGCGGCGATTCTGTGGACGCTCGCTGTGCTGCGCCTTGAAAAGATCTGCAAGATCTACCCCACCGGCGAGGTGCTGCGCGATGTGACCTGGGAGGTCAAAAGCGGCGATCGCATCGGCCTGGTGGGGGTCAACGGCGCCGGCAAATCGACCCAGATGCGGCTGATCGCCGGGCTCGAGGAGCCCAGCAGCGGTCAGATCGTGCGCCAGGGCAACCCCCGCATCGCCTACCTGCAGCAGGAATTTGACGTCGACCCCCAGCGCACGGTGCGCGCCGAGCTGTTCCAGGCCTTCGGCGAGGCCGCAGAGGTGCTCAACCGCACCCGCGAGGTCGAGCATGAGATGGCCAGCGACAAGGCCGCTGCTGATCCTGATCACCTCGAGGAGCTGATCCACGAGCTGGGCCACCTGCACGAGCGCTTCGAGGCCCTGCACGGCTACGAGCTCGAGGCCCGCATCGACAAGCTGCTGCCCACCATTGGCTTTAGCCCCGAAGGGGCCGAGCAGCTGGTGGCCGACTACTCTGGCGGCTGGCAGATGCGCATCGCCCTGGGCAAGATCCTGCTGCAGGAGCCTGATCTGCTGCTGCTCGACGAGCCCACCAACCACCTAGACGTGGAGACGATCCAGTGGCTGGAGGGCTACCTGCTCGAGCAGAGTGCCGCCCTGGTGGTGATCAGCCACGACCGCACCTTTCTGGATCGGGTCTGCAACCAGATCGTCGAGACCGAACGCGGCATCTCGCGCACTTACCTGGGCAACTACAGCCAGCACCTCGAGCAGAAAAGCCTCGAGCGCGAGGCCACCCAGGCCGCCTTCGAGCGCCAGCAGAAGGAGCTGGCCGAGCAGCAGGCCTACATCGACCGCTTCAGGGCTAGCGCCACCCGATCGACCCAGGCCAAGAGCCGCGAGAAGCTGCTCGACAAGGTCGAGCGCATCGATGCGCCGGTCGAGACCGTGGGCGGGCCGCGCTTCCGCTTTCCCGAGCCGCCCCGCTCGGGCCGGCTGGTGGCCGAGATCAAGGACCTGAGCCACAGCTACGGCGAGCAGATCCTGTTTCTGGGGGCCGAGCTGGAGATCGAGCGGGGCGATCGCATCGCCTTTGTGGGGCCCAACGGCGCCGGCAAATCGACCCTGTTGCGGTTGATCATGGGCACGGAGAGCGCTGATGAAGGCATTGCCCGCCTGGGCGAGCACAACGTGATCGCCGGCTACTTCGAGCAGAACCAGGCCGAGGCGCTGGACCTGTCGAAAACCGTGATCGACACGATCTTTGAAGCGGTGCCCGACTGGACCCAGACCCAGGTGCGCAGCCTGCTGGGCAGCTTCTGCTTCTCGAACGAGAGCGTGTTCAAGGATGCCGGCAAGCTCAGTGGTGGCGAAAAGGCGCGCCTGGCCCTGGCGCTGATGCTGCTGTCGCCCTGCAACCTGCTGGTGCTCGATGAGCCCACCAACCACCTCGACATCCCCGCCAAGCAGATGCTCGAAGACGCCCTGATCGCCTACGAGGGGGCGGCCCTGCTGGTGAGCCACGACCGCTACTTCATCTCACGGGTCGCCAACACGATCGTCGAGCTGCGCGATGGCGAGCTGGTGCGCTACCGCGGCGATTACGCCTACTACCTGCAGAAAAAAGAGGAGGAGGCCGACGCGGCCCGCGCCGCCTCAGAGGAGCAGGCCAGGGCCGCCAAACGGGCCGCCAACCGCGACAAGCAACGCGAGAAGTCTCGCAAGAAACAGCCGGTTCAACCCTGAAAAGCCAGACCAGCACTGGCGCTGAAAGGCAGGCACACGAAACTTCATCAAGAGCTAGGCATTGAGACTCATTTTTCTGGTGTCAAGAGTTTTGTCTGCATAAGCTGACTTCATACGCATCGCATCCAACGATCCATGGCCGAGTTCAACGGACCGCAACCGATCAGCAGCGGCTCGATGCAACAGGGCGACGCCGCAAACCAGACCTGGGATGCCATGGAGAGCTATTTCGAATGCATCACCACCTGCTCACTGGATGATGGCGAGTGCGTCACCCAGTGCGTCGAACAGTTGCGCGAGCGGGCTTAACGCCGATTCAAGCTGCTCAGATCCACAGGAACCACCTGGATCTGCAGTTCATTGCCCTGACGCTTGAGCGTCAGAGGCAGGCTGTTCCCCACGCCCGTACGCTCAACCGCAGCAACCAACTGCCCTGGCTGGCGCACAGGCTGACCAGCAGCGGCCACGATCACATCGCCAGGCTTTAATCCGGCTGCCGCCGCCGGCCCCCCGGGCACAACGGCAACAACCCTGATGCCGCTGAGTGCATCGGAACCCGCTGCTGGCTGTACGGGCTCAAGGCTCACGCCAATCATGGGGTGACTGGCGCGGCCTTTGCTCACCAGCTGGGAGGCGATGTCGCGGGCCCGATTGATGGGAATGGCAAAACCCAAACCAGCCCCAGGTCCTGAGCGAACCAACGTATTGATACCGATCACCTCTCCATCGGCATTGAGCAGCGGGCCACCTGAATTGCCGGGGTTGATCGCCGCATCGGTCTGAATCAGGTCGAGGCGCTTATCGGTAATGCCAAGTTTGCTGGCATTGCGATTGAGGTTGCTGATGATGCCCAGGGTCACCGTGTTGTCGAGGCCAAACGGGTTGCCAACAGCGATCGCCCAATCGCCCACCTGCAACTGATCCGAATTGCCCAAAGGCGCAAGGGGCCATGGACCGGCACCGCTCAACCGCACCACCGCCAGATCGGTCAGGGGGTCCAGTCCAACCACAGTGCCTTCCAGACGGCGCCCATCTTGCAGACCCACGATGACCTTGTCGGTCTTATCGACCACATGGGCATTGGTCAGGATCAAGCCATTGGCATCAACGATGAAGCCGCTGCCCTGGCCTCGCTCGGTGCGCTGCGACGGCGGCACCATGAACTGGGGCAGCCCGAAGAACTGCCGAAAAAAAGGATCATTGAGCAGCGGGGCTGGCAATCCTGGAGCCCCGCCTCGCACGGTCACTGTCCGCTCGGTGTCGATGGTGACGATCGAAGGCCCGGCGCGGCGCACGGCCGCCGCCACAAACGACTGACGCGACAACGAAGCCGGCGCTGGGGAGCCGCCCTGCGCCAGGACCGTGGCTGGCCCTTGACACACAAGCAGCGAACCGGCGAGTGCAACGGCGGTGGAACGCACGGTCCCCATGGCAGGTTCCTTGGCTTGGGGCACAAGGCTAGGAACTGACTGCGGCAGCGAGAAGCACTGCCAGCGGCCTCTCGCTAAGATTTGTAAACAGCTTGCACGTCATGGGCACCGCTTCGCTGCTGCTGGCCTTTCTCGCCTTTGGCGCTGCCTGCGCCACGCTGTGGGCGTGGATGCTGGCGACCACGGGGGAACAGGCAGGTCGGCGGGAGCCATGATGGGAGCGGACCCTCACCTGCTGCAGCTGATGCTCCCGCTGCTGTACGGAACCTGCTTTGTTGTTCTGCTTTGGCAGGCCTTCCGGGTGATGGCGCGTGGCTATGGCGCCGCCGGCACGGGCGTCCGATCCACATCTGAGCCGGCTAACCAGCCTGTCGATCGGACCGGACGGCTCACCATCCACCCGGAATTGCTGGATTCAGAGGGTGAACTGACCCGCGAAGATTTGCTGACCGTGCGCTTCGAAGACGAACCCCGTCCCTCCACTGAATAGGCTCACTGGGCAGAACCTGTTTTCAAGCGGAGAGCGCCGGTGGATCAAAGGACCAGAATCGTCGGTGCCGTGTTGCGCAATCTCAAGTTGCCGCCCCGGTTTCGGCTGAAGCTGATCAAGGAGGATCCGGTGCGTCTCGAGCTCAGCCTCACGCCCGCCTACGGCAAGGATCCGATCCTGGTCGGCCTTGTCGAATCGCAAGATCTGGTCGCCCGCCGCGACCGCGAGGGTCGCATTCCCCGTGACCTGCAAGGCACCTGGGACTGGACCGTGCGGCACGGCAAGGTCAGCACCGGCGGCTGGAATCCTTACCTCAAAGAAGCGCTGCAGACCATGTTTGAAACCGGCCTGCCGGCCATCGTGTACGAAGAGACCACCGGCGAGCCCTATCACCCGGTCGATGGAGCCCGCCACGTGCGCTGAGTCCCGGCCGCACGCCCTGCCGATTGATGGCCTGATCCCGGCCATCACAGCCGCGCTGGCGCCACCGGGATCAACCCTGTTGCTGCAGGCACCGCCTGGGGCTGGCAAGACGACCCGCGTGCCCCTGGCCCTGCTTGGCGCAACGCCAGGGACAGACAAAATATTGATGCTTGAACCCAGGCGCTTGGCGGCGAAGGCTGCGGCCCAGCGCCTGGCGGGCGAGCTGGGTGAATCTGTGGGTCAGCGCGTCGGCTACAGCGTCAGGCTCGAATCGCGCACATCGGCAGCCACCCGCCTGGAGGTGCTCACCAGCGGCCTGTTTTTGCGCCGGCTGCAGGCAGATCCAGAGCTGGCAGGGGTCACGGCTGTGATCCTCGATGAGTTCCATGAACGCGGAGCCGACACCGAGCTGGCGCTGGTGCTGCTGCGTCAGGCCAGGGAGATGCTCAACCCTGAACTGCGGCTGCTGGTGATGTCGGCCACCCTGCAGATCGAGGCCCTGGCCGAGCATTGGCCCCAGGCCAAGGTCCTGCGCAGCGAAGGCCGCGAGCATCCGGTGCAGATCAGCTACCAGCGGCCCAAACAGGACGAGCCGCTCGCCCAGCAGGTGGCACGGGCGCTCTCATCCCACTGGCGAGACGCCCCCAGAGCGGGGCGCACAGCACTGGTGTTCCTCCCGGGCCTTGCCGAGATCGGCCGCACCCGACGGGCCCTTGAGGCAACCAGCTGGAGCGACAACGATGACCTCACCGTGCTGCACGGCAACCTGACCCTCGCTGAACAGAGCCAGGCCATCCGCCCCGCGCGCCCGGGCCAGGGCAAGGTGGTTCTGACCACCAGCATCGCCGAAAGCTCACTGACGATTGAAGGGGTAGAGCTGGTGATCGACAGCGGCCTGAGCCGCCGCAGCCGCTTTGATCCGCGCAGCGGCATGGATGGTCTGGTTACCGAGAGCGCGAGCCAGGCCAGCGCCGAACAACGCAAGGGGCGCGCCGGACGCCTGGGCCCCGGACGCTGCGTTCGCCTGTGGTCTGAGTTTGAGCAGCAACGGCGGCCCGCGTTTGACACACCAGAACTGCTCGCGTGCGACCCGGTGCCGCTGGCCTTGCAGTTGGCGCTATGGGGGGAGCCCCTCGGCGCAGGGCTCACCTGGCTCGTGCCACCACCCCAGGCAAGCCTGCAGGAAGCGCGCGTTCTGCTGGAGCAGCTGGGCGCCCTTGAGCCCGGGGGACGGCTCAGCGCCCATGGCCATGCCATGGGTCAACTGGGCGTGCATCCGCGGCTGGCCCACATGCTGCTGCGGGCCTGTGAGCAGGGCTGGCAGCCGATGGCCGCCTCGCTGGCGGTGCTGCTGAGCGAACGCGATCCCCTTGATCGCAGCAGCACTGGCAGTGACCTGGGGGCCCGGCTGAGCTGGCTGAGCAAACATCAGCCCCGCAACCCGCAATGGCAGCGCCTGCAGCAGCAGCGTCAGGCCCTGCTGGCCCAGCTGCCGGCCGCGCCAAAGCCCAGCGCTGCAGCACCCCCCGAAGCGGCGGCAGTGCTGCTCAGCTGGGCGTATCCCGAGCGGGTTGCTTTGGCCCGAACTGATCAACCCGGGCGGTTTGTCCTGCGCAACGGCCGGGGCGCGGCACTGCCGCCCGATGACCCGCTGGCCACGCAAACCGCTCTCGCCGTGGCCAGCGTTGACGGTCAGCACAACGATGCCCGCATCCAGCTGGCGCTGCCGCTGCCGCTGGAGACCCTGCTGCTGCAGGCCCGGAGCAGCGGCACGGTGCAGCCCTGCATCAGCTGGGACAGCCAGGCTGAGCGGGTGCGCTGCGAACAGCAGCTCAGGCTGGGGGCCCTGGTGCTCGAGCGCCGACCCCTCGATGATGCCGATCAACAGGCCATCGGCGAGCTGCTACTGGAGCAGATCCGCAGCCGCGGTCTTGCGGTGCTGCCGTGGAGCGAGGGCGCTCGCCAGTTGCAACAGCGGCTGGAGATCGCCCATCAATGGCTCGGCGATCCATGGCCATCGCGCAGCGACAGCGCCCTGCTCAACGATCTGGCGAGTTGGCTGGGGCCGCAGCTGCTGGGCCTGCGCAGCCTTGAGGACCTGCAACGCCTGGATCTGCAGGCGTGCCTATGGGGCGAGCTGGCCTGGGAGTCCAGACAGCAGCTCGAGGCCCTGTTGCCCAGCACAGTGGCGATCGCCTCGGGGCGCCAGGCCCGACTCGACTACAGCGAGGGCAGACCGGTGCTGGCCGTCAAACTGCAGGAGATGTTTGGCACCACGACCCACCCCAGCGTGATGCAGGGCCGCATGCCTGTACGGCTCGAGCTGCTGAGCCCTGCGGGCAGACCAGCAGCCGTCAGCGAGGACCTACGTCACTTCTGGCAGCACACCTACGCCGAGGTACGGCGCGACTTGCGCGGCCGCTACCCGAAACATCCCTGGCCCGAGGATCCGACCACGGCTGTTGCGACAGCAGGCACCAAACGGCAACAGCAGCAACAGCGCTCATAACCCCGTCAACAGATCGCCGAAGCCAAAGTGGCGCAGGCCCTCGACAATGCCTTCACAGCCATGGGCCTTGGCCGTGTAGGTCTGGGGCAATCGCGCGGCGTGCTCCAGCAGGGCCGGTTCGGCATTGCCCACCATCACCCCTGCCAGGCCCGTTTCAAACATCGCCAGATCGTTGAGCGTGTCGCCAGCGGTCACCACCCGGGTGCGGTCCACCTCGAGCAAGGCCAGCAGCTCGAGCAGGGTGCTGCCCTTGTTGACCCCCGCAGGCAGCACATCGAGATAGCGGTTATCGGAGAACAGGCAATCGACGCCGTGGGCTTCGAGCACCGGCACCAGCTCAGGCACAAAGGTGTCGGGGTCGTAGTAGTAGGCCAGGCGACGATCGGCGGTCAAAGGCTGGGGAGACAGGCCCGGCACACCCGCAAGCAACGGCAGCAAACGCTCAGGTTTGCCCTGCCAACGGGCTTCGATGGGCTCAACGGCCAGGGGCAATGGCTCAAGGCTCTGACCGCACGCCACCGTGCAGCCCACATCACCAATCACCAGGTGAGGTGCGACCAGTCCATGGTCGGCGTCCTCGCTGAGCAGACGGGCAATCGAGGCAAGATCGCGGCCGGTGCAGAACACATGCAGCACCTGCTCACGGCTGCGCTCGAGCCAGCCGTAGACGCGCTGGCGCCAGCTGCGTGAGCCCCCCAGCAAGGTGCCGTCCAGATCAGTCACCAGCACCAGAGCCGGATCAGGCGGGAGCACCGCTGCCAATTGCTGCTCCAACAGCTGCCGCCGTCGCACCATGGAGCCAAGACGCTTCTAGGCGGGACCTTAAATGGTCAACACAGCCCCCTGGCAGCCAGGCCAGCGCCACCGTGGCCCGTTTCTATGTCAACAACAGGCGCGACGGTGCACGCCTGCTGAGCAGTGCAGTTGTGATTGCCGGAATCGGCCTGGTCCGCATCGACCATCCCGCCGGCCAAGGGATCTTTGCTGCCGCCAGTCTGCTCAGCCTGTACTGGTGGCAGTGCTACCGCCAGCTCAAAGGGTGACTGCAGCGCCGTGAGCAGTACCGGACTTCCGCGCTACAGCGTGGCTGAACTGAACCGGGCCATCGGCAACCTGCTGGAGCGCGGTTTTGCGCCGCGGTTTGTGCTCGACGCCACTGTGATCAAACCCCAGCTCAAGAAGGGCCATCTCTGGATGAGCCTGGGCGATGGGGAAGCCTCGATTCCTGCCGTGGTCTGGGCCTCACAACTACCGCGGCTCAGCCATCAACCCGCCGATGGCGAGGGTGTTGTGGTGGTGGGCAAGCTCAACTTCTGGGCTGGCCGCGCCAGTTTGTCGGTGCAAGTGCTTGATCTGCGGCCAAGCCTGAGCACCGTGCTGCGCCAGTTCGAGCGGGTCAGCAGCTTGCTCGAAAGCGAAGGTCTGCTCGCAGCCGAGCGCAAACGCGCCTTGCCCAAGCTGCCCCAACGAATTGCCGTGCTGACCAGCGTGCCCAGCTCGGCCCTGGCCGACATGTTGCGTACCGCCGCCGAGCGCTGGCCAGCTGCCAGGCTTCTGCTGGTACCGATCCCCGTGCAAGGGGCTGTTGAAGCAGAGATCTGTCAGACGCTTCGCGTGCTGGCCGATCAGGCCACGAGCCTCGGCCTCGACGCAGCCGTGCTGGCCCGCGGCGGCGGTAGCCGTGAAGACCTGGCCGTCTTTGACGGAGAGCACCTCGCCCGAGCCGTCGCCAACTTTCCCGTACCTGTGGTGAGCGGGGTCGGCCACGACGATGACACCACGGTTGTGGATCTGGTGGCAGACCGGCGCTGCGCCACCCCCACCGCCGCCATGGTGGCCTTGCTGCCCGATCGGCTGGCTGTGCTGCAGTCCCTGCAGCTTCTGCGGCAGCAGGCCGCTGAACAGCTGCGTTGGCGGCTCGAGCGGCAGCACCAGACCCTGGCGCAATGGCGAACGCGTCTGGGTGAACTGCATCCACGCGTGCTGGTTGAAACCAGGCGGCGCACGTTGATGCAGCAGCGCCAAATGCTCGAGCTGCTCTCGCCGCAGCATTGGTTGCAACGTGGTTTTGTGTTGATGCGGGACCAACGCGGTGCCCTGATCAGACGCATCACCCAGATCACAGCCGGTGATCAGGTCAGCCTGCAGCTGGCCGATGGCATGCTGCAAGCCGAGATCACCAGCCGGCAACCGCACAGCCCGGCTCAAGCAGACACCATGGGCATCAGGCACGAGGGAAGCAGCTGAGATGGCTCGAAGCAGCAACTCCACAGCAAGCCGAGGCGGACGCGGGCGCACTCAGGGCTCAGACAAGCTGAGCGGGGAGCGCCACAGCAGCAGCAAGGAGCTGCAGGCGAACAGCCCATCGCCACCCATCGCCGCCGACCTGAGCTACAGCGAGGCGCAGAGCGCGCTGGAGCTGGCGCTGGCCCAGCTGCAGGCTCCCGACCTGCCAGTCGAGGAGATGGGCGGGCTGTATCAACGCGCTCAGGCCTATGCCCAACGCTGCGAGGACCTGCTGGAGAGCATCGAGCAGAGCATTGAACTGTGGGATCCTCAAGACGGCACGACAACACCGTTCAACAACACCTGAACCCTGTGGCCATCAGCAAAACGAGCCTTCAGACGGTCTATCTGCTCTTGGCCGTGGCAGGAGGGGTGCTGCCATGGCTGGCCAACCTCGAGTTCATGCAGGCCTACGGAGCCAGCTTTGACCTCGGCCTGTTTGTGCAATTGGCCAATGCCAATCCGGCTGCCGCATCGCTCTCAAGGGATCTGGCCATCGGAGCGAGCGCGGTCACGATCTGGATGATCAGCGAGACGCGCCGCCTGAACATGCGCGGTCTGCCCTGGGTGCTGCTCAGCTGCGTCACCATCGCCTTTGCCTTTGGTTGCCCGCTGTTTCTCTACCTCAGAGAACGACGTCTTGATGAGCTGAAGGGAAAGACCGCAGGCACTGAGGACGACAGCCAAGCAAGCCACACCTGACCATCGGGCTCAAGAATCCTGCTTGCTTGCCTCATCCCGATCGACATCAATCGCCGTCACATCAACCGTGAGGTCGCGCGCATCGAAGCTGGTGTCGCTCACCGCTCGAGCAGATGAGGCGGCTTGCGGCTCATCAACGCTGAACACGGTGCCGCAGGCAGGACAGACATCGCTGCCGAGGCTGCGAAACCCGCAGGCGGTGCAGGTGCGCAGACGGCGCTGCAGCACAAACCAGGCCAACAAACCCACCCCGCCAAGGGCAACGGGCAGCCCGATGACAAGCAGGGTCACACCGCCCACCACGTCAAGCAGCAGCCGACTGGCAGGACCTGGCGCCAACAGCAGCAGGGCAAGCACGACAAACCACCACCAGGGCAAGCGATTGAGCATTGGGGATGACTGCGCCTTAGGCACCACGGCGTGCCTGGCCATCCTGGCGCGCTACGCCGAAAGCTGAAAGCATCAACGCAGGCCAGTGGAGGATGAGCGCAGGCTCAGAGGGTTCAGCCGAGAGCCATAGACAACACTGAAACACTGCGCGTAATAAACAATCACACCCACCAGCCAGACCCACAAGGTCAAAATCAACACCCCGCCGACAACGCCGTAGGTCGAAAAACGCAGCCCAAGGATTAACAAAATGCGCCCAAGAAGAAGGTTGAGACCTGTCAAGGCGACCGAGCAAAGCGCTGCTCCCGGCAACAGTCTTCGCCAGGCAACAGGCCTAGAGGGCAGCCACCAAAGAAACAGCTGCGCTCCAACAAACGTGATCGCAAGCGAACTCAACAGATCAAGTCCAAGGCTGACAGGACGCTGCCATTGCAAAGAGAGCGGCAACCAACTGACGATGGCGGTTCGCAAATCAAGCGAACCGAGCAAGCGTTGGTTACTGATCAGCTGATCAAGGGCAATGAACAAGCCCATCAAAAGCAACAGGCCAACTCCTTTGAAGCGAAGCTTGAGATAACGGCGAAACAACTGCACAAATGTTTGGCGGCGGTGGCCAGAAGGCTTTCTCCACCAGATGCGATCAGCCCCGCGCTGCAGCGTCAGATAGGCGTTGCTGGATGTCAAAAAGAGCAGAGCAACGCCAAACAATCCGGCCCCAAAACCCTGCCGCAAAAACCGCTCAATCACGAGCTCAAAATAGGCCAAAGCAGCAGGAGGCATCCAGCGTGATCCTGACTGCAGCAGATCGTCGACCAAGCCATCATCATTGCCCAAGAGGCGCGCAGCCACCGACAAAGCGATCAACAGCGCAGGCAGAACAGACTGAAGGCTGTGGTAGGCAAAGGCAGCGCTCAGATCGACACAGTCGTGGCGGAGCCATAGACGGCCCGCGAGCCAGAACAAACGCACAGATCGACGGATCATGGACGCGCGCTCAACCATCCCTGCAAGGCTTGCATCGAAGCACGGGCAAGCTGCCAGCTGGAAACAAGACCCACGAACAGCAGCTAAACGCAAACCCGCTGCAAGGCACAAAAAAGCCACCCCGCAGGGTGGCTTCTCGTCTGGTCCGCCTGCCGCATGGGCTGCCTTGGCAGCGTCATGCAACAAACAGAGCAGTGATTCGGATCAAGAATGTTTTACCTGG
>VGQS01000049.1 GCA_016882285.1 Cyanobacteria bacterium K_DeepCast_35m_m2_155 | reverse complement strand
ACGCCTTGGTTGCGCGCCTGCTCCCGTCGCCACGCTTTGAGAGCCGTCAACAGCCGCTCGTCAACGTTCAGGGTGTCGTGACCAGCTGCCATGGCTCCAAGCAACCGGGCTGCTGATGAGCTGCTGCGTTGACGGCTCTGTTGTTGCGGCGGCGGCAGCGGCAGCTCCAGAACCACCTCACCGCGCAGCAGCGGCCGCACCAGCTCCTGGGGGCCCAGCTGCAGGCCCCCCTTGCCGCCGGGCACGCTCTGCAGGTAGCCCAGGCCGCTCAGTTGGCGCACGAGGGTGCGCCATTGGCTGCGGTCAAGCTCGCGGCCGATGCCGTGCACACTCAACTGGTCATGACCCAGCTGGCGCAGCTTGTCTGTAGAAGCCCCCAGCAGCACATCGACCAGATGGGCGGCGCCAAAGCGTTGACCGGTGCGCACCACAGCCGAGAGCAGTTTCTGGGCCGGTACGGTCAGATCGGCGAGGGCCTTTGGTTCCAGGCAGCCGTCGCAGTTGCCGCAGGGTTCGGCCAGCTCTTCACCAAAGTGGCGCAGCAGCACCTGGCGCCGGCAGCCGGCGGCTTCGCTGTAAGCGATGAGCGCCTCGAGCTTGCCGTGCTCGATGCGCTTCTGCTCGTCGGGCGCGGCCGAGTCGTCGATGAAGCGCCGCAATTGCGGAATGTCGCCCGGGCCATGCAGCATCCAGGCCAACGCCGGCAGCCCGTCGCGGCCGGCGCGGCCCGTTTCCTGGTAGTAGGCCTCCAGGCTCTTGGGCAGATCGACATGGGCCACAAAGCGCACATCGGGCTTGTCGATGCCCATGCCGAAGGCGATGGTGGCCACCACCACCACCGCCGCCTCGTTGCGAAAGCGCGCCAGGGCGGCGCTGCGCGCGTCGCTGCTGAGCCCGGCGTGATAGGCCACCGCATCAACCCCGGCGCCGCGCAGCTGGGCGGCGATGGCATCGACGCGGCTGCGCGAGCGCGCGTAGACGATGCCGGCTTCATCCCGGTGCTGGCTCAGAAACTGCAGCAGTTGCTGCTGCGGTTGGTCTTTGCCCCTCAGCAGGTAGCGAATGTTGGGCCGATCAAAGCTGGCCAGAAACACCTGGCCGTTCTGCAGCTGCAGCCGTTCGATGATCTCGGCGCGGGTGCGCGGGTCGGCCGTGGCGGTCAGCGCCAGCCGCGGCACCTGGGGGAAGCGCTGGGCCAGCACCCCCAATTGGATGTATTCGGGCCTGAAGTCGTGTCCCCACTGCGAAACGCAATGGGCCTCGTCGATTGCAAACAGGCTGATGGGCGCTGCATCGGGGCGTGTTGCCGGCAGTGCAGCGAGGCGATCCAGCAGCTCGCCGCCCAGCAGCCGTTCCGGCGACACGTACAGCAGTTCGAGCCTGCCGGCCTGCAGCTGCCGCCAGATGGCACCAGCCTGTTCGGCCTCGAGCGCCGAATGCAGGGCCGCTGCCGCCACCCCCAGCTGCTGCAGGGCCGCGACCTGGTCCTGCATCAGCGCGATCAGCGGCGAGATCACCACCGCCAGGCCTGCTCTGCACAGGGCCGGCACCTGGTAGCAGAGCGATTTGCCGCCGCCGGTGGGCATCAGCACCAGGCCCGAGCCACCGGCGATCACATGGCGCACGATGGCCTCCTGCGGCCCGCGAAAGGCCGGGTAGCCCCACACCTGCTGCAGGACCTGTAGGGGTTCGGTGCTGGGGCTGCAGGCGTCAGGGGCCACGGAGCGGCACGCGAGGCACGGACGCCCCACAATGGCCCCACGCCCGTGCCCTCTGATGTCTGCCTCTGCACCACGCACCGCGACGGCCTGGGCGTTTCTGCTGCCGGCGCTCGTGCTGCTGGGGATCTCGGTGCTGATCCCGGCGGCCATGGCCCTGCTCATGAGCTTCACCCAGAGCGGGCTCGACGTCAGTGAGCCCCTGCGCTTTGTGGGCCTGGCCAACTTCAGACGGCTGCTGGCCGATCCGATGCTGCTGCGGGTGGCAACCACCACTGCGTTGTACCTGGTCGGCATCGTGCCGCCGATCGTGCTGGGGGCGCTGGCGCTGGCGGTGCTGGTCAACCGCCAGCTTCCGGGCATGAACTGGTTCCGCGGGGCCTTCTACACACCGGTGCTGGTGTCGATCGTGGTGGCGGCGATCGCCTTTCGCTGGCTCTACGCCGAGAACGGCCTGATCAATGGCTGGCTGGGGGTGTGGCTCGGTGATCGCTTCAGTCCGATCGCCTTTTTGAGTTCACCGCAGCTGGCCCTGCCGGCGGTGATGCTTGTGACCCTGTGGAAGGGGCTTGGCTACTACATGGTGATTTTTCTGGCGGGCTTGCAGGGCATTTCACCCGAGCTCTATGAAGCGGCTGCTCTCGATGGCAGCGAGGGCATGCGCAGGCACCTCGACATCACCCTGCCGCTGCTGCGCCCCTACGTGACGCTCGTGGCCGTGATCTCGGCCATCGCAGCCACCAAGGTGTTTGAAGAGGTCTTCCTGATGACCCAGGGCGGCCCTGCCGATTCGACCCGCACGATTGTCTATTACGTCTATGACCAGGCCTTTGCCGAGCTCGAGATCAGCTACGCCTGCACCGTGGGTCTGGCGCTGTTTCTCGCGGTGCTGCTGTTGAGTGTGGTGCGCTACGCCTTTGCCGGCGATCGCGGACTTACCTGAAGTCAGAGGGCCGCAACTGGCACAGTGGTGGCTGGGCTCTTGAACCCTTGGTGTTGCTTGATTCCACCCCTGTCCCTGCTGTCGCCGATGCGATCGGCATCGTCGGCGGCGGGCAGCTGGCCCTGATGCTGGCCGAAGCAGCTGCCCAGCTGGACGTGGCGTTGCATGTGCAGACCCCCAGTGCTGCTGATCCGGCAGCAGCGCTGGCCAGCAGCCTCGAGCTCGCAGCGCTGGATGATCTGCAGGCCACCCGGCGCTTGGCACGCCGCTGCGCGGCGATCAGTTTTGAGAACGAATGGCTCGACATTGCAGCCCTCTCGCAACTGGCGGCCGAGGGGGTGCAATTCGTTCCCGATCTGCCCTGCCTTGAGCAGTTGGTCAGCAAGCGGCGCCAGCGCGAACTGCTCAACCGGCTCGATCTGCCCTCGCCGATCTGGTGTGGGCTCGAGGCCGTGCTGCAACCACCCAAACGGTCAGCAGCAGATGGCGATGAGCCACCACGTGAGGAGCATGCCTCAAGCGATGCCGCCGATCACCCCAGTCCAGGGCTGCCGCGTCTGCCTGATGGCCTCTGTTTTCCGGTGATGGCCAAAGCCGCCACCGGCGGTTACGACGGCAAGGGCACCCGGGTGCTGCATCAGCAGGCCGATCTCGAGGCTCTACTGGCTGAGGTCGTCCCCCACGACTGGATCCTTGAGGAGCTGGTCAGCTTTGAACTGGAGCTGGCCCAGCTCGCCTGCCGCGACCGCCACGGCAAGGTTGCGTGTTACCCGTTGGTGCAGACCCATCAGCACCAGCAGGTGTGCGACTGGGTGCTGGCACCGGCACCGGTGTCCCATGCGGTGCAGGCCCATGCGCGCAACCTGGCGGCCTCACTGCTGACGGCGAGCGGCTATGTGGGCATGGTTTCGCTTGAGCTCTTCTATGGACCTGCGGGCCTGCAGGTCAATGAAATTGCCCCGCGCACCCACAACGCCGGCCATTTTTCGATTGAGGCGTGCCACACCAGTCAGTTTGAGCAGCAGCTGCGCATCGTCGCCGGCATGCCCATGGGCGATGTGTCGCTTCACGTGCCCGGCGCGCTGATGGTCAACCTGCTGGGTTTCGCCGGCCCGGATGCCGACTACAGCGCCCAGCAGCAGGCGCTCAGGGAGCTCCCTTGTGCTGCACTGCACTGGTATGGCAAGCAGGGGGGAGGCCTGGGCCGCAAGCTCGGTCATCTGACGCTGAGCCTGCAGGCCAGTGATCCACAGGCCCGACTGGCTGAGGCGATGCAGCGTCTTGCACAGGTGCGGCAGATCTGGCCCCTGCCGCCTGCCGGCTGATGCGCTTACAGTTTCGGGGAACTGCTGTGTTGGTGACTGCCTTCTACAGTTTTCTGATCTGACTCCCTTTTCGACATGGGGGGTCTGCAGCGGAAGCAACGTAGGCCGGCCTTGCAGCCGGAAACGGCGCCCCGCCCCTGACCCCCCTTCTGGTTCCACCAGGTCGAACACTGGGGCAAAACGGCACGGCGGTTCATCCCTAAAGCGCTCAGCAATGGGCGCTTTTTGCTGGCAGCTCAGCGCCGCTCGATCAGCTGCTCGGCGGGGTAGCGCACCTTGGCGAGTTGGGCGTACTTGTCATCGGCTGCCCGATAACCCGCGGCACAGATCACCAAGCTGCGATAGGGCGTGCCCTCCAGGCCCAGCAGACGGTCATAGGCAGCCGGGTCAAAGCCTTCAATCGGGCAGGTGTCGATCTCCAGCAGCGCTGCGGCGGTCATGAAGGTGCCCAGGGCGATGTAGACCTGCCGGCCCACCCATTCGGCGATGGCACTGGCTGGCAGCTGCTCGTGCTCCCACCAGGTTGCGGCGCATCAGGTCGGCATAGAAGCCCAGTTGCTCAGGCGCCAGCCCCCGGCTCTGGCAGGTGGCCTCGATCAGCCGATCCAGATCGGCCTGCTCGATGTCGCGCCGGCCGGCAAACACCACCAGTTCGCAGCAGTCGGTGATCTGGCTCTGATCCCACGAGTGCGGCCGCAGTTGCTGGCGCAGCTCCGGGTTGCGGATCAGCACAAACTTCCAGGGCTGCAGGCCATAGCTCGAGGGGCTGAGCACCAGGCTCTGCTCAAGCGCAGTCCAGGTTTCAGCAGGGATGCTGCGGCCTGGGTCAAAGGCCTTGGTGGCGTAGCGCCAGTGCAGGGCGTCCTGAAGGGCGGCGGGACTGATGCCATCAATGGTGTGATGCAGTTGAGGGAGGACGCCACGGGTCGTCGCATCCTCTCCCTATCTGACCATGGTCATGACCATGGTCACCGGTACAAGCGCGCAGCGCTTTGTCCTAAGTGCGTCTGAGCACAGTCTCCAATAGCGGCTTCAGCTCAGCAGCGCTCAGCCCAGTGACGATGAACACCTCCTGCACGCTGCCGCCGCGGCGGGCCACCAGCTTGTGCCCACCTTGGATTGGTGCCGAGATGCGGAGCTGCAGCTGGGGGCTGCGACCCCGCACCCGCGCGATCACCGCCGGGGTGATCGTGTCGATCGCCTCGTGCTGCGCCAGCCGCCTGAGCACCGGGATCAGCCCTTCGAGATAGGTGCTGTGGGTGATGACCAGGCGGCCCATGCTGCACAAATGATCAGGCCGGCTCGAGAGGGGCCATGGTCAACCCCTCGCCGCCCAGCTGCTGGTGGATCAGCTCGGCCTGCTCCTGCGGGCCGACCCAGACCACAGCAGCCCCCTGGCCGTCGATCTGATGGGCCAGCTCCCAGGCGCGATCAGGGGTCATCGCGGGCACGTAGCGCACCAGGCAGTCGACGACATGCACAAAGGTGTTCACGTCGTCATCGAGGACCACCACTTTGAAACGGGGGTAGGGCCTGCGCTCCAGCAGCTGCTCGCGGCTGCGCTGCTGAGCGGGTGCGGCGCTGGTGAGCTCACGAACCATGGCGGGCTCAACTGTCTGTTCTGGCAACAATGGGCGCAACCCGCCTCCAAGGCTAGGTAAGCTCGCACAACGCGACTGCGCTTTCAGATGCTGATCACCGCTGGTTGGGCTTCGTTGGCCGCCATCTTCACGTTTTCGATCGCCATGGTCGTCTGGGGCCGCAACGGCGACGGCAGCATCAATTTCTGAGTGGGTGAGCTGCTTGCGGATCCTGCAAGGATCCTGTCGCTGACAGCAGCTGTCCTGCTGGTGTTTGTCAGTGTCTCTGTCGTGTATCTCTCGAGTGTCGAGTGGCGTGATCGCCGCCGGCGCAAACTGCAGGAGCGCAAATCACGTCCGTGACCCCCGCAGCTGCGCTGGCGCCTTGGGCCACGGCCAAAGCAGCCCGGTTGCTTCAGCCCCCTGAGCCTTTGAGAGTTCCCAAGAGGGCTCACCTGGCTGACCTGCTGCAGGCTCTGCCCTGGGCGGATGAACCCGAAACCCTTGTGCTGCCCGATGCGCAGCTGGCGGCGGCCCTGCTGGCTCAGACCAGCGCTGCTGAGGCCGAACCCCTGCGGCAGGCGGCCGATCGGCTGCGCGCGGCTCTGGTGGGCGAAACGGTCACCTATGTGATCAATCGCAACCTCAACCTCAGCAACCACTGCGTCAAGCACTGCAGCTTCTGCGCCTTTCGCCGCGATCCGGGCACCCCCGGGGCGTACTGGCTCAGCCGCGATGTGCTGCAGGCCAAGGCCGCTGATGCCCACCAGCGCGGTGCCACGGAGCTGTGTGTGCAGGGCGGTCTCAATCCCGAAGCCCGGCTCAACGGCAGTTTGCTGGCCTATGCCGAGGCGCTGCTTGCTGATTTGCTCGAAGCGGCACCGGGCGTGCATCTGCACGCGTTTTCGCCCCAGGAACTGTTGTTCATGGCCGAGGGCGATGGCCTGCCGCTCGATGGCGTGCTCGATCGGCTGCAGCAGGCGGGGCTGGCGTCGGTGCCGGGCACCGCTGCTGAGGTGCTCAGCGAGCCGCTGCGGCGTGTGCTCTGCCCTGAAAAGCTCAGTGCCCGCAGCTGGGTGGCGGTGATGTTGCAGGTTCATGCGCGCGGGCTGCCGGCCACATCCACGCTCATGGCGGGTCATATCGAATCGGCTGCCGACCGTGCCGCCCACCTGCTCACCCTGCTGCAGCTGCAGCGCCATGCCATCGAGCGCGGCCAGATGGGCTTCACCGAATTCGTGCTGCTGCCGTTTGTGGGCCAGGCGGCCCCGGCGCCGCTGCGTCAGCGGGTGGGGCGCGATCAGCCCGACCTGCAGGCCATGCTGCAGCTCACGGCTGTTTCACGATTGCTGCTGGGGCCCTGGATACGCCATCACCAGCCCAGCTGGGTCAAGCTTGGCCTGGCGGGCGCCACCGAGGCGCTGCGCTGGGGGGCCGACGATCTCGGTGGCACGCTGATGGAGGAGCACATCACCACCATGGCGGGCGCCAGCGGCGGCACCAATCAGGATCCAGCGGCCCTTGAGGCTGCAGCGCGCAGCGCTGGCCGGCCGGTGCGCCGGCGCAGCACCACCTACGGGCCGTGTCCATGAATCGACGGCTGGCCTTGCCCAACACCGCAGCACTGACGGCTGCTTTGCTGCTGCTGCCTGCAGCAGCTCTTGTGATCTGGCCCAGACCCCAGGCCCAGGGCCTGGCCAAGCTGCTGCCCCAGATTCAGCTGCTGCAAAGCTTTGGGGCTTCAGGGGCGCGGCCGCTACCGGTGCTCTGGCGTGAGCGCTTGGGCGCTGCTGCACCTTCCCTGTGGCAACGCCAGCAGGGCACCTGGTGGCAGTTCTGGGGGGCGCATGGTGCGGCGGGGGCCTATCTGGCCTTGCCGGCCCCCAGCCTCAGCGGGGTGCCCGCTGCAAGCTTGCCGGTGCCGCCACTTGTGGTCGGCAACCTGGCTGTGCTGGCCGCCGACCCCCTGGCCCGGCAGGCCCTTGCCGAGCGCCTCGCCGCGGTGGTGCGGCCGCAGCGCGGGCTTGAGCAGCGCTGTCTCGAGCAGCTGCGCAGGCCCCAGGCCGTCTATTGGAGCGGTGCCGGTCTTGGCTCACTGGCAGGTCCTGTGGCCCCTTTGCTGCAGCGGCTGCAGCAGGGGTGTCTGAGCCTGCAGTTGCGTGGGCTCAGCCTCGATTTCAGTGGCGAGGCGGCGGCGGCCAGCGGGGTGCTTGCCCAGCCTGCGCCGGCCCGTTGGCAGCCCAGCACCAGGCCCTTGCCACAGGACGTTTTGCTGGAACTTCAGGGGCCCTCGCTCGAGGTGCTGCTGCAGGGTCTGCTGGCCCGCCAGTTGGTGCGCGAGCCATTGGCCGCGCGCTATGGCATCAGCGATGCGCAGCTGGCTCTGCTGCGCCGTCTGCCGTTTGTGCTGCGCCTGCGCGAGCTGGCCGGCGGAACGTTTCAGGCGGGTCTCGAGCTCGAGCTGGCCCCGGCGGCCCGCGACCGTCAGGCCTGGGCGCGGCTGCTGGCAGGCCTGCGCGCACCCTTGCAGCAGCAGGGCCTGCAGGAACCCTTGCCGGCCCTGCAAGGCCTGACGCCACGCCTCAGTGCAACGGGCGCCCTGCCCAGTGCCCGCTTTCGCGACGAGGCCGGCGGCGAGGTGGGAGGCTGGCGTTGGGTCTTGCCTGGCGGTCGCTCCCAGGAGCCGCGCCTGCTGTTGTACCTAGGCCCCCAGCCCCAGAGCCTGCTGGGTGTTGTCGGACCTGCGCAGACGTACGCAGAGCTGCGGCTGCGCGCCAGACCCGCCAGTCTCAATCGGATGGGCCTTTGGCCTCAGGAGTTTCCCCAGTTGATCAAGGATGCCGATCAGTTGGAGCTGGTTGCCGGTGCCGGTGCTACAGCACCGATCAGCCAGCTGTCTGGACGCCTGGAGCTGAGCCGCCCTCGCTAGGGGTATCGCTGGGCGGGGTTGGCGCAGCCGGGGCGGCACTGCTGCGGCGCTCACGTTTGCGCTTTTCGGCAGAAATGGTCTCTTCCATCAACTCGACCGCTTGGGCCATTTTTTCAAGATTGCTGGCGTAGAGCTTGAGATCCTTGTCGAGCCGATCGCGCAGCAGCCCCATCGAGGCGCCCAGATCATGCGCATAGCTGCGCAGGGCTGCAGGATCCATGGCATCGGCGCCCTGGGCTTGCTCCAGCAGCGCCATCAGGCCAACCGCCATCAGCCTGGAGTAGTGGAAATCGGGCCGTTGAATACTGGCCAGGGCTGAGGCGATCGGTTCAGGGGCATCGTTGCCCTGCTGCTCAATCCACTGCTTGACCGCCTCAACGCTGTGTTTGCCCATGGCAGCACGTGCTGCGCTGTGCTGCTGACGCAGAGCCGCCCCGTTGAAGCCGCTCGCGCTGCACAAGGCGTCGAACAATGGCAGCCGTTGCCCTTCAGGCCTGTAGCCCTTGGCAAAGCCGTCAAACACCTGCACCAGCCCCACGGCGAACAGGGCATCGGCCTGAAAACCCTGCTGCCTGCTGAGCAGGTGCAGTTCAACCAGCAGCTCATCCACCATGCGCCGGTACAGCGGTCCGATCACATAGGGAAAGGCGCTGTGAAAGGCGCGCTTGCTGTCGGCAACGGTGAGGGCGGCGCTCACGCGGGTGCATCCAAGGTGCAGCGACCCTAGCGCCGCCTGTCTCAGGCCGTTTCCAGGCTCAGTAAGATCGGCCCACCGCCGAAGCCTTCGCTGTGACCACGATCCCCATTGTCATCGAGGAATCGGGTCGCGGCGAACGGGCGTTTGACATCTATTCCCGCCTGCTGCGTGAACGCATCGTCTTCCTGGGCGAGCCGGTGACCTCGGAGTCGGCCAACCGCATCGTGGCCCAGCTGCTGTTTCTCGAAGCGGAAGACCCCGACAAGGACATCTTCCTGTACATCAACTCTCCGGGTGGCTCGGTGTACGACGGGCTGGGCATCTTTGACACGATGCAGCACATCAAACCCGACGTGCAGACCGTGTGTGTCGGTCTGGCTGCCTCGATGGGGGCCTTTCTGCTGTGTGCCGGCGCCAAGGGCAAGCGCAGCAGCCTGACCCATTCGCGCATCATGATCCACCAGCCGCTGGGGGGTGCCCGCGGCCAGGCCAGCGACATTCGCATCCAGGCTGACGAGATTCTTTATCTCAAAAAGAAGCTCAACCAGGAGCTCGCCGATCGCACCGGCCAACCCCTGCCGCGCATCGAAGAAGACACCGACCGGGACTTCTTCATGTCGCCGGCCGAAGCTGTCGACTACGGCCTGATCGACAAGGTCATCGACAAGCGACCGGTGCGTCCTGTCTGACCGCTCGCCATGGGCCGGCAGCGCGGCAACGACGACCAGGGCCAGAACCAGCGCGGCGGACTGCCCCCCAGCCTCAGGCCCAGCAAGGTCTGCCCCGTGTGCGGGCGTTCTTTCAGCTGGCGCAAGAAATGGGCGGGCGTCTGGGAGCAGGTCATCTACTGCTCCGAGCGATGCCGCAATCGAAGGTCCTGATCAGGGCGGCCTGCTCCAGCTCAGGGACGGGGTGTGCTGGAGAGAAACCTGAATGGTTGTGCAGGGACCATTTGATTGCTGACATTGCCGCTGTAGGTGCGGCCTCCAGCGACAGTCAGCTTGCGCACGGGGTGCCCCTGGTTGAGGCTCAGATCATTGATTTTAACCCAGAAGGCTGTTGGTGAGGTAGCTGAATCGAAGATCAAAATGCCTTCTTTGTGTTCGTAGGTTGTTCGCCAGAGTGTCGATGAAATGTTGGGGAGTTTGGGGTCCTGAATGCCAAGCGGCACACTCACTGCGCGCATCACTCCGAGTACTGAGGCCATGGCCTGAAAGTCAAAGGATTGGTTCGGAACCGCTGTGATGATGTCTGGATCAACCGTTTTAGGGATGGCATTCACCATGAACGAGGCGCGTGTAAAGCGATCCGATGCTCTGCTGGTGCCAGGCATAAAAACCATGCCGCCGATCTGTTGCCAATAACTGTTGAGTGCCAGTTGCTGGTCGAAGCTTGGTGAATTCGTCATCACGTTGTATTGCTTGCCATGGTGGATGACGAGTTTGCCATCGATGTATTCGAAGATGGCCGAGTCACCACTCGCATCTGAGATCGAAAGATGGCCCTGGGCAGGTTTTCCTCCTGGCAAAACCGGTGCCACGATGCGAAACGGTTCTTGTCGCAAAGCCGCTACGGCTTCGTTGACGCTCCCGTAGTTGTCGAGCACAAACTGAGCCCAAGCGACAATGCTGAGGGTTGGTTTGCCATTGGCTCTGCCGTAATTGGACTCGGCCAGGTAAAGGGTGTTGGCAACCAAGCCCTTTTCGTTGATGCCATCAACGGTGCCGATGTC
Source organism: Cyanobacteria bacterium K_DeepCast_35m_m2_155 (assembly GCA_016882285.1). GTDB lineage: Bacteria > Cyanobacteriota > Cyanobacteriia > PCC-6307 > Cyanobiaceae > RGUW01. Next base: position 595 of record VGQS01000049.1, on the reverse strand, counting down.
ATACATGCTGACCACGGCGCTGCCGTATTTTGACGTCCAGCGGATCGTGTTGGCACCTGTTGCCCCATCACGTTTCATGCCCCTTGGCATGCTCCAGATGTTGGGAGAATTGTCTTGATACCAGTCCATCGAACGACCGGTGATCACGGTATTGGAAGCACCTATATACAAAATCCTGGTGCACGCTTCAACCGGCAGAACTGACAGCAGCCCCAGGCTCAGTGTGCTTCCAACCAGGTTGGCGGCGTGACGAGCTGCTTTGGTCAGCATGGATGGGTTAGTGGCTGCTCAAAAACTAATGTTGATTTGATGTGTTGCCATGGACTGCTTCAAATCGTCGCATTCCAGGAGATGCCACAACTGCAGCCAAGATTGACCCCATGACCAGCTGGTGCTTAGGCGGGGTTTTGGTGTTGCGTTGTGCAGAGAATCAAACTGCTCATGGCCGGGAGTCTTTCGATCGTGGCCCAGGCTGACTGATCACTCAGGCCGACTCGATCAACAGCGGCGAAAAACGCTCCTTCTCAGGAATGGCGGTGTATTCGGCGACGATGGCGCGGAATTCGTCGCCGTCGAGGCTTTCCTTCTCGATCAG
>VGQS01000048.1 GCA_016882285.1 Cyanobacteria bacterium K_DeepCast_35m_m2_155 | reverse complement strand
GGGATGCGGCCGCCGGCGCGCACCTCGTCGGTGATGGTGCTGGGTTTGAGCTCAAAGCGGGCGACGACCGTGCCGGCATCGGGCTCGCCAGCGGCGCGCTCGATCGTGCCGGCGTAGGGGCGGATCGTGATCACATCGCCCGTGGCCAGGGCGCTGACGTCGCACTCGATCGGCAGGGCGCCCGAGTCTTCGGCGGTGTTGAAGAAGATCGGCGCGATCTTGCCCCCCAGGATCACGCCCCCGCTGCGCTTGTTGGGCACATGGGGAATGTCGTCGCCCGTGTGCCACAGCACCGAGTTGATCGCTGACTTGCGCGAGCTGCCTGTGCCCACCACGTCGCCCACATAGGCCACGGGGTGGCCCTTGGTTTTGAGCTGGGTGATCTGCTCCAGGCCGCCGGGCATGCGGGTCTCGAGCATCGCCTGGGCGTGCAGGGGGATGTCGGGCCGGGTGGTGGCGTGGGTGGCCGGCGAGAGGTCGTCGGTGTTGGTCTCGCCTTCCACCTTGAACACCGTCACGGTGATCTCGGCCGGCAGCTCGGGCTTGGCGGTGAACCATTCGGCCGCGGCCCAGCTTTCGATCACCCGCTGGGCGTAAGGGTTGCTGGGCGCCAGCTCGAGCACCTCGTTGTAGGCGTCGTAGACCAGCAGGGTCTTGCTGAGGCCTGCGGCTGCGGCACTGGCGATGGCGGGATCAGCGCTGCCTAGCAGCTCGATCAGGGCGCCCACGTTGTAGCCGCCGATCATGGTGGCCAGCAGCCGCACAGCCTCCAGCGGCGGCACCAGGGGGCTGGTGGCTTCGCCCTTGGCCACGGCCAGCAGCCAGCTGGCCTTCACATAGGCGGCCTCGTCCACGCCAGGGGGGATGCGCTCGCTCAGCAGGTGCAGCAGGAACGGCTCCTCGCCCGCGGGCGGGGCGGCCAGCAGCTCCACTAGGGCGCCGGTCTGCTCGGCGCTCAGCGGCAGGGCCGGCACCCCCAGGGCTTCGCGCTCGGCGGCGGCGGCGCGGTAGTCGGCGAGAAAGGTGCTGGCGGCAGACATGACCTGGTGTGTTGGTGGCGTGGCGGGAGGCAGGCCCGGGCTCAGGTCCCGGGCGAGCGAAGTGAGTCCCATTGTTGACGGCGAGGGGCTACCCCTTGGTCGCAACCGCTGCAGACGGGGGCGCGGCCGCGCTGCTTGGGCGCTCACTAGGGTGGTGTGTCGTTGCGCCGTGCCAGTCGAGGTTTAGGGCCATGCAATCCACCTCCGACCTGCACATCGTTGAAACCCGGCCGCTGGTGCCGCCGGCCGTGCTGCACCGTGATCTGCCCCTCAGCGAGCAGGGTGCTGCGGTGGTGCGGCAGGCCCGTGAGCGCATCCAGGCGATCCTGCACGGGCGCGACGATCGGCTGTTGGTGATCGTTGGACCTTGCTCGGTCCATGACACCGCTGCTGCTCACGAGTACGCCCGTGCCATTGCCCAGCTGCGCCAGCAGCACCTCGGGCAGCTCGAGGTGGTGATGCGGGTGTACTTCGAAAAGCCCCGCACCACCGTGGGCTGGAAGGGGTTGATCAACGATCCCCATCTCGATGGCAGCTACGACATCAACACGGGCCTGCGGGTGGCGCGGGGGCTGTTGCTGCATCTGGCCGAGATGGGCCTGCCGGCGGCCACCGAGCTGCTCGATCCGGTGGTGCCGCAGTACATCGCCGATCTGATCAGCTGGACCGCGATCGGTGCCCGCACCACCGAAAGCCAGACCCACCGCGAGATGGCCTCGGGGCTGTCGATGCCGATCGGCTTCAAGAACGGCACCGACGGCAGTGTCACCACGGCGGTCAACGCCATGGAAGCTGCGGCCCGGCCGCACCATTTTCTGGGGATCAACAAGGAGGGTTCGGCCGCCATCGTCAGCACCACCGGCAACCCCGATGGCCATCTGGTGTTGCGGGGTGGCAAGAGCGGCACCAATTACCACCCTGAAGCCATTGCCACGGCAGCAGACGCCCTGTCGAAAGCGGCGCTGCCAAGCCGGTTGATGGTCGATTGCAGCCATGGCAACTCCAACAAGGACTACCGCCGTCAGGGCGAGGTGCTGAAGGCCTTGGCCGATCAGGTGCGCACTGGCAGCACGTCGGTCATGGGTGTGATGCTCGAGAGCCATCTGGTGGCTGGCAGCCAGTCGATTCCGGCTGATCTGAGCCAGCTGACCTATGGCCAGAGCATCACCGATGCCTGCATCGATCTGACCACGACCTCCGAACTGCTGGATGAGTTGGCGGCGGCGGTTGCGCAGGCTCAAAGGGCTCAAAGTCCAGCTCTGGCCTGAGTTCATTGACGCTGTTTGTGCAACTTAGCACTCGAGAGATGCGAGTTCTAATGGTCTAATTGCAACGCTCTATTCAGCATGAGCAGATTGTGATTGGACTCTGCTTTTGCTGGCTTTCGCCACGTTCAGCTCGATGATCTGTTGAGCTGGGCCCAGCTCACCGCACAGCACCGCCAGTGGGATCTGCCAGCCATTCACAACGCTGTGCTGAACACCTGGATCGAGTGTGCCGATCTGATTCGTCAAAGGCAGTTGCGTCTGCGGGAGGAGCAGGCTGCTCGCTTGAGGCGAGTCGGGTTTATTGCCAACTGGCCCAGAGCCATCCGCTCACGATCGGCACCGTGAGGTTGTCGAGCCCAAGCCACGCGAGCTGCTCCAGCAGGGTCGCGATCAAGGCAATCGCGAGCAGAGTGATCAGCCCAGGGGCTGTCACAGCGCCAGAGCCCTGGCTGAAGGCCGCCAGCACGATCAGCACAAGCCATGCGGTTGTGGCCATCACCGCAGTCCCGGCGATCGATTTGCGATGGCCAAAGAGGCTCCAGCTTGGTGATTGGATCCAGCTGCCGATCATCCCGGCCAAGCCATCGCCAAGGGCCATCACCAGCACGCCAGCGCAGACGGCATCGGCCCGCTCAGGCCAGAACAACACAAGCAGCAAGGTGATGGAGCTGCCATAGGCGACTGTGCCGTAGCTATGGCGGCCCACATCTTCGATGGCGGGCAGCAACCGGGTGCGGTGATTGACAGCAGCCACAACGGTGATTGCGGTTGCTGCTGGGATGGCGATCAGGCGGTCGATGCCAAACAGCCAGGCCAGCGGTATCACGGCTCCAGTGCCAATGTGCAGAAGCTTGCGGCTCCACTCCCGTTTGTGATCAACAGCGCCCTGTTCATGGCTCAGCCTGCGCACGTGCACGGCGCCAACCGCCAGCAAGGCCAGCCACAGGAGCACAGCAGTGATGCCGAGTGTCTGTTGCAACCACCAGGGTTGGCCTGAGAGCAGGCCCATGGACCTCAGGCTGCCAGACGCGTGTTTGAGGTGTTGCTCAGCAGCCGTAGTTTCATGATCGCCTTGGCTTCCAGCTGCCTGACGCGCTCGCGTGAGACGTTGATCAGCCGGCCGATCTCGGCGAGGGTGAGCGGCTCAGAGCCTTCCAGTCCAAAGCGCAACTTGAGGATCTGCTGCTCGCGATCGTTGAGCTGAGAGAGCCAACCGCCGAGGTGTTCTTTTTGCAGAGTGCGATCCATCGAGTCGAAGTGCTCGCCACTGTTGGGATCGGCGATCAATTCGCCCAGGGTGCTGCGGTCCTCTTCGCCACGGGCATGGGCGTCCAGCGAAGCGCAGGGTGCACTCTGTGCCATGAGCTCTTCGAGCTCTTCGGGCGTCATGTCGAGTGCATGGGAGAGCTCGAGCCGGTTGGGCTGCCGACCAAGACGGTGCGAGAGCTCACGGCTCACACGCCGCATTTTTGAGAGTTTTTCGCTGATGTGAATGGGCAGGCGAATTGTGCGCGCGCTGTTGTCAATGGCACGCGTCATGCCCTGGCGGATCCACCAGTAGGCGTAGGTCGAGAATTTGTAGCCCATGGCTGGATCAAATTTGTCGACGGCGCGCTCGAGACCGATGGCCCCTTCCTGCACCAGATCGAGCAGTTCCAACCCCTGGTTCTGGTATTTCTTGGCGACCGAGACCACCAGCCTCAGGTTGGCCGCCATCATGCGATCGCGGGCGCGCTGGCCCATGCGGATCTGACGTCGCTGTTGCGGCGTGCGATCGCCAGGAGCAATCTCCTGCAGTCGCTTACCTGCCTGCACGTGGTGTGCGAGTTCGATTTCTTCGGCAGGAGTGAGCAGCGGCACACGGCCGATGGTGCTCAAGTACCAACCGATTGAATCTGAACTGAGTCTGCTGTTGCCAGTGCGAGCGCCGGTTGCCCGGCTTGCTGGCTTCTGCCCTGAGACATTGCGACTAGCAACGTCGAGGGCGGATTGCAGAGGTGTCCCCATCACCCCAGCCTCCTTATGGATTTGGCCGGAATGTAGCACCGACCAGGCAATGGCAACGTCAGAAAAGCGAAATATTTCCTGTATCGAATCGAGTGAAATTGTGATGCTGCAGACTGCCGGCTACAGCCTGCCGTGTGCCCAAGTGCTGTGCGCTGCGCTCAGGCGGCGGCGTTGAGCCCACCGCGCCAGCGTTGCATCAACTCGCGTTGCGCCAGTGTGGGCTCGGCTTCTTGCTGTTGTTGCTGAAAGTTGCCTTCACTGTCCATGTGCCAGGCGGCACTGTCGTTGAGGTAAAGGTCAAGAAGGTTTTCGAGTTGTTGCTTGAGCTGCAGATCTTCGATCGGTGCAACGGCCTCGACGCGTCGATCCAGATTGCGACCCATCCAATCGGCACTGCCGATCAGGAGCTCACTGTCACCGCCATTGGCGAACCAGAACACGCGTGAGTGCTCGAGGAAGCGGCCGATGATGCTCACCACATGGATGTTGTCGCTGATGCCTGCCACTTGCGGCCTGATCGAGCACATGCCGCGGACGATCAGCTCGATGCGCACACCGGCCTGTGACGCCTCGTAGAGCAAACCGATAATGGCTGGATCGACGAGTGCATTCATCTTGGCCTTGATGTGACCGCCGCGTCCGGCAGCGGCATGTTCGATCTCGCGGCGGATCAACGTCTCCATGCCATGGCGCAGGGTCACGGGTGCCACCAGCAGTTTGCGGAAGCTCTGCTGCTTGGAGAAGCCGGTCAGGTAGTTGAACAGCTCAACGAGGTCTTGACCGAACTCAGGCCGCGCCGTCAGCAGGCCGATGTCGGTGTACAGGCTTGAGGTCTTGGAGTTGTAGTTGCCTGTGCCGATGTGCACGTAGCTGTTGAGCCTGTTCTTTTCGCGGCGCACCACCAGAGCGATCTTGGTGTGGGTCTTGAGACCGAGCACGCCATAGACGACGTGCACGCCCGAACTCTCCAGCTGCTTGGCCCACTGGATGTTGTTGTCCTCGTCGAAGCGGGCTTTGAGTTCGACCAGAGCCATCACCTGCTTTCCGTTTTCGGCGGCGCGGATCAGGGCCCCGACGACCGGCGAGTCCTTGGAGGTGCGGTAGAGGGTCATCTTGATGGCCAGCACCGAGGGGTCATCGGCGGCCTGGTTGAGGAATTCCTCGACGGATGTCGAAAACAGGTCGTAGGGGTGCTGCAGCAGCACATCACCGCGCCTGATCACCGAAAAGATGCTTTCAAACTCTTCGGGCTTCAGCGAGCCGTCTTCCAGCTTGCTCTTCTGGGCCCGGGCCAGTGCCGGCACCGTGCGGCCTTTGTGCGGTTTGTCCTTGAGCTTGGGCAGGGGGATCGCCAACAGGCTCATCAGGTCATCGAGGCCCAGCGGGCCATTGATGCGGTACAGGTCTTCAGGCTCAACGCTCATGCCGTCCATGAGCACTTGCACCACCTCTTCTGGCATTTCATCGGCGACCTCAAGGCGCACCACTTCGCCGCCTCGCTTGCGCTTGCGCAGTCCCTCTTCGATCGCCTCCATCAGATCGTCGGCTTCCAGATCCCGCAGTTCCAGGTCGGCGTCACGGGTGATTCGGAAGAAGTAGTGCCCTTCGATCTCCATGCCTGGGAACAGCAGGCTGAGGTTGAAGGCCACCACCTGCTCGAGCGGCACGGCTGTGAATACCGGCTCCGGGGAGCGGCCGCTGAGCTCGGTTGGGATGGGCAGAAAACGGGGCAGAATTTTCTGCGGCACTTTGATGCGTGCGAACTGCTGTTGGCCGCTCTCGGGATCGCGTACAAGCGCCGCCACGTTGAGGCTCAGGTTGCTGATGAACGGGAATGGGTGCGATGGATCGACCGCCAATGGGGTGAGCACCGGAAAGATCGACACCTTGAAGGTGTTGTCGACCCATTCACGCTGCCGTTTGTTCAGGCGTGCGTAGTCGATCAGATCAACGCCGTACTCACTCAGCTGGCGCTTGAGTGCGTGGCGGTAGTGCTGTTGCTGCAATTCCAGCAAGGGCCTGAGCTTGGCCTGGATCGCTTCGAGTTGCTGCTGCGGCGTGAGTCCGTCATCGCTGAGGGTGGTGATGCCGGCTTCTTGCTGCGACTTCAGTGATGCCACCCGCACCATGAAGAACTCGTCGAGGTTGTTGCAGAAGATGGCGCTGAATTTGGCCTGCTCCAGCAGCGGTGTGCGCTCGTTGAGAGCTTCGGCGAGCACCCGGTAGTTGAAGTTGATCCAGCTCAGTTCCCGATTCAGGTAGAGCTCAGGAGCGACGCGGGTCTCGTTGTGATCGATGGCCATCAGCCCCATGTGATCCGCCTGGATCCTCGGCGGAGCGCTCCCTCTGACGGCAAGGTAGCAATCGCGCCGTGGCGATCAGTGTGTCGCCGTTGCTTGACGGGTCGCTTCGCCACGTTCTGGAACGCCACCGGCCACCAGCAGCACCACGGCGAGCAGCAGGGCAGCCGACAGCCAGAACGGGCTGCGGTGGCCCAAGCTCTCGTACACCAGGCCCGCCAGCGGCGGACCCACAAAGCTGCCCAGGCTCTGCAGAGCCTGCAGGCTGCCCAGGGCCGAGCCCTGGCCGCTGCCATCGAGCCGGCGCGAGACCAGGGCACGCAGGCTCGGCGTCACCAGACCCGTGCCCAGGGCCAGCAGCGACACCGCCGGGAACACCACGGCCTGCGCGTTGGCTGGGTTGGCCGCGGGGATCAACAGACAGCCGGCGATCACCAGGCCCAGGCCGGCAAGGGTGAGCCGCCATTCGCCGAAGCGGTTCACCAGGGGGCCGATCAGCCCACCCTGCACCACCGTGGCGATCACCCCCACCACCAGAAACGCTGCGCCTGCCAAGCCAGGACCCCAGTCGAAGCGCTGTTTGAAGTAGAGCACCAGGATCGCGGTGAAGCCGTTGAAGGCCAGAAAAAACAGCAGAAAGGCGCCGCACAGCCGCCGCACCCGCGGGTTGGCGAACACGGCCGCCAGCTGATTGATCGGCTGCAGTTCCCGTTTGCGCGGCAGGGCGATGCGGGCTTCGGGGGGATGGGTCTCGGGGAGCAGGGTGAGCACCAGCACCAGGTTGAGTGCGGCAATGCCCACGGCCACCAGCAGCGGCAGGGTCACGTTGATGCGACCCAGCAGCCCGCCCGCTGCCGGCCCCAGGATGAAGCCAAGGCCGAAGGCCACGCCGATCAGGCCGAAGGCCTTGGCGCGCCTCTCGGGCGGGGAGATATCGGCCAGCACCGCGCTGGCTGTGGCGGCTGTGCCGCCGCTGACGCCATCGATCAGACGGGCCACGAACAGCAGGGTCAGGGGCACCCCTGCGGTTTTGGCGGCGGGTGCCAGCGTGGACCAGGGAAAGATCAGGGTGAAGGCGAACAGCCCCAGTCCCAGCACTGACCCGGCGACGCAGGCGGCGATCACGGGCCTGCGGCCGTGGCTGTCCGACAGGGCCCCCAGCAGGGGCGTCACCAGGAACTGGGCCACGGCGTAACTGCCGGTCAGCAGGCCCAGCACGCGGCCGTCGCTGGTGAAGCCGGCCAGCAGAAACGGCAGCAGCGGAAAAATCAGGGTTTCACCCAGCCGATCGTTCAGCAGGGTGAGAAACGCGCAGAAATAGGTGGAGGAACGCGACAGGCGCACAGCGGCTGCTCAGGGCTTGGGCACGTTGGGGCAGGGGCTTCATGGCCGATGCACAACGATGTGATCCACGTTATGGCTGGCTAGAACGCGGTGGACGCCGCGGCAATGGCCATGCAACCGCTGTTCGTGACCACCACCTTCACGATCGAGGGTTACGCGATTCGCGAGTACCGGGGCATCGTGCGCGGCATCGTCGTGCGCTCGCCCACCCTGGTCCAGGGATTGTTGGGCGGGCTCAAGCAGATCGTCGGCGGCCGCATCGGCGCCTACACCGAGATGTGCGAGCAGACCCGCGAGGCGGCCTACAACCAGATGGTGGAGCATGCGCTGCTGCTGGGTGCCAACGCGATCGTGGGCACCCGCTACGACGGCTCCGATGTCACCAGCGGCAGCGGCGGCGCCACCGAGGTGCTCTGCTACGGCACAGCGGTGGTGGTGGAGAAGCTGGCCTCGGCGCCGCCGTCACGCTCGGCCTACCTGCCGGGTTGAGGCTGGTTGCTCAGGCCGCGACCATGCCGAATTCGACCAGGGCCCGCGGCAGGTTGCGGTGCTCGTGGCCGGGGTGGCTGAGTTTCACCAGCGCAAACCGTTGCAGCTCGCTGAGGCGCATCCAGCCCGACGGGTCGGGTGTCAGCCCCAGTTGCCGGCAGGAGGCCAGCACGGTCTCGGGCCAGGACTCACCCTGTTGCCAGGGTTCATGCGCCGCCTGTGGCAGGGCTTTGGCTGGCCCTGCAGCGAGCTGGGCCGTGCGCGTCAGCAGGTGCTGCCGCAGGGCTGCCATCGCCCCGGGATCGTCGTTCCAATCCAGAAGCTCCTGTCGCTCGGCCTCGCCGAGCTCGCCCCAGTGCACCAGCTTGAGTTTGATCCCCGCCAGATCGAGCTTGCGCCGCACCGCCATCGGGATGCAGCGCAGGTCGGCCGTGAAGTCGGCCTCGAAGGCGAAGCAGCGGCTGCTGAGATCCATGGCCGGCGGCGGGCTGCAGCCATCCCAGCACCAGCTCGGTTGTCCCGCCAAGCTGGAGCCAGCGCTGCTATCCCCATGAGCGAGCTCACCCATCTCAACATCGCCGGCGAGGTGCACATGGTGGAGGTCGGTGACCGCACCCCCAGCCGCCGCGAGGCCACGGCCGAGGGATTCATCGCCATGGCGCCCGCTGTCCTGGCCATGGTGGTGTCCGGTGACGCGCCCAAAGGCGACGTGCTGGCGGTGGCCCGGGTGGCCGCGATTCAGGCGGCCAAGCGCACCTGGGAGCTGATTCCTTTGTGCCATCCGATCGCCCTCAGCGGTGTGTCGGTGGCGATCGAGCCCAGCGCCGATGGCTCGGGCCTGCGGCTCGAGGCGACTGCCTGCACCACTGGCAGCACCGGCGTCGAGATGGAGGCCCTGACTGCCGTGCAGGTGGGCCTGCTGACCCTGTACGACATGGTCAAGGCGGCCGATCCGGCGATGACGATCGGCCCGGTGCGCCTGCTGGCCAAGAGCGGTGGTCGCCATGGGGAGTGGCGCCATCCCGCTGGGGACACCCGCCATGGCTGAGCCCTTCGGCCGCGAAGGCCTGCCGCTGGATCAGGCGCGCCAGCATGTGTTGGCTGCCCTGCAACCGCTGGGGGGCTACGAAACCGTGCCGTTGGCTGCGGCTCTGGGGCGGATCACCGCTGCCCCGGTTTGTGCGGGTGCGGCCGTGCCCGGGTTTCGCGCCTCGATCATGGACGGCTACGCCATTTCCGGCGATGGGGTTCCCGACGTGGGCCAGCGCTGGCAGCTGGTGGGGGTGTCGGCGGCCGGCGCTCCCTATGGCGGGGAGCTGATGGTCGGCCAGGCGGTGCGCATCCTCACCGGTGCGGTGGTGCCGGCCGGCAGTGGCCGGGTGCTGCCCCAGGAGCTGGTGCAGCCCGCGCCCGATGGGATTGCGCTGGTCCAGCCCTGCAGCGCCAACCCCTGGATCCGCCAGCCCGATGAAGAAGCCGCGCCCGATCAGGAGTTGGCGGCGGCCGGGGTGCGCCTCGGCGCCGCCGAGCTGGGGCGCCTGGCCAGCTGCGGTGTGGCCGAGTTGACGGTGACCGTGCGGCCGCGGCTGGGGCTGCTGGTCAGTGGCGACGAGCTGCTGCCCCCCGCGGCGCTGCGGGGCCCCGGTCAGATCTGGGAGAGCAACTCGGTGTTGCTCACCGCCCTGCTGCAGCGGTTGGGCTACGGGGTCGACGTGGTGCGGGTTGTGGTCGATCAACCGGAGCCGTTGCGGGCGGCGTTGCGCGAGCTGGCCGCCACTTGTGATGTGGTGGTGAGCACCGGGGGCGTGTCGGCCGGCGACAGCGACTGGATCCGGGCCCTGGTGGCCGAGCTGGGGGCGGTTGATTTCTGGAAGCTGTTTCTCAAGCCGGGGCGGCCGTTTGCCTTTGGGCAGTTGGGCGATGGCAGCGGCGCTGGCGAGCGTCAGGTGCCGTTGTTTGGGCTGCCGGGCAATCCGGTGGCCGCGGCGATCACGGCCTTGCAGCTGCTGTGGCCCGCCCTGCAGCGGCTCGAGGGCGCCCAGGTGCAGCTGCTGCCGCGGTTGCGGGTGCGGCTCGAGAGCGCGCTCAACCGGGGTGCCGGCCGGCCCGAACTGGCCCGGGCCCAGCTGCTGGTGGCCGACGACGGCGCCCTGCTGGCGCGGGTGTCCGGCTCCCAGGCTTCCTCGCGCATCGGCTCGCTGCAGGGCGCCGATCTGCTGCTTGAGATCCCCGCGGAGTCGGGGATGCTCGAAGCAGGCAGCGCGCTGTGGGCCCAGCTGCTGCGGCTGCCGCTGCTGTGACCACCTCGACTCATTAGCGTGATGGGGTGATCGAACCCGATGCCCCGTGGTTGCTCGATCGGATCCGACGTTGAACCTGCCTCAGTTGCGGCAGATCGCTGCTGAGATTTGCCAGGAAATTCCGGGGGCCGAGGTGCGGCTGTTTGGCTCCCGAGCCAGAGGTGACGCTGCAGCGGATTCAGACGTGGATCTGCTGATCACGGTGAGCGATCACTGGCTGGCCCATCACGATCGCTGGGCAGTGCTGGATCGGCTCCGCTGGTGCATTAGCCAGCCCGGTTGTCCCGTGGATTTGTTGATGTTTTCGCAGTCTCAGGTGGAACAACGTCGCCAGCTCCGCAGCAATGTGGTGCATCAGGCCTATGCGGAGGGGGTCCGGCTTGATGGCTGACGCCGACGCTCTGGCCATGTTGGCCATTGCCCGCCGTGATCTTCAGGCTGCGCAGGGGATGACCAGTGCCACTGACGCCTTTCGGCTCGGATGATTCCGTGCCGGTGGCATCCTGCTGCTGTGACCTCAGAGCGGTGTGTTGCCGCTGAGCCAGCGGCGGCTGCCATCAGCGCGCCACTCGCGTTTCCAGAAGGGGGCGTCGTGCTTGAGCGCTTCGAGCAGCTCCTGGCAGCAGCGTTGCGCCGGGCCGCGTCGATCGGCCCCTGTGGCCACCAGCACGATCGCCTCGTCCGGCAGCACCCGGCCGATGCGGTGCTCGATCAGGCAGCTGCTGACCCCATGGCGCTGGCAGCAGTCGTGCGCCAGGGCCTGCAGCTGCCGCTCGGTCATGC